>JALOQD010000489.1 GCA_025453525.1 Myxococcota bacterium
GTCCCAAATCGAGCAGCTCCACACCCTCTTGTGCGCTCGCAAGGTTCCCTGCACCCTGGGCACCCGCGGCGTGGGTCTCGTCGTGAAGGACTTCCTGCCACACCTCACTTCCCAGGAGCACCCGAAGTTCGTGGTCGCCGCTTGCCTCTACCTCATGGGCGGCATTCGTCCGCGCATCGACGGCGGCTTCGGCTATCACCTCAGCGGCGAAGGCAGCAAGATCGTCAACCTCGAGCTGCCGCGCCACGCCTACACGAGAGCCCATCTCGAGCACATCGCAGAAGTGGTGGCCACGGTCTACGAAAACCGCGCGGACATCTCGGGTCTTTCCCTCAAGAATGAACCCGAGTTCGTGGACGAGGCCGTGTTCGAAGCGGTCAACCATCGGCTGCTCGTGACCTTCCCTCAAACCGTCGCGGCTTCGCGTCCGTACGAGCCGTACAAAATCGCCATCTTCGAGCCAATCAAGGTCACAGACAAAGAGCAGCGCAAGCTGGCCATGGCCGAAGCGGGGTACAACACGTTCCTCCTCACCTCCGAGAACGTGTACATCGATTTCCTGACCGACAGCGGCACCACGGCCATGAGCGGTTACCAGTGGGAAGGCATGACCAACTCCACGGACACTCCGTACTCGAGCCGCCACTACCACGACCTCGTGGCCGAGTTCCAAGAGATCCTCGGGTTCGAGCACATCATCCCCACGCATCAGGGGCGCGCGGCTGAGCACATCATGTCGCAGTGCATGATCAAGCCGGGCCAGTACGTGCCGGGCAATATGTACTTCACCACCACCAAGGCACACCAAGAGATGGCTGGCGGCATCTTCGTCGATATCATCGTCGATGAGGCGCATAACCCGACGCGCCTGTGCCAGAAGCACGGCATCCCGGTCATGTGGGACGCGACGCGCTGTGTCGAAAACGCCCAGATGATCAAGCTCAACGATCCGGCCTACGCGAACAAAAGCGTGGAAGCCATCTTGCGCGAGCTCATGAGCTACGGCGATGGCTGCACCATCTCCTGCAAGAAGGACTTCATGGTCAACATGGGCGGCCTGCTCGCCTGCAACAACGACGAGTTGGCGCATCAGTTCCGCCGCATGCTGCGCGTCTGGGAAGGCGACGTCACGACAGGCGGTCTCGATCCCAAGGACATCGAGGCTCTGCGCCGCGGCTTGCTCGACTCCCTCGACGACGACTACATCGCCATGCGCGTGGAGCAGACGCGCCGCCTGGGGCGCAAGCTCATGGACGCCGGCGTGCCCATCGTCACTCCGCCCGGCACTCACGCCATCTTCCTCGACGCCAAGAGCTTCTTGCCGCACATCGACCAGGACGAGTATCCAGCCCAAGCGCTCGCCTCAGCCATCTACATCGAGACCGGCGTGCGAGCCATGGAGCGCGGCAACGTTTCCAAGGGCCGCGACAAGGATGGCAAGAACTACCGCCCGGCCCTGGAGCTCGTTCGTCTCACCATTCCGCGCCGCGTGTACACGGACAGCCACTTCGACTTCGTGGTCGAGGGCATCCGGCGCCTCTATGAAAAGCGAGACCAAATCAGCGGGCTGAAGTTTGTCTACGAGCCCCACGCCCTGCGCTTCTTCCAAGGAAGATTCGAGCCGGTTCGACCCTGGACGTTCTAGTTCGCTGCATGCACCCGCCCCTTTCTCGGCTCTCCTACGCACATTAAAAGCTTTGTAACTCGACATTCCTCTGTTAAATAGGACAACCAATACCTCAATGGATCCATCGAGTCATTTGACAGTCTATGGAGAAGAGGGAAGCGCATGACCAATGACAAGGATGAACAATCACCGGGGGAGGCGTCACAGGATCCCTCGCGGCGCAGGTTCCTGCTCACCCTCGGTGGGCTCGGCGCGCTGTGGTGCGGGGCCGCGGCCTATCCGACCTACAAGTATCTCGCTCCTCAGCCCGTGCCAGATCCCTTTGGCAAGGAAGGCAAAGCGCAGGTCGACAAGATCTCTCCGGCCGAAGTGGCCCAGCCAGGCATGGGCAAGAACGGCGGCTATGCGAATCGCGGCCTCGTCGTCCTGCGCAAGCCCGATGGCACGCTCAAGGCCTTTGACGCCAAGTGCTCTCATGCGGGCTGCAATGTGGCGTTCGAGGGAGACAAGCTCCATTGCCCATGCCACGGCGGTACGTATGACCTCGATGGCAAGAACATCGCGGGCCCGCCGCCACGGCCGCTCACCGAGCTCAAGGTCTTTGAAGAAAACGGTCTGCTCTACGTGGCGCGGCTCGCGGCGCCGAACAAACAGGGTTGAACATGGACGAACGATTTGCGCCCATCCCGAAGGAAGCGCAGGACGCGTTGCCACCACCGGACACCTTGCCCGGCAAGGTCGCGCGGGCCACGCTCAAGCGCTATCCCATTTGGCCGATCATCGAATTCTTCAGGAAGAAGGAAGTGCCGGAGCACCGTCATTCCGTGTGGTACATGATGGGCGGCATCGCCCTCTTCTTCCTCATCGTGCAGATCGTCACCGGCGTTTTGCTCATGGTCTACTACCGGCCGAGCCAGCCGTGGGCTTCGGTGAACCGCATCGTCATGGAGGTGCCCTACGGCGCGCTCATCCGCAGCGTGCACCACTGGAGCGCCAACCTGATGGTCCTCACGCTGGTGCTGCACATGTTCTCGACCTTCTTCATGAAGGCCTACCGCCCACCGCGGGAGCTCACCTGGCTCACGGGCCTCGGGCTCATCGGCCTGACCATGTTCTTCGGCTTCTCGGGTTACTTGCTTCCGTGGGACGACCTGTCGTTCTTCGCGGTGCGCATTGGCGTGTCCGAGATGGA
>JALOQD010000290.1 GCA_025453525.1 Myxococcota bacterium
GACGAGGCGTATCCGAAGATACGTCGAGGAGGAGAACGCAGCGAGCGTCCGCGTTCGGCCGAGGTGCGACCGAGGTTGATTCTGAGCGATCCTGTCAGCACCCATCCGTGGAAAAGTCGCTCTTGGCCGGCGCATCGGGACATCGGTCTTCGTCGTCTGGGAAGCCGTCTTTGTCGTTATCGAGATCTGGACACCCGTCGCGATCCTCGAAGCCGTCCCGATCCTCAACGAGCAATGGGCAGTCGTCGGCAAGACCGCCCACGCCATCGCGGTCTTCGTCCGGTGGCACCGGACCGATTTGGAACCCGAGGCTGAAGAGCACGCTCGGCGCTGTCGCTCCATCTATGCCAATTTCGAGATACGTCGCGAACCTCCCGTGGCGCGATGCCGGCAAGTCGATGCCTCCTCCGACCAGCACAGGTCGCGATCTGCGGTTCGGCCATGGTCCCTCACCCGTCGCCACTCCTACCGAGCCTTCGCTCATCAGAGTGAAGGCGACGTCGTTTTCCTTGGGAACTCGGAGAGCGATGCGCCAGACGACGTCGTCGTCTTGCTCGAAGCCCTGAAAATAGGACCGCGCAGTGCGATAGCGGTACGCTAGATTGAGGGAGAGTCTCGTCCCAAGAACATTTGTCGCGAGGCTCAACAGGGGTTCTATGGTGAATCCCGCTTCTCCGAGCATCCGCGACTCGTCTCCAGTGGGAGTTGTCACAATGGCGCCCACAAGCAACCCCAACGCCCGCTCCTTTCCCAAGGCGGTCCACATCAACGCAAGCTCGAGATCACCGAGCCCAACCCCCGACGTTTTGCCCGGGGGCCGGCCCAAGGGGCTAGCCGCCACCACCAACGCGCCCACGGGCAGCGATAAATCGACCTCGAGCCTCCCGGGAAAGGCCAGCCCCCCGCTCAGCCGAGCGCGCAACAGCGTCGCGTCGTCCATCGGACCTCTGCCGACCTGACCATCGGCGACGAGCCGCGCATGCCACGACCAAGGAGGAGGCACTTCGATGCCTTCGATGACATGGTATCCATCGGAAGAAAGGGCCGGTCGACTCGAAACAGGCAGCGGTCCAGCGGCAAATGCGCTCGGGACAGGCAGCAGCACTGCGATAACGAGCCCGACGACTTGTGGCCAAAGGCGCATGGCGTGCACTATCAGTGGGCGCTGGATTGGATCGAATTTTCCTGTGGCGGCACACTCGGTCTATCCAGCTCTTCGTCTTCTGGCTCGATGAACGTCGCGCACGGTGTCACCAGTTTGCCGTCCTCGTACACGAGAATACCACTTGGTCTTTCGAGCTTATGGATGAAAGAAGGATCCACGAGCGCTTCTGCGAGCACGTCATCCATGTGGTCCACGAGCACCAGCCGCATGACGCGCAACACGCGAGAGGGAATATCATGGATGTCCTTGCGGTTTTCCTTGGGCAAGATCACCGTGCGCACGCGGCCGCGGTGAGCTGCCAGGATCTTTTCCTTGAGGCCTCCGATGGGCATCACATGACCCCGCAGGGTGATCTCGCCGGTCATGGCCACGTCAGAGCGCACCGGCATCTTGGTGAGGGCTGACACAAGGCACGTCGCGGCGGTGATTCCGGCCGACGGGCCGTCCTTGGGTACGGCGCCCTCGGGAAAGTGAACATGGATATCGACCTTCTGGTAGAAATCCTCTTCGAGCCCGAGCACTGAAGAACGAGACCGCACATAGGACAACGCCGCTTGCGCCGATTCCTGCATCACGTCGCCCAAGCGCCCGGTGAGCTTGAGGTTTCCCTTGCCCGGGAGCACGGACACCTCGGTGGGGAGCAGATCACCACCCACGTTGGTCACGGCCAGGCCGTTGACCAGTCCGATGCGATCCTCTTCTTCCTTGCGACCCACGGTGTGCTTGGGAACCCCCAAGTACTTCGGCACATCCTTGGGCGTCACTTCGATGGGCTTGTCCTTGCCTTCCGCCACCACGCGACGAGCGATCTTCCGGCAGACGCTGCCGATCTCGCGCTCGAGATTGCGCACTCCAGACTCCCGCGTGTAGTGGTTGATGACCGTTCGCAGCGCAGCCTCGCCGAACTCGAGGGACAGGCCCTCGAGTCCCGATTCCTTCGTCTGTCGCGGCACCAGGTAGCGTTTGGCGATGTGGAGTTTCTCGAACTCAGTGTAGCTCGACAGCTCGATGATCTCCATGCGGTCCTGGAGCGGCAGGGGAATGCCCGACAGGGTGTTGGCAGTGGTGATGAACATCACGTCGGACAAATCGTAGTCGAGGTCGAGGTAATGATCGTTGAACATGAAGTTCTGCTCGGGATCGAGCACCTCGAGCAGGGCCGAGGCCGGATCACCGCGAAAGTCCGAGCTCATTTTGTCGACTTCGTCGAGCAGAAACACCGGATTGCGCGTGCCAACTTTTCGTAGGCTCTGGATGATCTTGCCCGGCATGGCGCCGATGTACGTACGCCGATGCCCGCGGATCTCGGCCTCGTCGCGCACGCCGCCCAAGGAAAGGCGAATGTACTTGCGGCCCGTAGCCCTTGCCACCGAACGAGCAAGGGAGGTCTTACCCGTTCCCGGCGGTCCCACGAAGCACAGAATCGGTCCCTTGAGCTTGCCCACGAGCGCCTGCACCGCGAGGTACTCGAGAATGCGCTCCTTGATCTTCTTCAGGCCGTAGTGATCCTCTTCGAGGATGCGCTCGGCAGCGTCGAGATCGATTTGATTGTCTGTGCGTTCGCCCCAGGGCAATTCGGTGATCCACTCCAGGTAGTTGCGAACCACCGTGGCCTCGGCGCTCATGGGCGACATCATCGACAACTTCTTGAGCTCGCGGCGTCCCTTGTCGAGCGCCTCCTCGGTGACGCCCGGCTTCTTCTTGAGCTTCTCCTCGAGCTCCAAAATCTCGGAGCGGAATTCGTCCTTCTCACCGAGCTCGCGCTGAATCGCCTGCATCTGCTCGTTGAGGTAGTACTCCTTCTGGGTCTTCTCCATCTGCTTCTTGACCCGGGCCCTAATGCGCTTTTCGACCTGGATGATCTCGATCTCACTCTGCATGAGCTCGAGCATGCGCTCCAGGCGCCCCTTGGGTTCTGGGTTCTCGAGGATCGACTGGCGATCCTCGAGCTTGAGCGAAGCCAAATGGACGACGATCATGTCCGCCAATCTCGAAGGGTCATCGACGCTCTGGATCGTGACCAGCATCTCTGGCGGAATGCTCTTGTTGAGCTTGACGTAGGTCTCGAAGGTGGAGACCACCGAGCGCTGCAGGGCCTCGAGCTCGAGCCCGACCGTGGCCTCCTGCTCGACCAACTCCACTTCGACTTGGAAGAACTCGTCCGTGCGCACGAACTGCTTGATCCGCGCCCGCTGATTGCCCTCGACGAGAACCTTCACCGTCTCATCGGGAAAGCGCAGGAGCTGTACGATGGTACCGAGGGTGCCCACCTCGTAGATGTCGTCTGGGCCTGGATCGTTGGTTTTGGCCTCGCGCTGAGCACACAGGAGCAGGCCTTTGTCCCCCTTCATCGCCTCTTCGAGCGCAGCGATGGATTTGTCGCGACCGACGAACAGCGGCACGACCATGTGGGGAAAGATGATAATATCGCGCAGCGGCAGCAGGGGCACTACGCGGGTTGTCTCGTCGTCTCGTCTTTCTTGGCTCTTGGGCATCGTCATATTCACCTTAGTGTTTGCAAAGGGTCACCGCCCGCCCTCCATTGAACCAGTTTCTGGCTGCACTCGCGCTGCACAGAATGAGCGCCGGTGAAGGCGAGACGGACGGGGGATAATATCAGGCCGGCTTGGCCTTGTCTTTCTCGAAAACCACCAGGGGCCGCTCTGAGCTGAGGATGCATTCCTCGTCGATCACGACTTCCCGCGGACGATCCATGGAAGGAATCTCGAACATGATATCCAGCATGGCGGCCTCGAGCACGCTGCGCAGACCGCGAGCCCCGGTGCTCCGCTCAATGGCGTGCCTGGCCACGGCCCGCAGGGCCGGCTCGGTGAAGGACAGCTTGACCGCGTCCATGTCGAACAGCTTCTGGTACTGCTTGACCAGCGCGTTCCTGGGACGCACGAGGATATCCACGAGCGCATCCTCGTCGAGCTCGTGCAGGGTCGCGACGATGGGCAACCGGCCGACGAACTCGGGAATCATGCCGTACTTGAGCAGGTCCTCGGGCTGGATGGCGCGGAGCAGCTCCCCCATGGGCTTGTTGCTCATGGCTTTGATTTCAGCGCCGAAGCCCAGCGTCTTCTTGCCGATGCGCTGCTCGATGATCTTGTCGACGCCGTGGAACGCGCCGCCGCAGATGAAGAGGATATTCGTGGTGTCGACCTGCAAGAAGTCCTGCTGCGGATGCTTGCGTCCACCCTTGGGCGGAACATTGGCCACCGTGCCCTCGATGAGCTTGAGCAGGGCCTGCTGCACGCCTTCTCCCGAAACGTCGCGGGTGATGGAGGGGTTGTCGCTCTTGCGGGACAGCTTATCGACCTCATCGATGTAGATGATGCCACGCTGAGCCCGCTCGATGTCGTGATCGGCGTTCTGCAGAAGCTGCACGACGATGTTCTCGACGTCCTCTCCCACGTAGCCGGCCTCGGTGAGCGCCGTGGCGTCGGCAATGGCGAAGGGCACATTGAGCACCTTGGCCAAGGTGCGGGCGAGCTCGGTCTTGCCGCATCCCGTGGGACCGAGCAACAAAATGTTGGACTTCTGCAGCTCGACATCGTCCGTCGTTGGCTTCTGGTCGATGCGCTTGTAGTGGTTGTACACAGCCACGGACAGGACGCGCTTGGCGTGCTCCTGACCAATAACGTACTCGTCGAGTGTTTTTTTGATATCGACCGGCTTGGGAAGCTCCCGCGTCGTGTCTCCGTGCTCGTGGGAACCGAGCTCCTCGGCGATAATATCGTTGCACAAGCTGATGCACTCGTCGCAGATGTAGACCGTCGGTCCGGCGATGAGCTTGCGGACTTCTTTTTGGCTTTTGCCGCAGAACGAGCACGTCAGTGTCGGACGATCGTTTCCTCTACCACGACTCAAGGGATCACCTCGCGTTCGTCAAACCTTCGACAAATCATTATATGTCTTCGGCCTGGCATCGCAAGCGGTCTTCCGCGCGTCGCAAGGCCAGATTTATCAGCCTTCGCGTGCCTGCATCACCTCGTCGATGAGGCCGTACTCCGCCGCATCGGTTGCGGTCAGAATATAGTCGCGGTCAGTATCCACTTGCACCTTCTCGAGATCGTGACCGGTGTGCTTCGCCAGCACCTCGGAAATGGTCCTGCGCAACCGCACTATCTCGCGGGCGTGAATTTCGATATCCGTCGCCTGTCCCTGCACGCCACCCAGGGGTTGATGCAACATGATCCTGCTATGGGGCAGCGCCATGCGCCGACCCTTTTTGCCCGCGGCGAGGAGCACCGCGGCAATGGACGCGGCCTGGCCGATGCACGTCACCGCCACCGGAGAACGGATATACTGCATCGTGTCGTAGATCGCGAGCCCGGCCGCCACGGAGCCACCTGGCGAATTGATATAAATCATGATCTCTTTTTCAGGGTCATCGGCCTCGAGATAGAGCATCTGGGCCACTACCAGATTCGCCACCTCGTCGAGGATGGGTGTACCCAGGAAGATGATTCTATCCTTGAGGAGCCGCGAAAAGATATCCCAGCTCCGCTCTCCTCGGTGAGTGGTCTCCACTACCTGCGGATAGGGGATGTAATCGACGAAGGCCTTATCCGGAATGCCGCTCATGCCTCACCTCTTCGAAGCGCCGCGTCTGTAGCGGATGTGCCACGGTTCTAAGCGCTCGCGTCGGTAATCTTAACCTTGGCGGCGACGAAATCAAAAACCTTCTTTTCGAGGATGAGATGGGCCTTTTCCGAGGCGCGCTTCTCGTCTTTGCTGTACTCGGCCCGCACCATGGGCAGCGGCACTCCACGGGAGTCAGACTCGCTCTTCATGGACTGCTCCACGTCATCGGGGGTGACTTCGATGTCATGGAGTCGAGCGATCTCGAACAGCAAGAGGCTCTGATGCACCATCTCGGCGGCGGTCTTGTCGGCTCGTTCAGCCAATTCCTTGAACTTCTCGTCTTCAGGCGACTCCATGCCAAAGGACGCCATGGTCCGAGCGAAGCCGAGCTGCAGGGAATAGGACTGCTGCTTGACGAGGGTCGGAGGCAAATCGAAGGGATTCCGCTCGCGCAGGCGGTCGAACAACTCGGTCCTCAGCCGATGCTCTTCTTCCTGGCGATCGCGCTCGAGCATCCGCCTTTCGATGTCGTCGCGCAGCTGCGCGAGCGTCGTGAAGTCGCCGAGATCCTTGGCGAGCTCGTCGTCCAATTCCGGGATCTTGCGATCGCGCAGCTCGAGGAGCTCGACGCGCAAAGTGCGCACCGGGGGGCCGTCCTCTTTGCCACCGAGCTCCACGTCCTTGGCATCGCCGACGTTCATGTCCAACAGCGCCTCTTCGATCTCCTGGACCGTGTCGCCCGCGCCCACTACGTAATCACGACGCTCGGCGAGAACCTTCCAGCCTTCGTCCTCCTTGGTCGACAGCTTGACCGTCGCCATGTCGCCCTTGCGCGCCGGACGCGGCGACTCGAGCTCCACCACGTCGGCCATGGCGCTGCGCAGCCGCTCGAGCTCCTTGTCCACCGCCGCCGGCTCCACGAGGACCCCACGGCGCGTGATCTCGACGCCGTCAAAGCTCACGGCGTCGAGCTTGGGACGCCGCTCGAATTTGATGGAGAACTTGAATGGCTCTTTTTCGCTCAGCGAACCGAGATCGACCTCGGGACGAGACAGGGGCGTCACACCGTGCTCGGCATAGGCCTTCTCGGCGTGGGTCTGCACGAGATCTTGAGTCACGTCAGCGAGCACGGCTTGACCGTAGATCCTGCGAAGCACGGTTCGCGGCGCTTTTCCGCGCCGGAAACCCGGAACGCGGGCATTGCGTCCAAGTTCGCTAAACGCCTTCTCGACCGCCTTGGCGATCTCGTCGGTGGAGATTTCTATCTGGATCTCGGTGAGAACCGGGCTGATCTCTTTAAAAATAGATGACAACACACACCTCCCTGATGGGCCTCGCGGGCCGAGCTCGAACAGGGGCCTACTTAGCGTGGGGAAAGAAGAATTGCAAGGGACAGAGCGACACCGCGCGACGACGCAAACGCTAGAACACCCGGGCTGAAGTCCCAAGTACTATGGCCACGATCGCACAGGTTTCCTCTTGTTGAAACGATCGTCATCCTCGCGCCGGAGGCGCGGCGGA
>JALOQD010000291.1 GCA_025453525.1 Myxococcota bacterium
TGAGCAGTGTATCGAGTTCGAAGGGAACAAGAATTACTTCAAAAATCTCAGTTACATAAATTACAAGCCGTTCCAGTACAAGGAAAATGGGTACCTGCCTCTGGTGTACGCCATTGCCGGTGTGGATGGCAGCGACGTAATGCTGACCAATGCCCGTCCGAAATCGACAACCCGCATTGTGGCACCTGGCGCTTTCGGTGTAGGCATCACCCCCCCGGGCACGCCCGAGCGGGTTCCCGAAGGCGACGAAATTCGCTATGAGTCACCCCAAGCCACGGTCATCCTGACCGGCAGCTCGGTTTCTGCGGCGCTGGTGTCGGCGAGCGCAGCCTTGGTGTGGGCGTTTGAGCCGAAGCTCTCGCCTGCCCAGGTTACCCAGGCCATCTACGACAACGGCATTAAGCTCGAAGGCGGGCCTACGGACACGGTGTACACCTGTCTGGGCGGCAAAGAATGCAAGGATAGCCCGTCCCGACTCTCGGTGTGTCAGACTCTCACAGCCCTGTGCGCCAACGGTGAAGGCAGTTGCCTACGGAAGATGCCCAGCTGCATCGCTCCCGGACCCTTTAAAGGAGCGGTATCGCGGCTAGACCGGACAGCCTACAATGCTTTGTTTATGCAACATACCAATTTCATTTCTAATTACTACCGCGGCATGGAGTCCACGGCCGGTGTCCGAGAGCCGAACCTCCAGAGCGTGTACAACTTAACGAGGCTTGGACCACAGCCCCCCGTTCGCTTCTGCCCTACGTGTCATTTTAAGACTTTCCAGAATACCAGGCTGATCAACGTCATGATGAAAGTCGATAAGGAGTTTCCATCATCGATCTTGAACCCCTACTTGACACTCTATGACGCTGAAGGCCGCGTGCTTGAGACCGTCTCCCTGAATCTCAACATAGCCGTTCCGGGCCAAAGCTACTACCAGCAAAACATTGAGACACACACGCTCGCCGAGAACATCAGCACCGTGGAAATCAACGGTTCGACGAGCGAAACTTCTTATGGCTATACGCCCATCGCTTTCACCGTCTCTCAGCCCCTTCCAATGTTCGTTACGGTGCAGAGGATCAACGGACCGATTGTAATATTTTAGGTCGCCACAACATCGATCTCAGTTTGTCTTAGACATCGTCTGGATTCCATCTAGCGAACGAGAATCCGCACGCTGTTCCAATCATCCTCCGGGCTCGAGCTGTGCAAGCGCAGGAGCGCAGATCGCACATCTTGCGGCCCTAGAACCTCCCCTTGATAGTAGCGGTAGAGCTCCGACGAGAGCTGCGCGGCAAGGTCGTCTCGAACGGGACGACTCATGGCGACTACCAGCTGGCTGCCGGCGAGCAAGAACGCATGCGCAATGCCCATGCCTCCGGGACCGTTGCGTTCTGAACGCGCAGTCTCACAGCCGAGCAGCACAACCTGTCCAGGTGCATTGCGCAGCGCCAGCACATCCGAGACCGACAGCCGCGCTCCTTCGGAGAGCACGAGCGCGCTGTCCCAGCCAGCGCTATCGTCGAATGAGCCATGGCCGGAAAAGTGAAACAGGCTGGCTTGGTTCAGCTCCTTGCCCAGCTGGGCAGCGCTCACGTTGGCGCGATCAAAAAGCCGAAGCTGAGCATTGCCTTGTCCCACTGTTTGCGCAAGAAGCTGCGCCTCGCCTCTGGCCTGGGGCAGATCATAGCCGGGATCGACAACCGCGACCACCACAGGGCGCTGGTCACTTGTGGGTGCGCTCACCGCGGGGAGATCCATGCCGTATACCACAAGCTTCTGGTAGTCGAGGGGCTGGCCATGCCACGGCAGAGCATGAAAATCCACCTGCTCGAGCTGCCCGGTGGTCAGGACCTCGACCTTCTGGCAGCGCTGCAGACGCTCCTCGAACGGCGCGAGCAATTTCTGAGAAAGCTCGATCGACGCACTCCTGCTATCGACAGCGTCCAACACAGCGATCTCGACGCCCACCTCGTCCTGGGCAAAGGCGAGCCAACTGCTCGAAGCCATCGGAAAGAACACAAGGCGCAAAGTTCCCATGGCGACCTCTGGGCTGGGCTCTGCGGTGGGATGGTTCTTGGTCCCGAGCGCGGCGTCGAGCAAATCGTTGAGCGTTGCCAACTGAGCCTGGCGCTCCTGCCGAACCTGCTCGGCTTGGTCCGCAGGCAGTTGCCAATCCGCAGCTGCGGATTCATCGAGTCGGCTGCGCAGGGTCCAATAGTCACCCAGGGCGCGATCGACTTGGGCTCGCTGCTGTGGAGGTGCCGTGGAGGGCACAGTGCCAAGTCTGACGGACTCCCAGACTCGAGTCCGCTCCTTTCGAGCGAGCTTCAAAGCCACTTCCGGCCTACCGAGACGCAGCAGCAGCGACAGGCGCTCTCGTATAGCGCTGCGTTGCTGAGCGACGAACGCGGCGCGGCCAGCGCCCACTGGGACGCTGAACAGGGCTTGCTCGGACAGCGTGGCGGCTTCCTCGTAGCGCTCCAGCGCCGCAGGGAGCTTCTCCTGGGCGAGCAGGGCACGGGCTTGTCCCACGATAGCTCGCCAAAGCTCGAACGGGAGGACTGCGAGCTCGGCCACGCGTTCCTGCTCCACGAACAACGCAAGCGCCTTTGAGATCTCGCCCTCAGCCAAGTCAGTTCTCCCCATGACTTCCAATTTCCAGGCCTCTTCGAGGGTCGTATGCTCAGAAGGATGGTTGGCAAACCAGACCAGGGCGGCCTTGGATTTGTCGAGCTCGCCGGCCTGTAGGTAGGCCAATGCGAGATTGACTTGAGCATTGGTTCGCTCCAGCGGCATGGAACAAGGACCGTCGAGCAGCTTCGCGGCTTCCTCGAACAGCGCAATAGGATCGCGACTGGGTTGGCCTGTGGCCTCAGCAGAAAGGATGAGAGCCCATGCTTCATTGGTGAGAATAGAAAACCTAAGACACGGCGGAAGCTCACCAGAGGCCAGTTGCCGAAGTGATGCAAGGCGCTGTGCTGCTTTATCGTGAAACCCGAGCAGACCTTCGGCGAGGCTCAGCTCAAGATCGACGCAAGCACTCAGATCGATTCGCCCCGACCTCGCGGCGAGGCGCGACGCAGGCCGCAGATGCGACAGAGCGCCGCGGATATCTCCCGTGATGGTCGCCAGCTTCGCCTTCGACTCTGCAAGGTAGACCACTTCGGCAATAGCGCCTGTCTGACGGAGCTTCGTGCGCTCGAGCACCCGGCGAGCTTCGTCGAACCTTCTGGTGAATTCGATGTGCTGAAAGGCCAGCGCTGTGCGGTCGGCAACAGCTTCGGAATCGTGACCGATTTCCTCGTTGAGCTCGCCTGCCTGGGCGAGAAAGGCACAGGCCTGCTCGGTCTGGCCCAGGTCCATGGCCAGACGGCCGCGCAGTCCCAGAGCGCGGGCTTTCCACATGGGCTCCGGGTCATTGAGGTGCGGCTCCACGAGTCGGATGGCTTCCTTCGTGTTCGGCTCTTTGCGCAAGGTGCGGGCCTCGCCCAGCCAGGAGGGCTCGACAGGCTCCTCCTGCAAGGCGAGCTGCCAACTGCCGCGAGCCTCGTCAGTGCTGGCGCTCACGCGGCCCAGCTTCTCTCCTCGAGGCACAGCGACCTTGTAGCGCTTCCCGCCGTCCAGGGGCGCGAGCTCGACGACTCTTTCGTTCTTGCCAAAATCAATTTCGATTTGTGCGCTGGGCGCCGTCTTGATCCACAGGAACATCTGCCGCTCAGATCCGAGCAGGCATACAGGACCCTGCCATACCGAAGAGCAGCCGTCGTACCACACTTCGAGGGGAAGATTTTCGCTCTGACAGTGGCAGCCTACTAAAGGCGCAGATGAAATCGCTATTGCGAAAAGCGCGGGGACGATGGCGCGCTCCAGACCGGGAGTACGAACGGGGTTGCGCATGGTATTTTTGTCAACGACGACTTTCTGTCTCGAGGCGCATGCCGTTCCCGCCCAGGAGACTGCCGCGCGCGCCGCTTCGTCATCATCGTCTCCAGTCTGACAGGTGACTACCCAAAAGGCAATCGACCGGGGACGGTCCCCAAGGCGAACGTCGAGAAGTCCTGTCCCGGCTCACAGAGATATTCGAAGCCTCCGTCTTGCCCTGTGGCGCCACTCCAACTAGAACATAAACGAAAAAATCACCTCAGGCCGTCGAAGGGTGTTTACACAGGGGCTGGGCCAGTTGTCCAATGTGGTGGAAAAGGAAGTCGTCGAGGAGCTGTACCGGCGGTACTGGGTGCAGATCGAGCGGCGTTGTCTGCGGCTGCTCAGTGACAAAACCCTGGCCGCGGACGCGGCCCAGGAGACCTTTGTGCGGCTCCTTACCAAGGGCGGCGAATTCCGAAAGGACGCGGAGTGGACGACCTGGCTCTACAGAGTCTCGACGAACATCTGCCTCAACACACTCCGGGCCCGAGGACGGCGCGGTGGGGCGTGGCAGCAGCGAGTCGCCCACTCGATGCCCAAGGCAGTCGCGGCCATCGATGAACCGGTGATGCTCAAAAACGCCCTGCAGGTCGCGATGCGCCGGTTCGATGAGGTGACCCAGCAGATCGCGGTGTTCACCTTCGTCGATGATATGACCCAGGAAGAGATCGGGAACATTCTCGGTCTCAGCCGGGTGACCATCAACAAGAAGTTGATGCGGCTCCGCACTGCGTTCGCCGAGTTGACCACACAGGAGGTTCCACCATGAGCGACTCGAACGCCCCTGCCATCCGGCACCTGCGGCAGTTCGATATCGACCGCTTACTCGCCGGAGAGACCCACGGTCTCGAAGCGGTGATCACCCATGCAGACGACTGCCAGACGTGTCGAGCAAAATTCGAGGAACAGCGGCAAGCGCAGCGCGCCTATATCGAGCCGAGAGCCCAGGCCGAGTCGGAGAAGCTCGTCGCCCTGGCCGCCCAACGCGCCAAGACCACAGCTCGCGCTCGAACCCTTTCCGCCATCGCCAGCGTCGCCGCTGCAGCGGCGATTGCCTTTGTCTGCGCCGTCTTCTTCACCGGCCGTGAGCCCCTGCCCGAGTACTCGCTCTCTGTGTCCCACGGCACCAGGGCCCTGCGCGACGACAAGGAGCCAGCGCCCCAAGTCCCGCGGTTTTCCCCGCACTCGAGGCTGCGCATCGACCTTCGACCGGCCAATGCGTATAAGGGAACGGTGCAGACCCGCGTGTGGGCCGAACAGGAAGACCACCTTCAACAGGCTCGCCTCGCGGTAAAAACCTCGGGCGAAGGAGCGCTGCGACTCGAAGGCGTGGTCGGTGAGGATTTCTCTCTTCCCCCAGGCACACATACTTTGTGGGTGTTCATCTTCCATCGCGGAAACTATGACGACGAAGCCGCTATCCGAGCCGCCATAACAAACGGCCGTCTCGCCGGCGACGACGGCGCGCTCCTCAAGACAGAAATCGTCATTGGTGCCAGCAACGAGGCGCCAGTCCCCCAAGGATTGCGCCTCTGAGAAGGGTCGGCCTCAGCGCATGAGGCCGGTACGCGGATCCCCTACTATGAAAGAGCAAGTCAAGAGGGCAGACCTCACCTAATCCGCCAAGGATATTTTTTCGTAACTTCTTTAAAAAGTCGTGGCGTGTGCCACAGCGACGAGGACTGTTCGAGTCGTAATACCACGGAAGATCGAATGACCATGTTCGAGTTTCCGCGAGGAGCGGAAGGTATATGCCACGGCTTTTTGAGAACCTACTTTTTTTCCCTTTGGCGAACCGTCCATTGGTACGAGTACGCAAATCGGTATCGAGAAGAGACAATTTCCAAAAAAACGTCTTGGCGACTAGGGATGCATTTCTGGACAGACCATGCAAAGTAGTTTTCGACGAAGAGTCGCACGGCCTCTTGATACCGAAAGGGCCCGTGCGGCCCGCCTTGACCCGCAATGGCTCATTCTCCATCAGCGCCTCGCCGAGCTTCGCCTTCACTGTCTCGAGCTCCTGGTCCCGAGGGTCGCCCCCCCCGCTCCCGAAGGCCGTACTCCATCCCAGCCAGCGCCCCGTCACGCCACTTCTCCAGGCGGGCCATCTCCACTCCAAGCTCTCGAGATAGCCCATCCAGGGATTCCCCGCGAAAGATCCGAAGCACTACTTCGCGCTTGCGCCGTGCGCTCCACCGCTGCTTGGGAGCCGCCGCTCCCGTACCCTGATTCTCTTCGTTGCTCGTCTTAGCCATCGGTCTCTTTTTGGTCCCTCTATTCTGCCTTATTCCAGGGTCCAAGGAAACTGGGTGCGGATCATTGGGGTCACAGACGCCGAGTGACTTCCGGTAATTGTAATCGAGGAAAGACGGCGAAAGATTGGCAGCGTCCGTTCGAGGAAGAGGGATGTAGAAATTGTCGGTGAGGGGCGGCCTCACCCGTCATGGGGAGGTTGAAGCGGAACTAGACATCTATCCAGCCTTTCATCATGGCAGATGAGTCGAGTTTGCAGCGGAGGCTTCGGGGTGTTCGTTTTGGGCCGAGGACTGTCTGAGTTGACATTTCGATGTCCGAGTTCCGCAGGTCCCGGAAGGAATACCCCAAAACCGGAGCGGAAATCGGTTTGAGGCGAAGCTTCGCTAGTAAGCGCAGCAGGCCAGATCGATGCCGTTCATCGATGTATCATCGCTGCCGGAGCTCTGCGGAGTTTCGATTTGGATACGTGCACCACAAATCGCCGAACCTGCTGGGCAGAAGGTGGGCACACCCTCGTTCCCCCAGACTCCGCCTCCAGGAGCGTGAATGTTACCGCCTGACACGCACGTAGCTTTCAGGTCGTTCGCTCCCGTGTCGTCCGCGTCGGAACCCTGCCGTGGCTCGATGCGGATTTGCATTCCATTCATGGGTCCACGAGCGCAACGCGCCTCAGGCTGCCAGATTCCCCAGTATCCTGGATGAGGCGAGCGGAGGGATGTCTGCGTTCGGTCGAAGTTCGCGCAGGTCAATTCGACCGCGTTGAGCGCCGTGTCGTCGCCGTCCGAGCCGAGCGATGGCTCAACTCGCATCTTGTAACCGATGGCGTACTGGCCTGCGGGACACATCGCCCAGGAGGTCCAGTTTCCAAAAGGCCCGACACCGGGAGTGACCGAGCTGTGGTAGTCGTACCTTCCCTGGAAATACGTCACGGGAAGCTTGACATCCATGTGCTTCAATGCCGCTGTCAAATCCTTGTATCCCTTTTCGGCGAGACCGGCATTGCTGGCTAGCGACAGGCACATGGATTCGTTGCTGAAAGGAATTTTTTTGAGATCCGGCCATCTATAGAGGTCGCCGAGGTC
>JALOQD010000033.1 GCA_025453525.1 Myxococcota bacterium
GTAAAAAACGGATCGAACATCTTGCGTTTGACGTCAACGGTCATGCCCGTGCCCTTGTCGCTGACTGAAATGGCCACGCGGACAGCGGATTCGGGCAGGTCTGACGCTGAACTTTTCGTTTCCAATTCCAGAAGCTTTGTGGCTACGAAGATTTCTCCGCCCTCGGGACTGGCGTCTCGCGCGTTGACGACGAGATTGACCAACACCTGCTCGAACTGTCCCTTGTCGAAGTACACAAAGCCCACCTGCGGATCCAAACAGAGCTTGAGGGTATTTTTTTCGCCGATCAGCCTCCTGAGCATATTGGTCAGGTCAGTGATGATGTCGTTGGGGGAATGCGTCTTTGGTTGAAGCACTTGCTTGCGGCTGAACACGAGCAACTGGCGCGTGAGGTCGGCCGCTCTCTTGCCCGCGACCACGATCTCCTGGGCATCGGCCCGAAGACCCTCGACGGGGCATTCCTCGCTGATGAATTCGCCGTAGGAGATGATCACCGACAGCAGGTTGTTGAAGTCGTGAGCCACGCCGCCGGCCAAACGGCCGACAGCGTCCATTTTTTGGGACTGGAAGAGCTGCTGCTCCAGCTCTCTTTGCGCCGTGACGTCGGTCATGACGTAGACGCTGCCAGTGATGCCCTGTTCGGTATCGACGACCGGGTCGGTGGCCACGCTGTACCAGCGTTTGTCGTACTCGATGATCGCCTTTTCCTGTGGACGCGAGCATTCGACGTCCGCGGTTGAGGTGGGGTGAGCCGGGAGCCAGGTCTCACCTGAAATCACTTTGGTGAGGTCCTTTCCCTGGAGGGTCTCCACGGGCTCGCCGAGGATCGAGGCCATGGCTCGATTGCTGCGCAGGATTCGCGCGTCCCGATCGAGAAGGCACACGCCTGCGCCAATGGCGTCGAAGGTCGTCCGCCAGGCCTTTGCCGCTTGAGCCAGAGCCACCTCGGCCGCCTGCTTTTCTGCAAGACGATCTCGCAGCTCCGCGTTGAGCGTCTCGCCCTGCTTCTGAGAGTGGGCAGCCTGACGGCCTAGAGCGAGGAACGTGCAGAGGCAATAGCAAGTGAAGCCGATCGCTATGAGACGAATACCGCCGAGCGTCTCGCCTTTCCCCAGCCATCCAGAAAGCTCTGAGAACATGCAAGCCATGGCCGGCACCCAAGAGAGGAGGCTCAGCCAGGCGTTGAGTGGAGGGTTCTTGCGTAGGATGAGGCGTACCCCAATCACAGACTGCCAGAGCATGCCAGCTGCACCTATCGTGCTGACCACATAGACCACCCCGAGAGTGCCATCTTTACCCAAGATGAGGATTGCGATGATAGTCCCCAAAAGCAGGACGGGTGCGGCCCAGGGTACGCGGCCGAGTCGAAAGGTGGCGTGGATTTGATAGAAGCTGAATAGGAGAGCCACCAATATGCCTATGCCGATGGCGTGGGTCGCGTAGACTCCGAAGATGCCCTGCATGATTCCCAGCTCGAACAACAGCCAGGGAACGATGAAAATGCTCGCAGCGGAGAAGAACAAGCCGGAGATCTCGCGGCGATGGCCTAGGAAGAGCAAGAACATCGTCAACGAGGCTGTGAAGGTGATGGCGATGGAGACGATCGCCACGGTTTGGTTGAAGGAGAGCGGCCACGGTCGAACATTTGGGTCGACGGCCATCAGGGTGGGGACCGTGTCGAGCCAGGTGCTCATATACCAGGCGTTTTGAAACTCGAGCTCTAGCCGAATTTCGGTGCCGCTGCCGAAGAGCGCGGCTGGGACGAACCACTGCCGAACCCCGCGTCCAATGGGCGCGCCGAACGCGGGGCTTTTGGTCGGCAAAGCGATGGCGTCATTCACTCGCAGGATCACATCGGTGTCCAGGTCGGGAAAGACGAAGGTCGCCGGTTGTCCGGCCCAGGCTGCGGGCCATTCGACGGTGGTGCGAAGGGTGTACGTCGGTTGGGTGCGGGGAACCAGATCATCGAGAAAGCACGGTAGCTTGATATCTTTTTGCGTTTCGTTCGCTTGAGGGACGAGGGTCCAGCGATGGAGGACGAGCGCATTGTCCGGAGCTCGACAGCCCATCGAGGAGAGGACGATGAGCCACAAGCCTACACGAAAGACCGTGGCTTTCGAACCACTGGAGCTTTGACAATGCATTGTGAACCAAGTTTGAGTTCGATGTGCCTTTCCGGCAAGGCTGTGTGACCGCCCAAAGCCTTCGCACGGATTGTTCCTGAATTCAAAGAGCTAGTTGCTCCAAGAAGCGAGCACGGTCGGATTGTTCGGAAGGCCATTGTGCTCCGCGTCGGGCGTGAGCAAGAGCTCTACGCTGGTGACTTGTCCGTCGGAGGCAGGGAGATTCACCGCTCTTGTGAAGAGGCTTGCGTCGTCGAGCGGATCGGCTGCTGGCTCCCAGGTCGCGGCGAGCAGCAAGACTTTCTCCTCACCGCCTTGGACGATGCGCAGGCTCACATCGCAGCCACCCGCAGGACAAAAGACCAACTCGGCCTTGGTTCTGTCCGCTGAATTGGACGGGTCGAAGACGTCGATGAGACCGGCGGTGTACGGTCCGATGGGCGGATAGATCATGTTGACATCTGGGTTCGCGCCGCTCACCGAGGCCATCACGCTGATGACCTCCACGTCCCTCTGCACGGGGAACTGCACTCCATTGTTGGTCACGGTCGTGGTGTAGTCGCCGGTTTGCGGGTTCCAGCTGGCCCAACTGGAAAGGTCGCTGTTCCACACGACCACATGCTCCTCCAGGTAATCGCGCATTTTGTGGACCGAGTAGTCTGAAAAATGCCTGTAGATGTACCCCTGCTCTTGGTCTCCCACGCCGCCGCCTTCCATGGGATCGCCCTTGTACGTCCCGGCCGTGCCTCCCTCCGCGTTGGCCTGCACGGTTGGCGGGATAAACGCTCGGGTGGGCAAGTGGAACGCCCATGTGGGCCCGGCATGGGTTCCGTTATAGATCGCAGGGGCCGGGATGCCGTACATGTCCCCCTTGTACGGGTAGTCTTTATTGTCTCCCCAATGGGGCAGCGAGAGGGCATGCCCCAGGTCATGGTGCAAGATCCCCTCGGATGTTCCGTTGCCGACGCCTTCGAACCCTCCGCCCTGCCCTCCGCCTGACACGCCATAGAGGTTCACGAAGT
Source organism: Myxococcota bacterium (assembly GCA_025453525.1). Classification (GTDB taxonomy): domain Bacteria; phylum Myxococcota_A; class Polyangia; order JAAYKL01; family JAAYKL01; genus JALOQD01. Next base: position 3,146 of record JALOQD010000033.1, read on the forward strand.
ACAAGCTCACCCGCCCCGAGGTCCCTGCCGCGGCCTTGAGCGCGCTCTTCCACTCCAATGCCGCAACTTGCTCCCCATCGAAATTGTGCCCGGTCTGCGCCAGGTAGTCGGCTTTCGACGACACCCGGGCAGCGCTCAAGTCCGAACGAGGAGGGATCACGAGCTCGCTGAAGACGACGTTCCGCACTCGCCGTAGCTCGAGCTCGGACACCGGCCACTTGGCCTCGAGCTCTTCCTTCCACCCTGTGGGGTAGTCTCCGCTTGCGAAGGCGAAATAGTGCACGTCGAACATGGTCATGATCACCTTTGTCGGCGCGCCGATCTTGAGGTCGCTCAGCTCGACCTTGTCTTTGGCCGCTTCGATGACGACCGTGAGGCCGGGCTGCACCCACTCCTTGGGGATGATCCCCGTAAAGCTGTTGTCGTGGGAATGCTGCACGACCCCCAGGTCGCTGGCAAAGGAGGTCGGCAAAACGCTCGGCCCTTCCAATGTGAGCCTGTGGGAGCTCGTTCCCAGATGCAACGTCGCCGACACCTCTGGAGAGGGGCGCTGCCCTTCTGCAATGACCTGGACTTTGATGAGAGCCTCTCGATGGCTCACGAGCTTGAACAGCGCGGCATCGGCCTGCAGCACATGGGTTTGGGCAAAATAGACCTGATCGATCACCCCCAAGTAGCGACAGTCGTCGCCAGCCTCGGGGTTGCACTCTTCTTCGGTGATCGTTTCAGTGGTCGTTTCACCGGTCGTTTCACTGGTCGTATCGCTTGCGGTGTCCTGCGTATCCGAGCCTTCCTCGCTGCTCGTGCCGAGGTCGGTTTCTGTGCCAGTATCGATGGTGACTTCCGGAGCGCTGCTGGAGGAACAGCCAACGAGCGCGCCCCCCAAAAGGCTGACGAGGACTGCAAGGGTCGAATGGATGCCCCATTGGGTCATTTTTTTTGTCCTTTCGGCCAGGCGGTTCTCCCTCTGCATTCCGAGTCGCCAGGCGCTGACTGTAGAAAGGATAGCCTTCGTTCTCCTCGGGGCCACTGTCTCCCCAAGCGTTCATGGCCGCTGCTGCGACCACCCATGAGAATGAAAATGACCCTACCTTGTGGCGAGCTTCTCTTCGATGAGGTCGAGCAGGTGGCCGATGGTCCTGATGATGACAAGTTCTCGTTCGTTGATTTCAATGCCGAATTTCGCTTCGACTTCATAGACCACGTCCAACATGGTCAGTGAGTCGAGGCCTACCTCGGCAAAGGCCGTGGCCTCGCCCACGTCGGTTGCGACCGGGGTGGTGAGATTGCTCTGCTGCGCTAGAAGCTTTCGGAGCGACTCTTTGATTTTCTCTCGAGTCATGCAGGCTCTCCTCTTCTTGGCTTACTTAGGACCAAAAAACAAAAACCAATGAGTCCAAAGGGTTTCTCATTTTAAGGAAAAGAGCTGTAGCGCTATGGCGAGTTTGTGACAATGCCCAAGGAAAAAAAACCAAAGAGCGCTGCCCGATCCGTGAGGACACCCGAGGGCGAGTGAGCCTCGAGCCCTGGACCTGCTCGGTCGTTCTTGACGGGTTCGAAGAGTCGCTTAACCTTTACGCGTATGAATCGGCTGAGACGTCGATCGTGATCCCTCGCATTTGATGGGAGGACTTCATGTCAACCGAAGCATTCGGACTCAGATTTTGTTTTGACCAACTGAGTGAAAAAATTGAGGAGCTCAAAAAAATCCGCGATGAGGCAGAACGAGGCGCTCTCCCATGTGCCGAGCCGTCCACTCCTTCGCAGGCGCAGGCCGATCCCACTGCCGAGGCCGATCCCACTGGCGAAGCCGAGGCCACGGACGAAGTGGATGTAGAAGCCCCTGCCGAGGTCGAAACCCAAGCGAAAGCCCCTGCCAAGGTCATTGTCAAAGCCCCTGCAGAGGTCGAGGCTGAGCCCAGCCCCACCATCCCTCCGGGGGTTGTTGCCGATCCTTATCTCAAAGGCGTGGACGAGCTTACCACGGCTTGGGAGAATTTTAAGGAATCGATGAAAGGGCGAATCAGTTTTGAAGATGTCCTTCAGAGCGCTTTGCAATCCTATGACCAGGAAACGAAGAGTTATAAGGAAGAGCTCAAGCAAAAAGCAGTGGACGCCATCAATGCCGAGATTGATAGCTTAAGGTGCCACATCAGCAACTTGTTACAGATCCATAAGTACAATCGCTAAGGAATAAGTCATGAGGCTATTCAAGCGAAGTCCCTTGCAGGTAAATCACGCATGCACCGAAATGGGAACGCATCTGCGCTCAAGGCTGAGAAGTAAAACGTCTGAGTAGATCGGAGGTTTCATGCATCCGTTTCTCGTGAACTTTCTAGCTACTACAGAGCATAAGCTTTGGGTGTTTTGGTACATTTCGAAGATGTGTTGGGCTTTGGCAAGGCGCGGTATCACACATGATTTGTCCAAATATAGCAGCGAGGAAGAACCAGGCTTCAGAAAGCTGCTGCCCCAGCTCAAAGACAGTGACTATGGTAGCGAAAAATACAAGGAGCTTCTCAAACTGCTGACTCCGGTGCTCGCCCATCACTACGAATGCAACAGGCACCACGCAGAGCACCATTCCAACGGCTTCTTCGACATGAATGAGATAGACAAAATTGAAGCGCTCTGTGATTGGCGGGCTGCTACGAGAAGGTTTTCAAATGGCAACCTAAAGGACTCCATTGAAAAAAACCGAGAGAGATACGGTTATGACATACGGCAGACCATCTCTCTTTGGGAAGTCGCGAAAGAGGCCCGCCTAGTTCCACCTACGTCCGAGATACTAGAAGGGTGGTCTCGAAAAAAACAGGAGACCACGAATAGAAGAGACCAAGCCCGAGGCGACAGAGACCCAGAGAGAAATTGATTTTCTAGGAGCCTCGCCGTCTTGCCAAAAATGTTCAGTGGATGAGAAGGCTGGTCACGCGACGGCGGATGTCCTTGCCGTCTGCGGTGAGGATGAAATCGACGGCGCCTGCGCTCTGGGCGCTGCTGGCAAGTTCCTCGGTTTCGGCGAACACCGCGACCGGCACTTGCGCAGAGGCTGCTAGACGCGAAACGATGTGCATGGCGTCTGGAACGGCGTCGGCATTGATGAGCACGATGTTCGGTTGATTTTGACCAATGTGCAGCAGGGCATCAATCGTGTCGGCAAAGCAATCGACGTCGAAGTCACGGCCGAGGTTGCGCTTGAGCGCGCTCAGAGACACCTCGGCGCTGTCGAGAATGACGACTCGCTTGCGCAGTGGGGCAAACCCCTCGGGTACCGGGTAGCCGAATTTGTCGAGAAACGCGATAACGTCTGCACGGCGGAACCGCAGATGACGCCCAGGCGTGCGGAACGATTGGATCTCACCCCGATTCACCCAGTTGTGGATGGTCTTTAAATCCGTGCAGCAGATTTTCGCGACTTGGGGCGCTGTGAAAAGGTCATCTGTATGCATGTGTCTACTCCAACGGGTTGAGATCCCAACGCGAGCCGGGTGAGCGAAGCTCTCACGAAACGGCAGCATCGTTTTTCACCGCCATTGCCTGCGACGAAGGGGATGGGCGGACAACTCTCCGCGCTCGCAAAAAGATTTTGTACTCAGACGGGAGGCTTGCGTCAAGAAGCATTTTCATGGGAAAGATAAAAAAACAAGAAATCCATACAGTCTACAAAAGAGGCAAAGGTCCGAAGGCGTCGGACGCCGAAGCCTGTCGAGGCGTCCTGCTGCAGTATTTGTGAAGTGATGTGCCTGGAAGGACGAATACTGGCCATGGTGAGGCATCCTGACTAAACTGTACAGGCACTTCTTTTGGAATAGAGCGCTCGGCAACGCGAGGGCCGTTGCAGACGAAAGGATGAAGCCATGGGTAAAAATTGGCATACCATCGTTGGTTTTCTGTTGTTCGGGGCTGCTCTTTGGACCGTGTGCGCCTGCAGCTCCAAGGGCGGAGCGCAGAACGGGGACGATACGAGCTCCAGCACCGTGGACGACGACAGCGATGGCTGGGCCGGAGAGTGGGACTGCAATGATCACGATTCGGATATTTCTCCTGGGGTGCCCGAGGTGCCAGGCAACAAAGTAGATGATGATTGCGATGGCGAGACCGACGAGGCCGATGAGGACGGCACAGACACCTTGGACAATTATCCAGGGTCTGTGGACACGGCCTTCAATTTGGGGTCGTTGATTATTCCCATGGACGTGGACTATCAGGACGAGGGCATGCTCAAGGCCTACGGGCTCGTCTATCAGCTGCTCTTGGCCAAGGTGAATGTGTACTGGTTGATTAAGACGCCCAAGGAGGTGAATGAGGTCGATTTTGAGACCAGCGCGAAGGACGTCGCAACTGGCGCGGTGATCCCGGAGCACGGGTACAGGGGCGGGCCGTTTGCCATTGCGGCCGCGGATGCGCCCAAGGCCTTGCCAGTCATCGAGGCTTGGCAATCGAGCCATGTCACGACCGTCCACCAGGCGACAGACAACTTCATAGGCCCTGTGGCCCGGATTCTCCGCAAGACTCCCCGCATCGGCATCTTGGCCAATGGCCAAGAGGTCATTTCGTTTGGCTACATGCGAGCTGCGGGCGTCCCCGACTCCCTGGGCAAGGAGTGGCCGGCCAAAAAAGATGCCACCGCGGTCTACGAGGGCTACCCAGACGTCCTGTCCGTGGCCGAGGTGCGCGGCCCAACCGACACAGACGACCGAGATGGCGTCCTTTTCGATGAGGGCGGCGACCCTGCCTTCTGCGAGCTCATGACCATGCACTGGGATGTGGAAGACCGCGACGAGGAGGCCATCGCCGAGATCCGCGAGTACCTGAGCTTCCCGGTCCACTTCTTTGCCGAGTGCCAGTCGGTCAATGCCGTGGAGAACGCCATCAACGGGCGCTTCTTGACTCCCAATGGCTACATCATGGATGAGCAGCCGACAGCGGTGGACATCTTGAACCCCTATTTGCCGTTCTCCCAATTCGACGGCGCCTTCGAAACAGTGGGCGGCTCCGAGCCATCCTATTCGCTGCCGCAGGGCGATTCCTATTTCGACGACGGGGTGGTGATGGTCACAGAAGCTGGCACGCCCCTGGGCACCCGCGACGTATGGATGACCGGCTATTTGGACGGCGCCTGTAAGATTGACGATGTCATACCAAGGACTGCCGGCGCTGGCATCCTCCCGGTCCCTGGCGTCGATTGTCCTGGGAAGATCAGTTACTTGGGTGGGCACAAATACTCCACCGCGACCCCGATCAGCGAAAACCCAGATTCCCAGGGTACGCGTTTCTTCCTCAATGCCCTGTTCGAAGCTGATTGCATTACCTCGAACCAGTGAGCCTCCCTCTTTGCGGCGCGTTAAGCCTAAGGTGCCCCCACGCTGACCTCCTTAAAGATGGCTGTGGAGTGGCAAAGAGGCGAGGGTGGCGGGTGAAAAAATGATGTCCATATTTGTTTGAAGAGCAAGGAAGACAAGACGTGCCCATCCAGAACCGACACCGAAAGGTCACACCATGACAGCACATTGGCGCCGTACTGCTTTTACCCTGCTGCTCGTCCCGAGTCTCGGCGTCTTTGCCGCTTGCTCCTCAAAGGGGGGCGGCGCAGAGGAGCATCCCGGCACGGATGACACGGGCACGCATGCCGATTCTCACAGTCAGACGCAGGGGAGCGACACCGGAAACGGGACGTCCTCTGACTCGATGTCGACCAGCGACACGGAAAGCGGTACAGCCTCTGGCACAGGCACGAACACCGGAGGTGACACCGGTGGCGTGGATGACGATAGCGACGGCTGGCTGGCGCAGTGGGACTGCGACGACAGTGATTCGGAGATCTACCCGGGCCATTCCGAGGTGCCGTCCAATGGGAAAGACGATGACTGCGATAGCGACGTCGATGAAAAGGTCGATACCGATTCCGAAACAGTCGATCCCTATCCAGGCTCGGTGGATACGGTCTTCAGCGTCGGTTCACTGATTATTCCGATGGATCTCGATTATCAAGACCAAGGGATGCTCAAGGCCTATGGCCTCGTCTATCAATTGCTCTTGGCGCACGTGAACGTGTATTGGCTCATTAAGACACCCAAGGAAGCCAGCGGGGTGGACTTTGTCGCTAGCGCGGAGAACGTGGCCACCCAAGCCGTCATCCCAGACCACGGCTACCGCGGCGGACCGTTCGCCATTGCCGCCGCCGATACCCTGCGCGCGTTGGACGTCATCGAGAGCTGGTGGCAGGCGAAACATGTCACCACCGTCCACATCGCGACAGCGCAATTCACCGGACCGGTGGCCCGAATCCTCCGCAAGGTTCCGCGCATCGGGATCATGGCCAATGGAAAAACAGAGATCATTTCTTTTAACTACATGCGGGCAGCGGGGATTCCCGACTCCCGAATACAGCAGTGGCCCGCCGCTGTCGATAAGACAGCCGTGTACGAAGGCTACCCGGACATCCTGTCCGTGGCCGAGGTGCGCGGCCCCACCGAGACCAACGACAGAGACGGCGCCCTGTTCGACGCCTTTGGGGAGCCCGTGTTCTGCGAGCTGATGACCATGCATTGGGATGTAGTGGACCGCGACGAGGCGGCCATTGCCGAGATCCGCGAGTACCTGCATTCCCCGGTGCACTTCTTTGCCGAGTGTCAGTCGGTCAATGCCGTGGAGAACGCCATCAATGGTCGCTTCTTGACGCCCAACGGCTATGAAATCGACACCCAACCCGACGAAGTGGACATCCTGAATCCCTATCTGCCCTTCTCCCAGCTCGACGGTGAGTTCAAGACAGTAGGCGGATCCGAGCCCTCGTATTCGCTGCCAGAAGGGGATTCCTACTACGACGCTGGAGTGGTGATGGTGACAGCCAAAGACACGCCGATTGGCAAGCAGGACGTGTGGATGACCGGCTACTTGGATGGTCTTTGCAAGATTGACGACGTCTTCCCGACGAAACTCGGTGGCCCTTGGGCTCCGGCCCCTGGCCTCGAGTGCCCGGGCAAGATCAGCTACCTGGGGGGGCCATGCCTACACCACCAAGACCCCGATCAGCACCAATCTCACCACGCAAGGAACGCGGTTCTTCCTCAATGCGCTGTTCGAGGCTGACTGCATCACGCAGGCGCCGTAGCTCTCACGCCGCGGGGCTGCGGTCTTCGTTTGGGGTTGGTGGAGCCCGGCTTGCCGCTGCGGGTCACTCGGTGCATAGCTAACAGACATGCAACCCAATATTCCCGAAGTCATCCGCCGCAAGCGCCAGGGCGAGGCCTTGCGGGAAGAGGACATTCGCTACGTCATTTCGGCCTACTCCCGCGATGAGCTCCCCGACTACCAAATGGCGGCGCTTCTCATGGCCGTGTTCTTTCGCGGGCTCGACGAAACGGAGCTGTCGGTGTGGGCCGATGCCATGCTCCATTCTGGGGAGGTGCTCGACTTCTCCGACGTGGAAGGCAGCAAGGTGGACAAGCACTCCACGGGCGGCGTGGGGGACAAGGTGTCCATCTGCCTGGCCCCGGCCGTGGCGGCCTGCGGAGTGCGGGTGCCGATGATCTCCGGGCGCGGCCTGGGTCACACGGGCGGGACCCTCGACAAGCTCGAGGCCATTGCCGGGTTTCGCACCGACCTCGACGTCCGCGTGGCGCGGCGACTGCTCGAGGATTTCGGTTTGTTTCTCATCGGCCAGACCGCGCAACTCGCGCCCGCAGATAAGCGCATCTACGCCCTGCGAGACGTGACCGGTACCGTGGAGTCGATCCCCCTCATTGCGTCGTCGATTATGAGCAAGAAGCTCGCCGAGGGCATCGATGCCCTGGTGCTCGACGTCAAGGTGGGCAGCGGCGCGTTCATGACCAGCATCGAAGAGGCGCGCTTGCTCGCGCAGACCCTCATCGGCATCGGAGCGCGGGCTGGCAAGAGAGTGTCGGCCCTGCTCACGGACATGAGCCGCCCCTTGGGACGCACGGTGGGCAATGCGCTCGAGGTGGAAGAAGCGCTGGAGGTCATGCGCGGACAAGGTCCAGCCGATACGACAGAGCTCACCCTTGCCTTGGGCGCGCAAATGCTGCTGCTCGGAGGCGCGGTGAAGCAGACCTCAGAAGGACGGGAGCGCATCCGAGACGCCTTGTCGAGCGGCCGCGCCTTGGAGCTCTTCGGTCGGCTCGTGGAGGCCCAGGGCGGAGATCCCCGCGTCGTGGACGATTCCTCGAAGCTGCCGACCGCGCGCCAAACCGAGGTCATTGTCGCGGAGAACGAGGGCTTTGCCGTGGAGATCGCTCCGCGGACCGTCGCCATGGCCGCCCTCGAGGTGGGAGCTGGCCGGCGCCGCAAGGAAGACTCCGTGGATCCCTCTACCGGGGTGATCGTGCGGGTGAGCTTGGGAGATGAGGTGCGCAAGGGAGATCCGCTGTTCGAGCTGCGTCACAACGGAAAAGGAGCGGACCAGGCCAAGCATCTGCTCGGTCGGGCCGTGCGCCTCGGTCCCTCTGCGGGCAGCTCGCCGCCGCTCTTGTTGGAGCAGCTCTAGCCTCTGCTGCGCAGTCCAAAAATGGGGATCCATCGTGTCGAAAGCGGGAAGGAGTCACAGTGTCCGTTCTCATGGCGCAAGGGGTGAGCAAGAGCTACCGAAATGGGTTTCGACGAGCGCGGATCACGGCTCTCGATGGGCTCGATCTCTCGATTGAGCAGGGGGATGCTTTCGGACTGCTCGGGCCCAACGGGGCAGGCAAGACCACCTTCATAAAAATCGCCTTGGGCGTCGTATGGCCGGACAAAGGAGAGGTGCGCCTGTTCGAGCGTCCGTGCGACGATCCGGCGGCGCGACGGAGCGTGGGATATTTGCCCGAACGCCTTCACATTCCCGACGCGTGGAGCGCTGCGGATTTCATGCGCAGCGTGGCGCGGCTGCGGGCACTGGCCGATCCGCGCGTCGAGATCGGTCGACAGCTCGAGCGAGTTGGGTTGTGCGCAGATGCGGATCGCCGGGTGGGAGGTTACTCCAAGGGCATGCGCCAGCGATTGGGGCTCGCCGCGGCTCTTCTCGGCTCTCCGAAGCTCCTCGTGCTCGATGAGCCGACGGACGGCATGGATCCTCTGTGGCGGCGCGAGGTGCGATTCATCTTGCAACAGGAGGTGCGGCGGGGCGCGGCTGTGCTGCTCAATTCTCACCTGCTCGCCGAGACCGAGCTGATGTGCCGTCGGGTGGGGATCATCGCGTCGGGAAAATTGGTGAGGCAGGGAACGCTCGAGGAGCTCTGCGCTGGGACGAGCGGCTATCTCGTGAGGTTCGCAAAAATGCCAGCGGACTTGAGCGTCCCGGGATGGCTGGCCAGCGACGACCACAGCGCCGTCTTCGAGGGCAGCGATCCCGAGGCTCTGTCCGCCGCGTTGGCGCAGCTCATCGGGCAGGGGGCGGTGATCTTCAGCGTGGAGCCGCGGCAGCGCCGACTCGAGGACATCCTGTCCGAGCTCGTGGGGAGGCCCACATGAGAGCGACCCTGTGTGTCGCCTGGGATGTGCTCCTCGAGGCGCGCCAGCGAAAATGGGTGCTCGCCCTAGCGGTCGGCATCACCTTGGTCTTCGGATTGTTCGGCGCGTTTCTGAGGCTCGACGTGGTGGATGGCGCGCTGGCCGCCTCGCGGATGTTCGGTGGTCTTCTCTCCGACGAGATCCAACCCGTGGACGTGGCGCTTCGGCCGGTGTTTGGGATCGTATCGATGGTGATGTTTTGGCTCGGGATGCTGCTGGGCATCCTCGTTACCGCGGACTTTGCGCCGGCCTTGCTCGCCCCTGGCCGGATCGAACACCTGTTGTCTCTGCCCGTGCGGCGAATCGAGGTGGTCGTCGGGCTGTGGCTCGGCGTGATGGGGTTGGTCGTTGCCGCGAGCCTGTACGGTGGCCTCGGCGTGGTGCTCATCTTCGGCGTCAAGACGGGCTACTTCACCATGGCGCCGCTGCTCGCCAGCCTCGCGGGATGTCTGTGCTTTGCGGCAGTGTATTCCGCCATGCTCGCGGCTGCGCTGTTCGTTCGCTCTGTTTCCTTGTCGGCAGTGGCCGGAGGGTTGGTCTGCATCGCCGGGATTGTGTCCAGTCAAAAAGAGGCGATCAGCGCCGCGTTCGATCCTGGAATCGCCAGAACCCTGTTCTTTCTCGGCGCCAGTCTTTGGCCGCGGATTTTGGACGCGTCGCTCGTGTCTGCGGGGTTTGCCGGGCAGGCCGACGCGGCAGGGCTGGGACGGCTCTTGGCCGGCCACGGGCTGTTCGCGGCAGCCATGTTGTTCTTGGGCGTGTGGCGATTCGAAGGGAGGGATCTGTGACCTCGAAGAAACGAAGATGGCCTTGGCTGCTCGCGGCGCTGCTGCTCCTGGTCTTTGTCGGATGGCTCACCTCAGAAGGAGAAAACTGGCATACCGGGTTGGGGCGCGAGCGCGTGAAATTTCCGAGAGCCATGCGAGAATCCGATAGCCAGCGGCTCGAGAGCCGTCGTCGCGCCCTCGGCCTTCTGCTCGCGGGCGGCGGCAAGGAGCAAAGGGACGTTGATCCTTTCGACGTCGCGCTTTCCGCCGCTGCGTCCGAAGATGCCGTGGTGTTCATCGAGGCCAGAGCCCTCCTCGACTCGTCCATCGGGCAGCTGCTCGCCGACTGCTTGGACGCAGATACCGATGCCCAGAAGTTTATCGATGAGATGGGTGTGGATCCTGTCGTCGATATCGAACGCATCGCCCTTTCTGGCAACACCGTGGTTGTCGGCGGCGACCTCAGCGGTTTGAAGCGCGACGCAGTGGGCGAGAGCGGAAAGACGTCTCATGTGGGTGGGCAGGGCGAGATTTTTGACCAAGATGAAGTGTCCATGGGTCTTTGGAGCGACGAGCTAGCCATCATTTCCAAAGATAGGAGCAACATCCTTGGGGCCATCGATCGAATCGAGGGTCGCGCGCCGTTCGAGAAAGGACCCTTGCCCGAGGAGCAGCGCTACGGGCACATCTATGGCCGCTTGCCCGTGAGCAAGCTCCTTGCGATGCTGTCCGACGCTGACGCCGACTTCGTAAGCAAGCTGCGCGATGCCGTCGAGGATGCCTCGTTTCATGTGGACTTGAGCGATGGGGCGGCCCTCGTGGCCGAGTTGCGCGGCAAGGACGAACAGACCATGAACGCTCTTGCCCGCACCCTGGGAGGCGCCCTGTCGCTGCTTCGCATCAAGGCCGCGACCGAAGGTGAAAAGGAGCTTGCCGAGTTGCTCGATTCGGCCAAAGTCCTGCCCCAGGGCACGAGCTTCACCGTGGAGGTGGCTCTACCGTTCGAGATCGTGGAGCAGGCGCTCAGAAACTGCGCGAAGTAAATGACACCTGATCGCGGTTTTCCCATTGACTGGATTGCAGTGAGAGTGCATTTTTTCTTTCAGACGGCGCGCTCGTCGGCGGTTCGACGCCATCATGATGAAACCTTAAGGTGGCACGCTGGCCTGTTTATAAGACACCCGCGCGGAGCGTCTGTCGGGGTATGGCAGGGAGCTGAAAATCAGCTCGTTGGAGGCAGGGTCCATGGCCATGTCAGATGTACCGCCCGAACCGGTCCGAGATGCAACCGCGAGGACGCCTGCGGTTCTCGAGCGCGTCGGGCGGTATAATCTCATTTACATCCTCGGCAAAGGCGGTATGGCCACGGTCTACATGGGCCAAGCCAGCGGTCTGGCTGGATTTGAGAAGCTCGTGACAGTCAAGGTCATTCACCCTCATCTGGCCCAAGAGCGGTCGTTCGTGAACATGTTCCTAGATGAGGCGAGGCTCTCGGCGCTCATTCAGCATCCCAACGTCGCGGCTGTGCAGGAGGTGGGAGAGCAGGATGGACTTCTTTATATGGTGGGCGAGTTCGTGGAGGGGCAGAGCCTTAAAACCGTCATCGACAAAGCCACGCAGTGCTCGACTCGGCTCAGCCATCCCATGGCTGCCTACATCGCCTCGTGCGTGTGCGATGGTCTGCACGCCGCCCACGAGCTCGCCGACGAGGATGGACGGCACTTGAACCTCGTGCATCGCGACGTATCGCCACCAAATATGATGATTTCCTACCAGGGGTTCGTCAAGCTCATCGATTTCGGAGTGGCGCAGTCCAGGGGGCGCGCCTCTCACACCGATGTCGGCACCATCAAGGGCAAGATGGGGTATATGGCGCCCGAGCAGCTCAAGGGCAGGAGTCTCGATCGGCGCATCGATATTTTCGCCCTCGGCGTGACGCTCTATGAGGTGATCACCGGTCGTCATCCGTTCCCCGGAGCGACCGGGCTCGAGCGTCTCAATCGCATCGCCAGCGGCGAGTATTGGCCACCGCGGGCCGTGGAGCCCTCGGTCGACCCGGAGCTCGAGCGGATCATTGTGAAGGCCATGGCACATCGGCGCGAGGACCGGTTCGCAAACGCGGCCGAGATGGCAGATGCCCTGCGCCAATACCTCGACTCGACCGGCATTGCCATGGGAATCGAGCAGGTGATCGACGCCATGAAGTGGCTATTCCCCGAGGAGATCGCCAGTCATCGGGCCACGGTCAAGGAATTCCGAGAGCAGAACGTCGTCCTGGATCTGTCTGGTCTTGAAAAGGTCAATACCCACATCGCATCGGCGCTCAGGGGACCGCGTCGGTCGAAGCGCGTAAAAAGGATCTACGCTCTTGCCTCGGCCAGCCTTGTGCTGCTGGTCGCTGGAGGAGGTATCGCGTTCTGTGCGCTGTCGCAACCTGCGGCGCCGAACGAGCCCGATAAGCAGGTGATCGATGATGTCAAGGTCATCGAGTCACGACCCGCGGTTCCCAAAAAGTGAGTTCGTACGATTGACCTCCCCCCCAAAAAAACCTCGCGGTGCGAGGACTAGAATGGGTTTCCGTCACGCCTGGGGCAAGTCCACATAGCGAGAGCGCACCTCGGCGAGGCGCCTGTCGCGCAATTGGGCGGCGAGCTTGTGGATGTCACTGGGACGCTGGGCCTCATCGGCCATGTCCACGCCGAGCACGGTCTCTAGGAGATCTGTGCGGGTGACGAGGCCGACCACCGTGCCGCTCGCCTCCACCACTTGGGCGATGGGCTCATTGGTCTTGGCGAGCAGGGCAAGGGCCCGGCCAATGCCGGCGCTGCGAGGCACGCAGAGGAGCGGCCGACGCAGCGAAGCGATGGGCGCCTCTGGGGCGGTTCCTGCCAAGGCAGCGCGCAGCAGGTCCTTGGTCTGGGTATAACCCGTGATCTTCTCCCGGGTTTGGCTGTACAAGGGAAGCGCAGCAAAGGTGAAGGTTTCGGGGCGGTTGAGGGCGCTTCGCAGAGAGGTCTCGTCCTCGAGCATCGCGACGGCCACGGCCGGAGTCATGACCTCTCCCACGGTGACGCCTTCGAACGCCACGAGGGCCGACAGAGAGCGGGCTTCGTCGCGGGCGAGCGGTCCGTGCCAGGCAGCGAGTCGCAGGAGTCCCGCGGTGGAATGGGCGAGCGCTGAGCGGCTTCGCGTCGAAAGAGCCTCGCTCCTTCCTCTTGCGATGGTGGTGATCACGGCGGGAATCCAAACGAGAAGCGGGTTGCAGCCGATGGTGAGCGTCACAGAGGAGAGAACGACGAGCCTGTGAGCCCTCGACGCGGCAACCAGGCGAACTCGGGATTCCAAAAGAACGAGGAGGAACGCGGCGACCAGGGCGGCGACAAGCCCTCCCCATAAGGTCAAAAAATGCATACCCGCGCCGCAGATCGCCGCGATCGAGGCGAGTCGAGTGAGGGCCGCGTGCACGCTGTACACCGCGAGGCAGGAGGAGAAGTGCCGTGTTCGCGCTTCGAGGATGCGTTGTGCATGGCGCTGCCCGGCATTGGCTTTTTGGTACAGGAAGCCGAGCGGAGCGGTGAGCAGCACGGTCTCGGCCGCAGCCAGAATAAGGCTGAGGGTGGAAAGGAGGAGGAAGAGCGCGAGCAACAGGTAGCCGATCATGAGCTCCGTTTAGAGGTCGTTTGTGCCTGTTCGACCCAAGAGCATAAATTATGCGCCGAAAAAGGGGCGAGGTTCAAGGGAAGCTTTGCAGACCAATGGATTGCCGTTGTGAGGCCTCGAGTCCGTTTCCATGTTTCTTGGGCAAGCTCCTAGGCGTCTTCGAGGTCTTTGAGTCGGACCAAGGCTTCTTCGATCTTGGCTGATTGGTCTTTGGCAGAAGCGACCTTGGACTGCTCGGACTCCACCACGGACGGCGGCGCTTTGGAGAGGAACCCTGGATTAGAGAGCTTCTTTTGCGCAGAGTCGATGTACTTTCCCAACTTGCCGAGCTCTTTTTCGAGCCGTGCGCGCTCGGCGACGATATCGACGAGCCCCTTGAGCGGCAGGCAGATCTCTCCGCCTTTCACCACGGCCGTGGCCGAGCCCTTGGGACGCGCTTGGCTCGTAGCGACGATATCGAGGGACTCGAGGCGGCAAAGGCGATGGACGAGCCGCGCATTGGCCTCGACGACGTCGCGCAGTTGCGCCTCGTCGGTATGCAGGCAGACATGGACCTTGGCCGAGGGCGGCAAATCGTACTCGGCGCGCATGGTGCGCACCGCGGTGATCACCTCCATCATGCGAAGGGCGTCGCTCGTCGATGCAGCGTCGTATCGCCCGTCGGCCTCGGTGGGGTAAGGCGCGATCATGATGCTCGGAGGAGCGCCTGGAGCTTGCGGCAGCTTTTGCCAGAGCACCTCGGTGAGGAAGGGCATCAGAGGGTGGAGCAGGCGCAGCGAGACGTCGAGGCCGTAGCGCAGCACCTGCCGGGCTGCTTGTTTTTCGCCCTCGTCCTCTCCTGAGAGCACGGGCTTGATGAGCTCTATGTACCAGCTGCACAGCTCGTCCCAGAAGAACTTGTAGAGCACCTGTGTGGCCTCGCCCACGCGGAACTCGGCGAAACCGAGGTTCACTTCGCGAGCGACCTCGCCGAGCCGAGACAAGAGCCACTTGTCTGCCAACGTCACGGGTTGCGGTACGCCAGGTGGCACGCTCAGATCTTGGACGTGGGGCAGGGCAAAGCCCAAGGTGGCCTGCCAGATCTTGTTGCCGAACTTGCGGTATCCCTCCACGCGCTCGACCGAGAAGCGGATGTCCTGGTCTTGGCCGGTGTAGGCCGCGAGGGTGAAGCGCAGGGCATCGGTGCCGCACTCGGGGAAACCCTGCGGGAAGTGCTCCTTTTGGTAGGCGATGGCGTCGTCGATGTCTTTTTGGGGCAGGGTGTAGCCCTTGGTTTTCTCGATGAGCGCGTCGATGCCGATGCCTTCGATCACGTCCATGGGGTCGATGACGTTGCCGCGAGACTTGGACATCTTGTTGCCGTCCTGGTCGCGGACGATGGGGTGGAGCAGCACCTTGTCGAAGGGCACCTCGTTCATGAGCGCCAGGCCCATCATCATCATGCGCGAGACCCAGAACGTGACAATGTCGGGACCGGTTTCGAGCACTGAGGTCGGGTAGAACGTGCGCAGAGCCGCGGTGTCATCTGGCCAGCCCAGGGTCGAGAAGGGCCATAGCGCAGAGGAAAACCAGGTATCGAGAACGTCTTCGTCCTGGCGGAGCTTTGGCGATCCGCAACTGGTGCAGGTGGCGAGATGCTCGCGGCTGACGAGCGTGGCGCCGCACTGGTCGCAGTACCATGCCGGAATGCGGTGCCCCCACCATAGCTGACGGGAGATGCACCAGGGCAGCTTCTTCTCCAGCCAGTCGAAGTAACGGTGGCTCTGTTGGGGCGGCACGAATTGCGTGCGACCGCAGCGGGCGGCGTCCAGGGCGCGCTGGGCCATTTCCGTGGTGTCGACGAACCACTGGAGCGACAGCTTGGGCTCCACGACCGAGCGGCAGCGCTGGCAGCGGCCTGGCGCGTACTCGTGGTCCTTGCGACCTCGGAACAGTCCCTTCTGGGTAATCGCGTCTTTGACGCGCGCTCGGGCCTCGAAGCGATCGAGCCCGGCAAAGGGCGCCCCCTTGTCGTTGACGATGCCGTCGTCGGTCAGCATGTCGATGAAGTCGAGGCCGTGGCGCTTGCCGCATTCGAAGTCGTTGGGATCGTGGGCTGGCGTGACCTTGACCGCGCCAGTGCCCAAGGTGGGATCTGCGAGGAGCTCGTCGGCGACAATGGGGATGAGCCTGTCCTGGAATGGGTGCCGCACTTTCTTGCCGATGAGGTGCTTGTAGCGCTCGTCGTCCGGGTGAACCACCACCGCGGTGTCGCCCAGCATGGTCTCGGGCCGCGTGGTTGCGACGACGATTTCGCCTCCGCCGTCGATTTCATAGGCGAACGACCACAGCTCCGACATCTCCGGCTTGTCGCGATCGACCTCCACGTCGGAAAGCGCCGTGCGGCAGGACACACACCAGTTGATGAGTCTATTGTCGCGGCCGATCTTGCCCTGCTCGTAGAGGCGCACGAAGGCCTCGCGCACGGCTCGCGAGGAGCCCTCGTCCATGGTGAACCGCTCCCGCTCCCAGTCGAGGGAGGCGCCGAGGCGCTTGTGCTGTTCGGTGATGCGGCTGCCGTACTTGTCCTTCCACTCCCACACCTTCTCGAGAAACTTCTCGCGGCCCAGATCGTGGCGCGTCTTGCCCTCGGCGCGAAGGGCCCGCTCCACCACCATCTGCGTGGCGATCCCCGCGTGGTCTGTGCCTGGGAGCCACAGGGCGTTGTCCCCGTGCATGCGGCGCCAGCGAACGAGCATGTCCTGGACCGTGGCCGTGAGCGCATGGCCCATGTGCAGCGCGCCGGTGATGTTGGGCGGCGGCAGTACGATGCAATAGGACGGACGATCGCTTTCGTCCTTGGCAGCAAACAAGCGGGCCTGTTCCCAGAAGCGGTACACCGCTTCTTCGATGGCCTTGGGTTCATAGCTCTTGGGAAGCTCGAGTGTGGGGAACGCGGTCATGATGGAACCTCCGGCGCCGGAAGGGTAGGGCGGCGCGCCAAGACGACAAGCTGATGTTTATACGTAAACGATTCCAAGGGTTCAAGGCACTTTCAGCGCGAGCCTCTCGGCTCATGTGCCGCTGTCGGTGTCGCTCGCCGTGTCCGTGTCTTTGTGGATGCCGGAATCCACAGACCTCGCGAGGCGCAGACCCAGGTTGGAGGAGCGGTAGCTCGGAGAGCGACCGCCTTCCCGAGAGCCAGAGCGCGCTGCAGAAGCCGGGTCCTTGAAGGAGCCTCCTCTTATTGACCGACTAGCACCCGACCCAGGTCCGGGGGGATCGGTGAGTGGCTGATCGAGGGTGCCAGTCGGATACGCGAGCGAGTACCAATCCCACGTCCACTCCGCCACATTGCCGCTCATGTCGTACAGACCCCAATCGTTCGCGGACTTGCTCGCCGCCGGGTGCGTGGTGATGGTCGAGTTGCCGCAGTACCAGCCGATGGCATCGAGGTTGGCATCGAGAGTACAGTTCGTGATCGGGAGCTCTCCTTTGGAAAGAGCTGTCATTGTTTCGGCTCGCGCCGCATACTCCCACTCGCTTTCCGTGGGCAAGCGGTAGGCCAGGCATTCCTGCGGCTTGGTCACGCGATACAAGCTCACGTTCGCGGTGGAAATACCTCCGCTCGATTTCGAGTCTCCATCAAAGCAGCTCATGTAGTCTGCACCGACGGCCGTTTGGGTGCCTTGCGCGCAAACGGCGTTCGTCAGGACGTAACACGGCGATAGGCCTTCGCGGAGCGACAGCCAGTTCGCGTACGCCACAGCATCGAAAAAGCTCACGTTCTCGACAGGGCAATCTCCGCCACAATCGATGCCAGAGCCGTTCGGGCCGAAGTACGATGGGTTGTAGCCCATGAGCTCCGTAAAAATCGACTGGGTCACCTCGATCCGCATGAGGTAAAAAAGGTAAGTTATGGTTACGAAATGAAGGTTTTCGTCGCTGTCCCTGCCAGGCTCCGAGTGGCATTCCGCGCCCCCAGGGTAGTCTGCTGGGCAGTTCCCGTCTGGCGTCCCCATCCAGAACGACCCGGCGGAAATAGTGATCCAATCTTCTGATAAGGTGGTGTCTGTTTGGGTAGCGGAGGCGCTTTCCGAAACAGTCTCGCTTTCCGATACTGTGTCGTCGGACGAGGAATCGGTGCGCTGTTGCCATTTGAATTTGTCATTATCTTTGAGGCATCCGAGCAGGCTCGAAGCGAGTGTCCAGGCAGCAAGGACTAAGGCGAATCGATTCATTGTGACTCTCCTGCGCATAGGCGCCATCCGCCTATTTGTTAGTATTAGTCTCTTGTTCATTGTGTCTATCTCCCCTTTGCGAAAAGGCGGTTTTGTGGAAAAGTCGAGACGAGCTTTCCATCCCCGGCGGTAAACGATGCGCTTTTTGGAGGAACGGCACCCCATGAGCATGGGCAAAAACTATTTCGAAATTCTCAAAGAACGCGGGTTTCTCAAACAATGCACCGATGAAGAGGCTGTGACCGGGCTGCTCCAAGCTGGACCTGTCTCGGCCTACATCGGTTTCGACCCGACGGCGCGCAGCCTGCACGCGGGCACCCTCGTGCCGATCATGGCCCTCGTTCACCTCGAACGAGCTGGCCACACGCCCATCGCCGTGGTGGGTGGGGGCACGGGGCTCATCGGCGATCCTTCGGGCAAGACCGAGCAGCGCCAGCTCTTGTCTCGCGAGGATCTGCGCCTCAACTTCGACGCGATCCGAGCACAGCTTGGCAAGTTCCTCGACTTCGCCGGCGGCAAGAGCTTGGCCGTCGACAACGCCGAGTGGATCGAGCCCCTCAACTACGTGGCGTTTTTGCGGGACATCGGTCGCCATTTCTCCGTCAACAAGATGCTCTCGTATGAGGCGTACAAGCAGCGCATGGAGAAGGGCCTTTCCTTCGTCGAGTTCAATTACCAGCTTCTCCAAGCCTACGACTTCCTCCAGTTGTACCAGCGCCATGGCTGCCGGCTGCAGATGGGCGGCGACGACCAGTGGGGCAATATCGTGGCCGGCACTGACCTCATTCGCCGAGTGGAAGGCGGCCAGGCCCATGGGCTCACCTTCCCGCTTTTGGCCACGGCCACGGGCGAAAAGATGGGCAAGACAGCCAAGGGAGCGGTGTGGCTCGATGCCGACATGATGAGCCCCTACGACTATTTTCAATATTGGTTGAATGTGGACGATAGAGACGTCTCCCGCTTTCTGGGCTTGTTTACTGTGCTGCCCATGGAAGAGGTGCGGAGTCTTTCGGCATTGCAGGGCGCAAAGGTTCGCGCGGCCAAGCAAGCCTTGGCGTTTGAGGCGACGAGACTGTGCCACGGAGAGGACGCGGCTCGAAAGGCCAGGGACGGAGCCCTGGCGGCCTTCAGCGGGGAGGGATGTCTCGATGACATGCCCACCACGACGTGTGACAGGGGCGAGTTCGAGTCCGGTGTGCGGGTTAATGAATTGTTCGTGCGCGTGGGTTTAGTATCTTCAAAAGGACAGGCAGCCAAGCTCTTCGCTGGGGGCGGCGCGTTCGTCGGCGAGAGAAGAATCAAAGACCACAACGAGATGGTGACATTGGCCGATTTTTTAGAGGGAGAGGCGATGCTCAAGGCCGGCAAGAAGCAGCGGCACAGGCTGATCCTGCGCGGTTAGAAAAGTTGCACAGCGCCCTCCTGATGTGGCAAATTGCCTTTCGTTCCGGCGGGTTGTCCCTGGCCGGAAGTTGGAACAAATACTGCTTGACATTAGGGAGAGCCCCCTCTATACATACCGCTCGCCTCGCCCCGGAAGGCGCCGGTGTAGTTTTCCGGGCGAATGCTGTTTGAAAACGCTAGGTAAGTCGGAGTCAAGTGCGCGATGTCGCTGTCTTGAATAGCTGCTGGCGTAGCTCAATCGGCAGAGCACCTGATTTGTAATCAGGGGGTTGCGGGTTCAAGTCCCATCGCCAGCTCCGACAGCGATTATGGGAATAGAAGTTATGGCGAGATTCCCGAGTGGCCAAAGGGAGCAGACTGTAAATCTGCCGGGCTACGCCCTACGGTGGTTCGAATCCACCTCTCGCCATCCGAGGTCGCTCTTGGCAACGTTTTTGGCGCAAGCGGGAGTAGCTCATTTGGTAGAGCATCAGCCTTCCAAGCTGAGGGTAGCGGGTTCGATCCCCGTCTCCCGCTCAGGTGCAAAGAGTGAGCGCTCTCGCGCGAGCAGCGCCTAAGGAACGCAAAGAGCGAGCGCTCGAAAAAAATACGTGCTCACGTAGCTCAGGAGGTAGAGCACCTCCTTGGTAAGGAGGAGGTCACCGGTTCAAATCCGGTCGTGAGCTCTCGAGGCCTTTCAAAGGGCAAATAAAGGAGCTTTGGTCATGGCGAAAGAGAAATTCATACGCAACAAGCCCCACGTGAACATTGGCACGATTGGGCACATCGACCACGGCAAGACGACTTTGACCGCGGCGATTACGCGCGTTCTCGCGCAGCAGGGATTCGCGAAGTTCGTCGCCTTCGATGAAATCGACAAGACGCGCATGTGGACTGCCCTGGGCACGCTGACTACATCAAGAACATGATCACCGGCGCGGCCCAGATGGACGGCGCGATTTTGGTGTGCGCAGCGAACGACGGCCCCATGCCGCAGACGCGCGAGCACATTCTTCTGGCCCGGCAGGTCGGCGTTCCGGCCGTGGTCGTTTATATGAACAAAGTGGACATGGTCGAGGATCCCGAGCTCCTCGATCTCGTTGAGATGGAAGTCCGCGAGCTTCTGGTGAAGTACGAGTTTCCCGGAGACGAGATCCCGGTGGTCCGCGGGTCAGCGCTCAAGGGTCTCGAGGGCGAGAAGAGCGACATGGGCGAGGGTAGTATCCACGCGCTCATGGACGCCTGTGACGCGTCGATTCCAGAGCCGGTCCGAGTGGTCGACAAGCCGTTCCTCATGCCGGTCGAAGACGTATTTTCGATTAAGGGTCGCGGCACGGTGGCCACAGGGCGCGTGGAGCGCGGCATCGTGAAGGTCGGCGAGGAAGTGGAGATCGTCGGATTCGCCGAGACGCGCAAGACCGTGGTGACGGGCGTGGAGATGTTCCGCAAGCTGCTGGACGAGGGTCGAGCTGGCGACAACGTCGGCGTTTTGCTGCGCGGCGTGGGCAAGGAAGAGATCTTCCGCGGCCAGGTGCTCGCGGCGCCGAAGTCG
>JALOQD010000292.1 GCA_025453525.1 Myxococcota bacterium
TCACTCCTCCGCTTGCGAAAATCCATGAGACGAGTCGCCCCGACGCATGCTTGGCAATGTCGGTCCGACGCTTCCGCCGCGAGCACCGCTATGTTGACCGTGGTTCCTGGGGCTACGCTGAAGTGTGACATCCTGACCATAAAATCAGTCCCCAGATCCCCTGGCCAATTCTCGGCTCGTAAGCGGGTCGTTGAAAAAAAGCCCTCGAACAGCGAGGCTCGAGGGCTTTTCTGGAGCGGGAGACGGGATTTGAACCCGCGACGTCAACCTTGGCAAGGTTGCACTCTACCACTGAGTTACTCCCGCGTGGCGAGCGCTTTTTTACCGAAGCCTTTTACACTAGGGAGGACGCCATGATGCACACGTTCATGGGGACCGCAGCGCTTCTATTGGCCCTCGTCATGGGCTGTCACGAGGCCTCGGCCGACCCACGTCAACGCAAAGGAGCGAGCCACATGAAAATCACGTCCACGGCCTTTGAGAACGGTTCGGAGATCCCCAGCGCCCATACCTGTGAGGGCAAGGACATCTCTCCGCCGCTTTCCTGGAGCAACGCGCCGAGCGGCACCAGGAGCTTTGCGCTCATTGTCGACGACCCAGACGCGCCAGATCCCAAGGCGCCCAAGATGACCTGGGTGCACTGGGTGCTCTACAACCTCCCCGCCTCCACGACCTCTTTGGCCGAGGGGGGCAAGTCTCTCCCCAACGGCACCCTAGAGGGCAAGAACGATTGGAAGCGCACCGGTTATGGCGGTCCATGTCCGCCCATCGGCAGACATCGCTACTTTCACAAGATCTACGCCCTCGATACCGTGTTGCCCAACCTGAACTCCCCGACCAAGGCAGAGCTCGAGCAGGCATTTGCCGGACACATCCTCGCGCAAGGCGAGCTCGTGGGCACCTACCAGAAGAAGATGCCGCGCTAAAAAAACACCTTGGGCAGCTCTCCCTTTGCGTCGGTCGTCGGCAGGTCCGCGGGATCGGGGGGGAGCTGGATCCTCGCTGTGCCACTGCCAAGGCCCGCGGCGCCATTGGCCTGCAGCTGGGCGAGCCGAAGGCCCTCGAGCTGCGCCCGCAGCTTTCGCGCCTGCTCGAAGAGCAAGGCGTGCCGAACGGCTTTGTCGAAGTTCAAGGCATTGTCGTGGCATAGGGCGAGGTAGTGGTGCAGCTCTGGGTGAGCCGACAGATACTCTGGATACTCCCGCGACAAAGTGGAAAAGTGCTCGATGGCCTCTTCGCAAGGAGTCGAATCCTTTGGGTCAGCGGCGCTGTAGTGGAGGTATCCCTTGAGCATGAGCACTTCCGGTCCAGCGCGGCGCCAGATGTGCTCGGGGATCGCATCGAATCGTTCGATGGCGGAAGCGATGGCCGAAGGGATGGCGGACTGGCGCAGGAGGCCTTCCACCGACGCGAGACCGTCTCGCAGCTCCCGTCGCAGCGGCTCGGGCAAGGCTCGGCCCTGGTTCTCGATGTCCAAAAGCGGCAATTCATAGGGCGGCGCCCGTCGCAGAACCTCGAGCACGCCCCGCGCCTCTTCCACCTCTGGAAGCGCCCAGTCGAAAACGGGTAACTCGACGAGCAGAGCCTGAGCGCGCTCCTTTCGACCGTTTCGCAAGAGGGAAATCGCGAGCTCTGCGCTACGCTGCGCGCGGGTCTGGCCACTGCCGAGGCCCTGCACGGCTTTCTCCAGGCGTCCATAGGGCCACGAGGGGCCGTAGATGGTGGACAGATAACCCGAAAACTCGGCGTAGGACAAAAGGTCGTGGGGCGCGGAAAATTCGATCACCGCGTTGTCGTCGGTGTTGATGACCGGCAGCTCGCCGTCGAGCTCCCCATCGGTGTAGGCGAGGAGCTCCTGGCGATCGACGAGGAGCACTCGCGAAAGGACGTCGGCGGCGCTGAAGACATAGGCCCTGGCCAGCTCCGCCCTGATCTTCTCCTCTTGCAGGACCTTTTCGACGCGCTCGAAATCCAGGGGCAAGGGCTCGAACGAACCGACGAGCACCGTGTCCGAGGAGAGGTCCTCGGCAGACATGAGAACCACATGGGGGAACACCCTGGCAAAGGTGCGGAGGATGGTCTGGATGTTCCGCGGGCTGAGCTCGTAAAGCTGCACCCACTGGCAGTAGATGCCACCTGGCCTCAAGGCCTTGCCCGCAGCGCGGAAGTTGTCCACCGTAAACATGTTGGACACGCCGGTGATCCACGGGTTCGAAGGCTCCGAAACGATGACGTCGTACTTCTTACTCGTAGCTGCCAAATGGTTGCGGCCGTCGTTGGCGTAAATCGTAAGCCGGTCCGAGAGGACAAAGGTCTCTGGATCGCGCCAATCGTACTCTGGGTTGGGCGCGCCGGTCTCGGGGACGATGGGATTGCGGTACAAAAGGTGGTTGACCTCGAGCTCTGGGTCCTTGGACTCGCCCTGGGTGCGGCCAAACACCCGCGAGGCCGAGACCACCGCGCTCTCGAGCTCAATGGCATCCACGTGGCGCACCGGAAACTCCAAAGCAGAGCCCACCGTGACGCCGGAGCCAAACCCGACGATCGCGACGTCCAAGTCCTTTGGCCCTTTGGAATGGAGCAAGAGAGGGTACGCCGCCACCATGATTTGGGTGGGCATGTCGTCGCCGTTGCTCGCGTCTACCTTGCCGTTGTTCTTGAGCGCCACATGCCTGCCCCACAGCTCGATGGACACAGTCGTGGTCACGCCGTCGGTATAGGTTTTGATATCCGGAGCGCCCCACGACTCCTCATCGAGCGCATGGCGCATCAGGGAAACGCGAAAGACGCCCAGGGTGAGCGCCGCTGGATCCCAACCAGGAGCAAAGAGCAAAAATCCCGCGGCCGAGAGCGCCGAGACCGCGGCCACGGCAAAGCGTTTCAGCCCGGAGCCACTCGCCACAACGGCCATGAGGATCGCGAGCGCCGCATAGAGCGCCACTGATAAGAAGAAGGTCACCTGCATGCCCGCGCCGTCGAACAAGCGCGAAAACAGCGGCACGAAGACAAAGGCGGACAAAAAAGAGCCGGCGATGGCCCCCAGCGTATTGGCCGCGTAGACCCGCCCCACATCCGCGCCCACAGTGCCAAGGCCATGGCTCGCCACGCGCACCGTCAGAGGAAAGGTCATGCCCATGAAGAAGGTGGAGGGCAGCACCGCGAAACAGGCCACCGCGAACATCAAGAGCTGCACCATCGCGACGTGACCCGAGACAGACTCCACGTTGGAGGTGACGAGCAGGGCAAAGGCCCGCGGCAGTCTGTCCATGTACAAATAGTTGGCCATGGCCATGAGCGCCACCAGGGCTTCTACGGCTGCAAGGGCGAGCATCGGGTGTCTGACTCGCTTGGTCCACTTGGCAATGGACGCGGCGCCGCCAGCGAGCCCGACGAGAAACGCGATGAGCACCAAGGCAAAGGAGTATACGGAAGCGCCGATGACCATGGCCATGGCGCGGTTCCACACCACTTGCAGCGCCATGGCGGCAAGTCCCGAAAGGAAGAACCCAAAAATGGCGACGCGACGCTCGACGGTCGAGATCCGCGCACTGTCGTCTTCCTTGAGCGCCAGCTCCACCGCGTCTTCTAGCGTGGCGCTGTCCGAGGAAGGTCGGCTCAGGCGCTTGTACGAAAGGGCGATGGCGAGACACAGCGACAGGTTGGTCAAAGCCGCGACGCGGTTCGTTGCGGCAAGGCCAATTCCCGGCAGCAGCAGAAACGTGGTCGCAAACACCCCGGCAATGGCACCGAGCGTGTTGACCGTGTACAGGGTGCCGACGCGGGCGCCGATGCGCTCAGGCACGATCTCGCTGTCCATTGCGAACCGAGACAAAAGCGGCAGGGTGGCGCCCATACATGTGGTCGGTATCGCCAACACCACGGCCACGGCCGCGAACCTCACCGTGGAATGCAGGAGGAAGTCGTTGGCCAGATGGGACGCCAACAATCGAGCCAGGCTGGGTAAGAACCCTTCGATGACCATGGGAACGACAAGGGCCGAAACCCCCACGATTCCCTCGGCCACCCCATAGGCCAGAAGCGGCCAGCGCAACCGGTCCGCCACCTTACCGAGCAAAAACGAGCCCAGGGCAAGCCCGCCCATGAAGCATGTGAGAACCGTCGAGACAGCCAGGGTCGTGGAGCCGAACACATGCTCGAGCATCCTCGTCCAGACCACCTCGAGGCACAGGCCCGACATGCCGGACAAGAGGAAGCAGGCTACGACAAAGGGCTGCACCTTCGCGCCTCAGTCGAGGCTGACGAGCCTGCGCAGTTGTTGGTATCGCTCTTCGATCAATGCCAGGGGAGCGGCGGCGAGGAAGTCAGCGCCAAACCCCTCTACAGCCGCAGAGGCGCAAGCAGCGCCGTACATCATGCCTTTTTTAATCGTCGCGGCGCTGCTCTTTCCACTGGCAGCGACGACACCCATGAGCCCGCCGGCGAAGGTGTCACCCGCGCCGGTCGGATCCACGACTTCGGGCAGCGGCAAAGCTGGCGCAAAGAACAGCGTATCCTTGCCGAACAAGTACGCGCCGTGCTCGCCGCGCTTGATGATGAGGAGCTTCGGTCCGCGCCGCAGAATCTGCGCTGCTGCGACGGAAACCTGTCGCTCGCCCGTGAGTTGATGCGCTTCTTCGTCATTGATGATGAGCAAATCGACTCGGCTGATGAGCTGCCCGAGCTCTTGGGGAGTGATGTCGATCCACAGGTTCATGGTGTCTGCGGCCACGAAGGCTCCGGGCTCGAGTTGGTCGAGGACCTTGAGCTGCAGGCCGGGATGGATATTCCCGAGCAGCACGAAGCGACTGCTGCGATAAGTCGGCGGCAGCTTGGGATCAAAGTGCTCGAACACGCCCAGCTCGGTGGACAGCGTGGTGCGCGACGAGAAATCCTCGGCGTACTGTCCTGCCCAACGGAACGTGCGTCCCGCCGCGTGCTCGAGGCCCGACAGGTCGATTTTGTGCTGTTCGAGGAGCAACACATGTCTTTCTGGAAAATCCGAACCTACCACGGCGACGAGGTCCACCGCACAAAAGCGGCTCGCGGCAATGGCGATGTAGGTCGCAGCGCCGCCGAGCACTTCGGTGCGTTGTCCAGCGTGAGTCGTGAGGTCATCGAGGGCCACTGAGCCGACCACTAATAATCTGTTTGTCATAACACTCTCCCGAAGATGGGCCGCAGCGACGCGGCGCGCTGCGCCGGCAGAACCGAGCGGTCGGTGATGATCGCGAAGTCGAGGGCGCAAGGGCACGGACAATCGCGGGGCAGCGTCGGAATGGCCTTGGCCAGGGTCTCGACGATGCGCCTCGCGCTATGGGCGTTCTGCTTCAGGATCTTGACCACTGCGTCCACGGACACATCTTCCTCGGTCTCATGCCAGCAGTCGTAGTCCGTGGCGAGCGCCAGGGTGGCGTAGCAGAGCTCGGCCTCGCGGGCCAGCTTGGCCTCGGGCATGGCGGTCATGCCGATGAGGTCTACTCCCATGGCCCGGTGCAGGAGGGATTCGGCGCGGGTGGAGAACGCCGGACCCTCCATGACCATTAAAGTCTTACCTGCGTGAACCCTGAGGCCCAGGGCACGACACGCCTCGTGGGCGGCGTTCGACAGATGGGGGCACACCGGATCGGCGAACATGACATGACCGACGATGCCACTTCCGAAGAACGTGGAGGCCCGACCCTTGGTGCGGTCGATGAATTGGCTGACCACCACCATGTCGCCCGGCGCGATATCCTCGCGCATGCTCCCCACGGCCGAGACGCTCAAGACCGCGGTGGCGCCCAGGCTCTTCAGCGCAAAGATGTTGGCCCGCGCGTTGACCTCTGAGGGAAGGAGCCTGTGTCCGCGGCCATGGCGCGAGAGAAAGAGCAATCGCGTTTCGCCGAGCTGTCCTTCGACAATGGCCTCTGAAGGCTCGCCAAACGGCGTGGCGACGCGGTGTTCCTTGGTGTTCTCGAGGGAGGCGAGCTCGTACAAGCCAGAGCCGCCAATGACGGCGAGGGTAGGCTGGGTCATGGCGTGCTCAGTTCTTCTGGCCAGCGGCGTCGCCCTGTGGCGCCTCGCCCGAGGGCGCCGGGGTCGGCCGCGGGTGAGCGGGCTCGGTGCCATCGGGATTGCCGGCTTCCATGCCCATGGGACCCTCAGGGCCGGGTGAGGACAGGTCGATGACGACGTACTTGAGGTTTTCCTCGAACAACTGCACAGGGAACTTCTGTTCCAGCGCCTTGACCTGCGTTTCGATGGCGGTGCGCCGATCCTCCCGCTTCACAAGGGCGACGAGCCTCTCCTTGGCGTCCTCGAACTTGAGGTCCATCTTCTCGCGACGCCCGGTGCGCATGACGATGTGGTAGCCCTTTTCGGTCTGCACCAACTCGGGCGCCACATCGCCGGTCTCCTTGATCTTGAACGTGGCTTCCGCGATAGCCGGATCGATTTTGGGATCGCCTTCCTTGGCCTCGGCCGGACGGGTGAAGAACGTCAGGTCGCCGCCTCGCAGCTTGGTCTCCTCGTCCTCGCTGCGCTCCTGTGCCAAGCGCCGGAACTCGTGCTGGCTCATCTTGTTCTTCTTGATTTCGGCGAGCAACTTCTGCGCCTCGGCCTTGTCCTTGAGCAGGATGTGCCGGGCGCGGGCCTTCTCGGGCTTGTGATAGTCATCCGCGTTTTCGTCGTAGTATTTGCGCAGGGCCTCTTCGGTGGGCTCGGCGTCTGTGGTGGCTTCGGCGATGCGCCGGTGCATCAGAGAGGCGAGCTGGTTCTTGCGCACGCTCACGACCTCGGAATTCTTGTCGTAGCCACGTCTCTGCGATTCGTCGGCCAGAACCTCGGCGTCGATGAGCTTGTCGAGGTATTCCCTGCGTTTCGCCGGGTCGAGCAGATCCCGCTTCACGAGCGGGCTCTGACGCAACAGGGTCGATTCCATGTACTCCAGGTTGAGGGTCCGCGCTCCGATCTTGGCCAAGGGCAGCGCCAGTCGCGCCGGGTCCTCGGGGCTCGGGGTCGCAGCAGCGGCCACAGGAGCAGGGGCCGCGGCCTTGGGAGGCTGCTCGGCTCGCGCAGTGCGGCTACTGCTCAAACCGAGCGCCGCGATGGCCAGCAAACCGGCCGATAGCATGGCAAAGAAAAAGCGTTTGTTCTTCATCTCGAATAATCCTCCGATTCCACATCGCTCTCGACTCATGAAAGTCGACGAAATATTTGCATGATTTACAGATGAAAAGCAACCTATCCCCCGCCCCCAGGATCCACCATCACCAGTCGAGGCTGCGCTCGCGCACGGGCGCGGGTGAGCAAAAAATGAAGAAAGACATTGGTTGAAGGGGCAACCGAGACCCGT
>JALOQD010000293.1 GCA_025453525.1 Myxococcota bacterium
TTGCCTCCTTGAGTGTCCACAACGACTTGAACAGGGTGTCGCGGGCAATACCCACGGTCCTGAAGAGCTGATCACGCTCGGCAGGCGTAAAAAAGCGTGCCGCGACATCCTGCGCGTCGCCCGTGGGATCGAGGGATTCCACATCGATGCCGCACTCAGTCTGACGAGAGACAATGCACGCGACGAGGCCGCGGCTGTGGGAGATATTGAAGGAAAGACCCTGCTTGGTACACTCATCGGCCAGTATCGGCCGGCCGCTTTTAAGGCGCGCGAAGGTCCAGGAAGGTGCGGCGCGGTTCGAGTGATCCGAGAGGCTCTGTCTCAAAAGAACGTGAGCCGCGAGATAGGCTTGCCGGTCGGCCGGGATTTTCAGTGCCTCATAGGAGCGGCGCTCATCCTCGCAGAGCCAGGATACGAGCTGAGTCTGCCGCGCCTGGTCCAACGTGTCCGGTTGAGCCCAATAAATATGAGCTTCGTCGTTCGGGAGCGTCGAAGGCCTGTCGGCTTGGGACAATGGGGGCGGAGTCACGCGCAACGCTCGAGAGTAAAAACCCAGGCCGACAAATCGCGGCAGATGTGAGACAGGACTTTGGATACGTGCTCGTGGATGAAAAAATGGTCGCCTTCGAACTCGTGAACCGCGAGCCCCAAGCTCGTTTGCCCGCGCCATGCTTCTGCTTCATCGCGTGACACGCCTATGTCGTTCGATCCAGAAAAAACCGTGATGCCGATGTCCAGGGCCGGCTCTTGGGACGAGGTCCAGGTCTCTGACATGGCGATATCGGCTCTCAGAGCCGGCAACACGAGATCCACGAGCTCTCGGTGAGCCAAAACCTCCGATGGAAGACCGCCGAGTCTCGAGAGGCGTTCCAGGAAATCGGCGTCCGGCAAGTTGGACATGGGCTCGTCACGGCGCGGAATTTGAGGGGCTGCGGCACCCGAAACGTAGAGGTAGAGCGGTCCTTGACGATGCCGGGCGCGAAGGCGACGGGTCAGCTCGAAGCACACCAACGCCCCGAGGGAGTGGCCGAAAAACACGAAGGGGACGCCCTCGAGTTTTTCAAGGCTGTGCTCCAGATTCTTCAGCACCACACTTAAATCGCCGATCAGAGGTTCGCTGAAGCGGCGCTGTCGCCCTGGAAGCTCCACGGCATAAAGCTCGACATCGTACGGAAGGTGATTCGCCCAACTGCGAAAAAGGTTGGCGCTTCCACCGGCATAGGGAAAACAGATCAGGCGAAGATTGGGACTGGAAACTGCGCGCAAGCACGTCAGCCAGGCCCCTGTCTTCGAAACGCTGTGTGAGACCGATTCAGTAGATTGTTGATATTTATACATTTTTCTAATTCCAATTAATTGCAATAGCCAGAAAAATATGAACTGCTTCCGGCCTAGTTCCGTAATTAATGAGCACTCTTTCCTCAAAAGTAAATAGAAAACATTAAATTACAATTCAATGGCAGTCTTGCAGCATTACGGTAAGGGACTTGTTCAGTGAGTGTTCCAATGAATAGCTCAATTTAACCGATGATGGATTCGCTCCGACCCCCAAGACCCGCTATTGATGGCCCGAGTGGGTAGTGTGCCCACAGCTGTCCACCCGCGACCTCCTGTCCGGTTCTCTCCCCCCAAACGTTCATAGCCGCTTTCGCGACCACCAATTTAAGATTCGAACGATTTGCGAGCCCTCGCAAACTCGGTATACCAAATGAAAAACGAAAAAGAAGAAAACAATGAGAACCATTTATGTAGAGTACCCATTTTTGCACAACAAATTACGACAATTAATTTCTCTTGGACGGCTAAACGAGACGGCTAAATGACAATAAACCATTGGATTGGGGCCCGTAGCCATTCGGCACCTTCGGAGTAGACAATGGACAATCTCTCAGCGACAACCCTGGTGGAGCTTCTCGAGCAACACGCGAGCCAACAGCCGCGAAAGGTCGCGTTCGAGTTCCTGGAAAATAGAAACAAATCCACAAAAATGACCTACGCCGAGCTCGCCCAACGGGCAAGGGCCATCGCCGCCTCGCTGCGCAAAGATTTGGAACCAGGGGACCGAGCGCTCCTGCTGTACGCGCCGGGCATCGACTACATCACCGGCTTCTTCGGGTGTCTGTACGCGGGAGTCATCGCCGTGCCCGCTTACCCGCCCACCTCGACGAGAACAATCGGTCGTCTGCTCTCCATCGTGGAAGATTCGGGCACGCGAGTCGCGTTGACGACCTCGGACATCATGCTGCGCATCCGCCTCGTTTCCCTTGGGGTCAAGGACTTTCGCGGGCTCAAATGGATCGCAACCAATAAAGTGAAAGACAAGCTAGCGTCCCAATGGCGCGAGCCGGACATCACACACGAGACCCTGGCGTTTCTGCAATACACCTCCGGCTCCACCTCCACGCCCAAGGGGGTCATGCTCACCCACGGCAATCTCTTGGCCAATCTCGACATGATTTATGACGTCTTCGACCTCAGCCAGGAGACTCGCGCCATGTTCTGGCTTCCGCCCTACCATGACATGGGCCTGATCGGCGCGATCCTAGGAAGCGCATGCGCGGGGCATACCTGCGCCCTGATGTCGCCGGTCAGCTTCATCAAAGACCCGATCGGTTGGCTCGAAATCTTGAGCGACCGCCGCGCCACCCACAGCGGGGGCCCCAACTTCGCCTATGACCTATGCGTCCGCAAGCTCTCCACACGCAAGTCAATCGACCTGGATTTGAGTCATTGGAAAATCGCCCTGAACGGCGCCGAGCCCATACGACCAGAAACGATCGACCGGTTCGTTCAGGCGTTTGCGCCATACGGATTCCGCAAAGAAGCGTTTCTGCCCGCCTACGGCCTGGCTGAGGCGACTCTCTATGTGTCGGGTACAAAGGGTCTGAGATCTCGCAGCTTCCAAGGCGACAGCCTTGCGCAAGGCACGCCCAGAGTCATGGACAATGCGGATCATGAGGCTCGAACATTGATCGGCTGCGGCGTCGGAGCGCCGGGATTGGAGATCGCCATTGTAGATCCTGAAACACGCGAAAAGCGGCGCGCCGGGGAGATCGGGGAAATCTGGGTTAAGGGAAACAGCGTGGCTCAAGGGTACTGGGGGCGGCCCGCGCAAACCAATGAGACCTTTCAGGCACGAATCATGGAGGATGGCTCTGGGCCGTTCCTCCGAACCGGCGACCTCGGCTTTTTCCATGATGAAGAGCTCTACATCACAGGTCGGATCAAAGATCTCATCATCGTGCGGGGCCGCAACCACTACCCCCAGGACATCGAGCTCACCATGGAGCAGAGCCACCAGGCCGTGCGCCCAGGCGGGTGCGCTGCGTTTTGCTTCGAGCAGGACGGAGAAGAACGGCTCGGCGTGGCGTGCGAGCTGCAAAAGATCCACACGAAAACGAAGGACGCGACTCTCACAGACGAAGTCATTTCAGCCATAGAAGAAGGTATCGCCGCGCAGCATCAAGTAGAGCCGCAGGTCGTTATCCTGCTGAAAGCCGGAACGATTCCCAAGACGTCGAGCGGCAAAATTCAGCGCCACGCCTGCCGAAAGCTCTATTTGGAGGGTTCAAAGGATGTTTTGGCCCAGCGGCACTCCACAAGCCACGCAACAGAATCAGCCCCCACACCGGAGCACGAGGAACCGGTGGATCTGTCCAGCCAGGCTGCGCTCATGAGCCATTTGAGAGGGGCGATCTCGACCATTTGCGAAATCCCATTGGAGAAGGTCCAAGAAGATAAGCGCCTGACCGCCCTGGGGCTCGATTCTCTTCGAGCCGTGCAGCTATTGTATCGACTGGAGTCGGAGCTCGAGGTCGAGATTCCGATGACTGCCCTGCTCGAAGGACCGACCCTGGCCGAATTGGCGCAAATGGCCTGGCGTCAGCGATCAACCGACCGATTAGCGCCGTCGATACTAGAAAACTCGAAAGAGCCTGAGTGTTACACCAGTGAAGAACAAGAGCTTTCCGAAGGAGAGCTCGCGCTTTGGCTCTTGCAAAGTGTTTCTCCCACATCCGTTGCCTACAATGTCACGAGCGCCTTGCGCCTCCAGGGCTCCCTCGATTTCGAAGCCTTGAAACAAGCACTTGTGGCTTTGGTCGAACGGCACGAAATGCTGCGCAGCTCCTTTGCTGAGCGAGACGGCGTCCCGGTACGTGTCGTACATCCCGATCCTCGATTCGTGCTGGAGCTCGAGGATGCGAGCCACGACCAAATGGCGCTCACCCAAGAGCGCCTTGGACAGCTCGCTCACGTGCCTTTCGATCTCTCGAAAGACCCATTGATGCGGGTGCATGTCTTGGTCCACGGCCCCGAAGCAGCAACGGTGTTATTCGTCGTACACCATATTGCGGTTGACTTCTGGTCTTTGCGAATCTTGCACGCCGAGTTGGAGGCGTTCTACGCAGCTTTCGCCTACGGTGCCCCTCTTCCGACCTTGGCTCCGGTTTTGGCGCGAAAGGATTTTGTCGATTGGCAGCGCGCCGCGCTTGGCACCGACCGATACCAGGAGCAGTTGCGCTATTGGTGCGAGAAGCTCGGGGGAGAAGTGCCAGTGCTCAATATCCCCACTGACTTTTCCCGCCCGCCCATTCACACATACGACGGCTCCACAACGCCGCTGACCATTGACGCAGAGGTCACCGCAGCTCTGCTCCGACTGGCTGAGGCCCACGATACCACGCTGTTCACCGTGCTTCTCTGCGCGTATCAGCTTCTATTGTGCTATCGGGGCGCGCGACAGGACGTCGTTGTGGGAACGCCCACCTTGGGGCGCCCAAGGAGTGAGCTTTCTTCCTGCGTCGGGTACTTTGTCAATCCCGTTGCCATCCGCACCCAAGTCGAAGAAGAACAGTCGTTCAACGAGCTGCTCTGCGCTGTGAAGAAAAACGTCCTAGAGGCCTTTGCTCACCAAGATGTTCCCTTTGCTCGCGTGGTCGAGGCGGTCGCTGGCTCACGCGATCCGGGACGCACTCCGCTTTTTCAAGCCATGCTCGTCTTCCAAAGCGCTCCGACCGA
This sequence comes from Myxococcota bacterium, assembly GCA_025453525.1. Lineage (GTDB taxonomy): Bacteria > Myxococcota_A > Polyangia > JAAYKL01 > JAAYKL01 > JALOQD01. The sequence goes on from JALOQD010000293.1 coordinate 5,020, forward strand.
AAAAGAGCAAGAGCTGGCGGCGTTCGCTGCCGGAGAAACAGGCGCCGCTCGGCACTTCGCCGGGATGAAATGCGACAACGTTACTGTGCCGCGCCGCAGTGCACAATTCGAGCTCTCGTTGATGATCGCGCAAGGCAGCCAAGGCTTGGTTGGAACAGCAGAATACAACACGGCGTTATTCAGAAGCGAAACCGCCAAGGAGCTTTGTTCTCATTTTGAGCGCCTGCTCGGCGCAGTCGCTGTCTATCCGGACGATTCCGCCATGGCTTCTGCTCGCAAAACCGATGAAGACCTATGGCGCGTTATGGACCACCCACGGCTTGATGTCAGTCATCGAGACAAGCTTGAAGACCTGAGCACATGTGTCCAAGTCATCGAGAAGCAAGCACTCGCGAATCCCGACTCCACCGCTGTGGAGTATCGCGATCAGACAATGACGTATCGCGAGCTCGACCGGCGCGCGAACCGACTGGCGCATTTCCTTGTTTCTCTCGGCATTGAACCAGAAGAACGCGTTGGGCTGTGCATGGAGCGGTCTTTTGACCTGGCGGTCGGCGTCCTCGCGATTCTGAAAGCCGGCGCCACCTACTTGCCTCTGGACCCCAAATATCCCATCGACAGAATATCGAAGATCACTGCCGATGCCGCAGCGCGGTTTGTCCTCGTACACGACCACACCCACGAGACCTTGAGCGGCTTACCTTCGTCCATCCAAAACACTTCGCGGCTGAACGCTGAGCTTGAGTCCTATCCAACCACAAAAGTCGAGTCGAAAACTCACATCGACAACTTGGCCTACTGCATCTACACCTCTGGCTCCACAGGCCAGCCCAAGGGGATAGCGCTTCCCCATCGCTGTTTGGCAAATCTGTTTTCCTGGCAAGGAAGCGCCAAGCCCAAACGCACACTGCAATACGCTCCGCTCGGATTTGACGTCTCGGTACAGGAAATACTGGGCACCTGGTGGGATGGGGGAACCCTGGTGTTTCCTGACGACGAAGAGAGATTCGACTTCTTCGCTCTGCTGCGAAGGCTCGGAAAGAGCAAAATCGAGCGACTCTACCTTCCCTTTGTGGCGCTTGACCATCTCTCCCAGGCAGCGCGCAATCAAGAGCTCAGTGGGCTGGCTCTGCAAGAGATCATCACGGCGGGTGAACAGCTCAAGTCGACTGACGCGATCAAAGAGCTGTGTTCACGCATCGGCTGTAAGCTCGAAAACCAATATGGACCTAGTGAAACCCACGTTGTCACCTCTCATACGCTCTGTAGCGATCCCGGCCAATGGCTCGAATTGCCGCCTATCGGCAAGCCGATCGACAACACCCGGGCCTATGTCCTCAGCGAAACCCTGAACCCTGTGCCCATTGGAGTCACAGGAGAGCTCTATCTAAGCGGCTACAATCTTGCCCGCTGCTACCTGAACGATCCGGCGAAAACAGCCGCAAGCTTTGTTCCTGACCCCTTCAGCCCTACTCCGGGCGCGAGGATGTACCGAACCGGGGACATCGTGCGCTGGTCTCGAGATGGCGAGCTGCGCTTCTTCGGTCGCGCGGACTCTCAGGTGAAAATCCGCGGGTATCGCGTGGAGCTCGGAGAAATCGAGACTCGTCTCGCAAACATCGAAGGAGTCAAACTCGCAGCTGTCTGCGCGCGAAAGGACGAGTCAGGGCTCAATTATTTGGTGGCTTTTGTGGCAGGCCATCTCGAATTGCTGAGCGCAGAAGACATCAAGAAAAAGCTCGCTTCGGAATTGCCAGAATACATGGTCCCGTCTGCATATGTGCTGCTGGATAGTTTACCCCTCGGCGCCACTGGCAAGGTGGACCGCAAGGCGCTCGACAAGTTGGACGCGCCCCTCTCCTTTGCCCGTGCAGAGTACGTGGCGCCGCGAAATGAAACAGAGACTTCTCTGGCGCAAATATGGCAGGAGTTGCTGAAGGCCGAACGAGTCGGCATTCATGACGATTTTTTTAACATCGGCGGGCACTCGTTGATTGCGACAAAGGCGGTTTCGGCAATTCGCGATGCCTTCAAAGTAAACCTTGAGCTGCGAGCCATCTTCGAATTTCCAACGGTAGTGGAGCTAGCATCAAAGATCGATGCCCTTATCGGAAAAGACGGCCAATCCGCCGGCGGTCTTTGGAGCAACGATTCGAACCTTTCT
>JALOQD010000294.1 GCA_025453525.1 Myxococcota bacterium
AAAGTCCCGTTTCCGGCATCCTTCTCCAAGGCTGCGAAACTCGAACATCGAATTATCCAACTCAAACAGTCCTCGCCTTTCCGAAGGACGCCGGAAAACGCCCATTTCGGGATGAAAACTACCTAGAAAAAAGGTATAGACGATTCTTCAGCGCGAACAAGTTTGTGTGTGGAGTTTTTCCCGGCGGTCGCGTTTATGCGCACTCTTGGACCCAAGCGATTCTTGGATATGAACCTACGCCCCTCTTCGAACACCACGTTGCTTTTTTCTACTTTTGGCCGGCAGGGGATTCGCCGTTGGCTTGAGCTTCGGACATTCCCAAAGTGGAGAACTCGCCGCGGGCAATCTCCGCACCCATGCTCTTGACGATGATCAAATAGCTTCGATCAGCCCGGAAATCCGGAGGGATGAGTTTGTTTTTTCCCACCAGGGTCACACTGGCCCGATTTCGGGTGTACTGGGTATAGGAGTTGACGAAACGTCGACTGTCCACGGAATTGCCCTCCGTGATGTCGTAGAAAACCATCTCAACTTCAAAATCGTCGAGTGGACTTTTAAAAAACGCCATGGTTTCGAATTGCCAAATGCCGTCGGTGGTTTGCTCCACCTTTTTAGTCGAGTTTTTTCGGATAAAGAGGGTGAGCTCCTTGTCGTTAGAAAAGATCGGGGGCGGCGCATTGGTGAGGATGACGACCTTGCCGGCAAGGGCCTTGCCGGTAGCCGCTTTGCTGGCGTTTCCTGCAGAAGCGCTACCGTGGAAAAAGAAAACTGACAAGCCAACAAACAGCGAAGACAGGACTAGAGCACGAACGTGAACGCTGAGCATGGATACCCTCCTGCATGACTGCTTTGGCTGCTTAACTCATTGAGCAGCCAGTCCGCGACTGTATTTTGTTTAGATACCGAGTTCGCTTTTAGTGTGCTCTCTTGAACGCCTTTCAACCTCCTTGAAGTGCCACAAAAACCACCTTGTCGTCGTTCGCTCCACTGGAGTTGTTGGCAAGGAGACCACAACTCCTTTCTTCTGTAGATTAGATGCCTCTTTTTCTCGCAGAAACTAAAAAAAATTACGGAGTTCGTTTTTTTTGTTTGCAACGTTTCGCGAGCTCGACAATTTTTTAATGAACTGAATTTATTTCGAGATTCTTCGTCGCTGGCCACGTTGCTCTTGGCTGGCACAATGCACCTGCGCCCCTTCCAACCCCCTTTGTTCCGATCCTCGGACATCGGGTCATGGCCGCCAGTTTAGATGGTGGATAAGTCACAGAGATACTCTGCTTGATGTATTGCTAGGCTTCTATCAACACCGTTTCGATGTCAAGGGAGGTCATTTGACAAACTGGTATTTGCGCAAACTTCCCTAAAGCGCGGGTTTGACCGCGAAGAATGTCCTGCGCTATTCGATGGTCGATTCATCGTCCACATTCAGCCTCGTATCGCTATGCCCGGAGATCCCGGGCAAAATTTGCCAAGTGTTGTTGCTGTGGTTGAGATTGCCCTTGATGACCGAATCCTCGATGTTGATCGTACCGTCGTGGTTGTTGCTCACGAAGAAGATCGCTGCGCCGTGGGCATTGACCTCATTGCGTTCGATGTCCACACCGCACAGGCTCAAGGTCATGGTGTTTCCGTCGTTGTAGATGGCGCCACCGCTCCCACCGCCAGGGGTGCCGCTCTCGGCCGGGTTGCCGCCGTTGCCGATCGCCCGATTGTCCGTGAAAACGCTGTTGAGGATCGTCCACGAAACGCCGATGCTGCTGACCGCGCCGCCGTTGGAGCAGACGTTACCGAGGTCGGCGCTCCCGCCGAACGTGGAGTGGACGACGTACACCGGGGCGTCTTGGTACTGGTCGAACACGCGGATCCCAGCGCCTCCCACGTCCGGTCCAGTGTCGGCGCAGGTGTTGCGGAAGAACCGGCAGTTGACAGCCTTGAACCGGCCGCCGCGTACCCAGATGGCGCCGCCACCTGCGGTTTCCTCGGGCTCGCCTTTGGAGTTGGCGTCGGCGAAGGTGAGGTTCTGCACCGTGAGCTGCGGGTGATCCTGGTCGTTGCAATGGTCGGTCGTCCACACGAGGTCTGGGTCGCAGGTGTTCATGTACAGGATGCGCCGCGCGTTGCCGCCGCTCAAGATCACCTTCGAACCGCCGTCGATGACGATATTCGGTCCGGTGTTGTTGAAGATCTTGGCGGTCTCTTGCATGACAATCGTCACCGGCTCTGGTCCGCAGTTGAACGTAATGACGCCGCCCTGCGCAATGGCCGCCACCACCACCGCGCTCGTGCAACTCTGCGGCGTGCCATCGCCGATGACGTGATCCGGCATCGAGACCTCTGCTTCCATCGCGTCGTCTGGCACCGGGCAGTCGGCAATCGGGTTGCCCGCCTCGGGCAAGTCGTCCCCCCAGTCGGTGTAGTTGACGTTCTCGTTCGTGTCCTCGTCGACTTTGCAACCCGTTGCGACGAGTGCGGTTCCCAAGATTAGGACGAGCGCTGCCTTATTCATCGAGCCCTCCTTTTCGACACCATGTTGCGTTCGCCTGAGCTTTGCCCAACCCCTCTCGCCAGCATCATCCTTCATGACCCTGGCCAGGTCCGTTGTTGTCTGTCCAAATCATCATGATGCTGACGACCGAGGATGCTATCAAATTGTTCACGGTCGATTTGGACAGCCGCGCCCACATCTCGGGCCTGGCAAGCGCAGCGCCGGAAAGGGGATATAGATGAAGAGAGGAGACGACGAGCGAGGTGATGTTCGATGGACGATGAGCAAACGCCCATGGCCGCTGTCGCGACCACTAATGAGGCTTAAAAATGCCCCTGGCGCGCAGCGGGAATGCCTTGCGAAAGCCTGGAGTAAGGCATCCCGCGTTGCAGACGGGGGCATTTTCCGAGGCTCTTTTCTGAGCAAAGGCGGTGAGCCATGATGAAACGACTGCTCGGTCTTTTTTGCCTGATGATATTGGGGTGTAACACGGCCTCCCAGGTAGACACCTCGAGTGACCCGGATCCGGGGAGCGACACCGAGGAAACCGAATCGCAAAGCAACGGCACCGTGTCGACGGACTCCACCACGGAACAGATCGAAGGCTGGACTCTGATCTGGAGCGACGAGTTCGAGGGCAGCGGACTGCCAGATTCTTCGAAATGGGGCTACGAAGAGGGGTTCGTGCGCAATGGCGAGGCGCAATTCTACGTGGCGGAAAGGCTCGAGAACGCTCGACTGGAAGGCGGTCATCTCGTGATCACGGCGCGCAAGGACGGCTATGAAGGGCATGAGATCAGCTCTGCCAGTCTGACCACAGCCGGAAAGGCGAGCTGGACGTACGCCCGGATTGAGGTTCGCGCCAAGGTTCCGCCAGGGAGGGGAACGTGGCCTGCGATTTGGATGCTGGGCACCAACATCGGGCAGGTCGGCTGGCCGACTTGTGGGGAAATCGATCTGATGGAGTACGTGGGGTATGACCCAGACCACCTGCATTTCAACATTCACACCGAGGCCTATAATCATATGCTCGGCACGAACAAGGGCGTGACCGTAGAGGTGATGGACGCGGCTTCTGACTTCCACGTCTACGCCATCGAGTGGACTAAAGAGCGCATCGATTTCCTGCTCGATAGCGACTTGGTCTTTTCATTCGCCAACGAGCACACCGGCAACTCAACCTGGCCCTACGACGCGCCGTTGTACTTGCTGCTCAACCTCGCCATTGGTGGTTCTTGGGGCGGACTCCAGGGAATCGACGACGCCCTCTTCCCCGCCGAGTATTTTGTCGACTACGTCCGAGTGTACGAGAAGACCCCATAGCAGTGTCGTTAGGCCATGGCCAGGGCAGATGGTCAGGAGCGAAGGTCTACAGGGCGATCGTTGGAATGCAAAAGATGGCGCTGGTGCTGCGGGAGGGAGAGCGTGAGTCCGAGACCTTGCCCATGAAGAAATAGCCGGACAAACTGGGCCCGCCGGGGATGGTGATGGTCGTTGCGTCTGAGGTATTTGTGACGGAACCAGAGATTCTCCCAGCTTGGGTCATCTTCAGCCCTTTGGGCAGGCCCCATTTCTGAATGAACAAATTGAGCACCGGGGGGGGCGGCTCTTGGCTCCATGAGTAGGGTTTGAGACCTCCGCGCGCCTCGAGGTTGGCGGCATAGGGAAAATACGGGATGAGTGGGGAAAGGACGACGAGTTTAGAGACGAGAAGGTCGAACACCATCGTACCGACGATTTCGAGCGGGGCCATCTGGGATTCCAACGTGAAGCCCTTCGATTCGAAGGACGGCGGCGTCGAAGCGTCAAACACCCGAATTTCCAAGGGGAAGGAACCGATTTCTGTGGACGTTCCCGAGATGTCTCCGGTGGAGCTCAGAGTGAGGCCTTTGGGCAGAGCGCCACTTAGGATTTGCCAGGCATAGGGCTCTGTGCCTCCCTGTGCCGTCAGCTGGAATGAGTACGGGATCCCTTCTTTGGCGGCTTTGAGCGTTTGGGTTGTGATGTGAACCGCGTTGTCTGCGAATATTTGCAGTGAGAAGTTTCGAGCGAAGGTCTCTCCTGCGTCGTCCTTGAGGGTCACAGAAAATTTCTTGGTCTGCGCTTGGATGGGCGTGCCAGCGAGAACTCCATCTGGCGTCAATTCTAGGCCACTGGGGAGATCGCCGCTGCTGAGACTCCATGTCAGGGGGGGCTTTCCACCGCTGGATTCCAGTGCAAATTCGTAGGGCGTTTGAACCGCGCCACTGGGAAGCTCGGACGTCATGATTTCCGGTTCGGGGTACTGACACTCCCCTTCGATGCAATTTTCGCCTCTGTTGCAGTCAGTATCTTCAATGCATTCGACACTCTCTTGACAGGTTCCTTCTATGCAAACCTCCCCGCCGCTGCAGTCCTTGTCTTCAAGGCATTCGACACAATCTGCCCCTCGGCAGAATGGATCCGCTTGACAGGCCTCACCTTCACAGCCGGGCGGTTGGACGGAGCAGCAAGGAAGCACCGCCGCAGAGAGGCACAGGAGAAGAAGCACACCGGCTTTGAAGTTTGGCGTCATCTGGAGACCTCGGTTTGGCGTTTTTCGTTTTGGCATGGACCCTACTAACGATTTGCGTCCTTTTTTTTCGAACACAATCGTTAGATGTGGGAGCCGCGCTTTTTTACGGAAACTTTCCAGACCGTGGCACGTTAGCGCCCGCCGCAAAACAACTTCCATTTTCCGTCGCCGATTCATCCCGGTCGGCTTCGTTGCTCGTCGGTTAAATACCAAGAGTATTCGCCCTCCTCGCGCCTTGCCGAACGGGCGACTCGACGCCGCAATTCTGGGAAGTATTTTCGCGGCGGGCGCTTAGTCCCGAAACTGGGCCGACCCCTCGATGGAGACACCGGCCTTCTCCCTCGGTCCTTCACACTCGTGTGCTTTTAGGCCTTGACGTGCCGGATGTCCTCGCCCCGGACGATGTAGACCACGTCCTCGGCGATGTTGACGGCGTGATCGGCGATGCGCTCGAACGCCCGGGCCGTGAGGATGAGCCCAAGCGCGCGGCTGATGTTTCTCGGGTCGCTGAGCATGTAGGTGAGCAGCTCGCGGAAGATCTGGTCATTGAGCTTGTCCACGTCGTCGTCTTGCTTGATGACCGCCATCGCCTCTTCGGCTGAGTTGTGCACAAAGGCTTCCATGGAATCGTGAAACATCTGCTCTGCGATGCTCGCCATGCGGGGCAGATCCACGAGGGGCTTGAGCGGCTCACCTTCGAGAAGCTTTAAGTTTTCGTAGCCGTAGCAGATGGAAACCGCTTGGTCTGCGCAGCGCTCGAGCTCTGCGTTGATGCGCGTGATCATGAGCAGAACGCGCAGGTCGCCCGCCACAGGAGTGAAGATCCCTATCAGCCTCACCGTCTCCGTGTCGATCGCCCGCTGAAAGGCGTCCATCCTCACCTCGTCCGCCAGCACCTCCTGGATGAGAGCCGGGTTGCGGTCGACGAGCGCGCTCATGGTCTTGCGGATCATGCCCTCGGCCAAGGCGCCCATGGCGAGCACCTCCCGTTTGAGCTTGGAGAGATCTTCGTTAAAACGCCTGGACATCGGTCATTTCTCCTTCGACTTCGTTGCCCCGTAGTGCTTGGGTCCTCTCAACCATAGCGACCCTCGATGTATTCCTCGGTTCTTTTGTCCTTGGGGTTGATGAACAGTGTTGAGGTCAGGCTCTGCTCCACGAGGTCGCCGTTCAGCATGAAGATACAGTCGTCACTGATACGTCGGGCCTGGGCCATATTATGGGTAACGATGACGATTGTATAGCGTGCCCGAAGGTTTTCGAGCAAATCCTCGACTGCTTTGGTCGCCTCGGCGTCGAGCGCCGAGCAGGGCTCGTCCATGAGCAGGACCTCGGGCTTGAGCGGCAACAGGCGCGCGATGCACAGTTTCTGCTGCTGTTCGAGCTGGAGCTCAGTCGCCTTGGCGCCGAGCCTGTCCTTGACGGCGTCCCAGAGAAAGACCTCGCGCAGCGCCTTTTCCACGACGTCGTGTTCCTCTTTTTTACTCAGGCGACTCATGCCAGCGTGGATGCGGAGCCCAAAGACGACGTTTTCGTAGACCGAGAGCGGCAGGGGGTTGGGGCGCTGAAAGACCATGCCCACGGCCTTGCGCAGCTCGATGAGGGACACGTCCGGGTCGAAGATGTTCTTACCCATGATTCGAATCGACCCTGTGGTGCGGACCCCCTTGAACCTCTCGTTCATGCGGTTCAGGCAGCGCAGCAGCGTCGTCTTGCCGCAACCGGACGGGCCGATCAGCCCGGTGATGCGGCGCGGCTCGATGGTCGCGCAGACGTTGGAGAGGGCTTGGAACGAGCCGTACCAGAGGTTCAGGTCGCTTGTAACGATGCTCTTCTGCGCGGTGCTCGATTCTTCCATCTCTACCTCAGCCGAAGACGCCGTGAATGTAGTCGTAGGTCAACTTGTTGCCTGGGTTGTCTGAAAACATGAGCTCTGTGCTGTCCTCTTGGACGAGCTCGCCCATGTTGAGGAAGCATGTGCGGTCAGCGAGACGCCGCGCCTGCTGGACCAGATTGGTGACGAGAAGAATCGTCATGTGCTCCTTGAGGTCGAGGAGCACGTCCTCGATGCGCATGGTCGTCACCGGGTCGATGGCGATGGAGAACTCGTCGAGGCACAGGATCTCG
>JALOQD010000295.1 GCA_025453525.1 Myxococcota bacterium
TTCAGGTTAGCGCGAAAGGGAATCGCGATCATCGTCGAGACCGCCATCTGGATGCTCATAATGGGCAGAAATCCCACGAAGATGCCGATGGCCATGCCTCGCGCGATCCTTTGGGGAGGATCCTTCTGCTTCAGGATGTCCACGATGGCGCTCTTGAATCGCTGCCAACGGGTCTTGTTCGAAGGCGTCGCAGGGGCGTTCATCGAGTCCTTGGTGATTGGGATTTCCGTCATGCGTCTCGTATATAGTCGTTTGCTTTGGCCAAAGCCAAGAACGTTTTGGTGGCGGCCTGGGCAATTCCGCATCTTGGGTTCATATTTGCAGCATGAGAGCAGAATGGACGTACATCAAGGAGCTCGCGGACGAGCTCAAAGAGCGCGGAGTCAAAGAGCCTGAGGTCTTCTTGGTCCTGGGTTCGGGCCTCGGCGAAATCGTCGAGGCCCTCGAGGATCGCCTCACCATCGATACGCACGACTTGCACGGCTGGCCATTCTCCACGGTTCCCGGACATGCCGGTGCCCTGCACTGGGGGCGCCTGGGGCAGTGTCGCGTGCTCATGCAACAGGGACGAGTCCACCTCTACGAGGGATACGAGCCACCGCTGGTCGTCCGGCCCGTTCGAACCGCCATCGAGCTGGGCGCAAAAATCGTCATACTCACCAATGCCGCGGGCGGCGTGCGACAAGACCTGCGGCCAGGGACACTCCTCCTCTTGCGGGATCACCTGAACCTCACGGGGCGCAACCCCCTCGTCGGTCCAAACAACGACAGCCGCGGGCCGCGGTTCCCGGACATGAGCGAGATCTACGACAAAGCGCTGCGACGCCTCCTCCTAGATGCCGCGGCCGCCTTGGACCTTCCCCTTGCCGAAGGGGTCTACGCCGGGTTGCTCGGACCGAGCTACGAGACGCCGGCCGAGGTGCGAATGCTCGGCATGCTCGGCGCCGACGCCGTGGGCATGTCCACGGTGCTCGAGGCCATAGCCGCGCGACACCTGGGCGCTGCCGTGGCCGCGGTCTCCTGTATCACCAACATGGCCGCAGGATTACCTGGAGCCGTGCTCGACCACGGCGAAGTTCAGCGCATGGGCGCCACAGCGGGCAAAAACCTCGCCGAGCTGCTCAAGTGGAGCCTCTCCCGGACGCATTCGGACAAGGAGCGATCGTGACCACGGCTATCAACTGGGACGAGCTCAAACGGCTGGCCAGCGAGGTTCGCCAACATGCTCACGCTCCCTATTCGCAGTTCCGAGTGGGGGCAGCTCTGCAGGCAGGGGGAAAGACGTTTGTCGGCTGCAATGTCGAGAACGCGTCCTATCCGGTGGGGCTGTGTGCCGAGAGAAGCGCGCTCGCCGCAGCCATCGCTGCCGGGTGCCGAGATCTGGAAGCCCTGGTCATCGCCGCGGACCGCCCCATCACGCCCTGCGGAATGTGCAGACAAGCCTTGAGCGAGTTCACGGATGAGCTCCCCATCGTCATGATCAGCGACTCCCTGGAGGCGCACGCCACGCTGTCCCAAATATTTCCAGATCCTTTTGAGATCGGCTGAACCGCGCGCACGCCAGCGCGACGCAAGTTCGCTGAATGGAATGACCATGTTCGAGTTCCGCGAGGAGCGGAGGTGGATGCCACCACTTTTTGAGAAGTTACGAGGAAATGTCTAAAGCGGCTCTTATCGTTTGGAGAACTGGAAGCGACGACGGGCGCCAGGCCGGCCGTACTTCTTGCGCTCCACGGCGCGCGAATCACGAGTGAGGAAGCCCTGAGCCTTGAGGGACGCGCGGAACGACCCCTCTGCCTCGCACAAGGCGCGGGCGATACCGTGGCGAATCGCCTCGGATTGGCCCGTGGTGCCGCCGCCGGTGACATTGACGAACAAATCGTACTTGTCGTCCGACTCAACGACTTCGAGCGGCTGCCGCATAATCATGCGGGCGATGGCCCTGGGGAAGTACACTTCCTCGGCGCGTTGGTTGATGGTGATCTTACCGCTGCCGGGCATGATCCAGACGCGAGCCACGGCCGTCTTGCGGCGACCCGTGGCATACCAACGATTCTGTTGCGTGACGCTCATCGTCTCCACCGTTCCTTACGCTACTTGCTCACACTGAGCGACTCGGCCTTCTGGGCCTTGTAGGCGTGCTCAGGCAAATCGCCGGAGTGAATTTTGAGTTTGCTGAGCATTTGGCGACCCAGCTTGGTCTTGGGCAACATGCCCTTGACCGCAATGCGCAGCAGCTCGTCCGGCTTACTGCTCATCATCTCCCGGGCGGACGTGGACTTGATGCCGCCCACGAAACCCGTGTGATAGTGATAATACTTGTTGTCCAGCTTGCGGCCCGTGAGCTGGGCCTTGCCGGCATTGAACACCACGACGAAGTCGCCCGTGTCCACATGGGGCGTGTAGGTCGGTTTGTTCTTGCCCTGGAGAATCATCGCGACCTGGCTAGCCATGCGGCCTACAGGCAGCTGCGACGCATCGATGATGAACCAACGCTGCTCCACATCGCCATTCTTTGCTACGAAAGTACGCATTTTAGCTCCCACTTGCTCCGCGCTCGTTCGTTTCGTCGAGCAGTTTAAGCCAAAGCACGAAACGTGCTCGGGCTCCCGCGCGGAGCGACCTTTCTTAGTCGGAAGGAAGGCCTTTGTCAAGACCCAAGGCGCGGCAAAAGCGCCTCTATTACATCGTTTATAGCGCCAGAAAATCCTTGGGCGTCTCCAGGACGTTGTACGACAACTCTCGATAAGTCCGATTGATTTCGTCGTTCAACGTCGCGCCCTTGGACATCACTTCGCGCAGATACTCCTCGATTTTCTTAAACTCGCTGAATTTTACGACAAACTCATCGTAGCGCAGTTTCTGAATGAGCTGCCCTCTATGCTGAACGATCTCGTCAAACTCCAGGTTTCCGAAGTTCTCCTCGAACCGCACCAGATAGTGGCGATAAACATCGAGATAGTCAAACGCACTCATCGGTCCTGCTCCCTCTCTAGAGCCACGGCACCCGCGGCTATTACCAGGAATACATGGTTTTGGCCAAAATGATAGAAAAAATCTCGCACATCGAGCACATCGAGCACCACGATATCCCCCCTGCTTCCCGGTCGCAGGCTTCCCACCTCGTGGGAAAGACCCAGCGCCTTGGCCGCGCTCACGGTCATGGCCCGCAGCGCCTCAGCGACACTCAATCCTTGGCGCGTCGCGGCGAGCACTCCCATGAGAGGGAGGTTTTCGGTGCGAGAAGTGCCGGGGTTGAGATCCGTGGCAACCGCGACTTCGACTCCGCGATCGAGAAAGCGCCGGCCGCTGGGAAACTCGTCGCGCAAACACAGAGCCGCGCCGGGCAAGAGCGTCGCCACCACACCCGCCGCCGCCATGGCCGCGATGTCCTCGTCGGTGACAACTTCCAAATGGTCAGCGGACAAGCCCCCGAGCTCAGCCACGAGGGCAGGCGCGCCGCATGCGGAAAACTGGCCCGCATGGGCCTTGACCATGAGGCCTAGTGACCGGGCCGTCTCAAGCACGATCCGGGCCTCGTGCACTTCAAACGCCCCTTGATCGATGAATGCGTCGCAGGCCGTCGCGAGACCCCTCCTGGCGATCTCGGGCAGCACCTCGTGCACCATCAGCCGCAGGTACGCCGAGCGATCCTCTTTGAACTCCACTGGCACCACATGAGCGCCGAGATACGTGGGGCACAGCCGAATGCTCTGACGCCCTGCGAGCCGCTGCACGACCTCGAGGATTTTGATCTCCGCGGCCGCGTCCAAGCCGTATCCGCTCTTCACCTCGACCGTGGTGACGCCGTGGCAGAGCAATCTGCGCAGCCTTGGCAGGGCCAATTCTTCGAGCTCGTCGTGGCTCGCTGCCCGAGTGGCTTGCACAGTGGAGTGGATGCCTCCCCCTTTGGCCAAGATCTCGTGGTAGGTCGCGCCGCGCATCCGCAGGCCAAATTCCAGGTGTCGGCTGCCCGCGAACACGAGATGTGTATGGGGATCGACGAATCCCGGGCAGACGACCCGTCCCGTAGCGTCGATGATCTGCTTTGGCTTGAACTCGGCCATGAGGTCGACGGTGCGTCCCACGGCTGCGACACGTCCGTCTCGCAGCGCCACTGCCCCATCCAGAATGCACCCTGTGTCCACGAGATCGCGATCATCCTGCGGAGCCTGACTCATGGAGGGCTCCATGGTCAGCAGCTGACCTGCGTTGATTATGAGAATGTCTGCGTGTTGCATCATCACCGAGTACAGCCTCCATCCACCTATTGGCGCTCTCCTACCCCAACAGCGCCGCACCGTCAAACTGAAATTATTCAGGAAACGTTGACTTTATTGAGTCCACTAAGGATATAACAGGGCATTAGGCGTCATGCACGCTGCTGGGCGACGGACCCGCCCTTGAACTGGAGGAGATGTATGTTTCGACGGACCTCTATATCCCTAGTCTTCACATTGCTTCCGGCGCTTCTCGCGACCGCGGCCGCCGCACAGGACTACAAGGCCCGTCCGGTCATCGACGCGCTCGAACCGGCTGCCGGCCCTCCAGGCACCCAGGTTCGCATCAAGGGCCAGAACCTCGGTCCAGAATACAAAGTCTTTTATAACAATATCGCGGTGCAGCCAATTTCTGCGTCGAACAAGGAAATCGTCGTGCAGATTCCGCCCAATGCCGTGCAGGGGCGTTTCACGCTGCAAGGGCCGATGCACAGGCTCACGAGCCAGCAGGTGTTCTGGGTCGTCCAAGCCCGCGTCGCACCGGTCGTAACGAATCTCGAACCGACCATCGGCCCGCCGGGAACAGCCGTGATCGTCACCGGCAGCAACTTCTCGGCCAAGGCCCATGAGAACGCCGTCACCATCGGCGGCGCGCCCTTGATGGTGCGCTCTGCAAGCCCCACGCGCATCGAGGCGATCATTTCGCCCACGGCCAAGACCGGCAACATCACGGTTCAAGTGTACAACGCTGGACAGGCCACGAGTCAGAAGGCGTTCACCGTGCTCGCGCAGATTAAGATCGATGCCTTGAGCCCGCCGTCGGGTCCCCCGGGCACCAAGGTCAAGATCATCGGTTCAGGGTTCTCCGACAAAAAGGCCAACATCAAGGTCACCCTCGGCGGCAAGCCCGTGAAGCTCCTATCGTCATCGGCCAACGAAATCGTCGTCGAAATTCCGATGAAGGGCGCCGAGGCCGGACGGTTCGCCGTAGAAATCAAGGGCGTCGGTTCTTTTGAGTTTCCCACGGCGTTCCCGGTGGTCTTTCCGCCGGTCATCTCCGGCATCACCCCCACGAGCGGCCCCATTGGGACGGAAATCGTCATCAAGGGCAAGGGATTTGGCGCAAACCAAGCCGCAGCCCAAGTCACCCTCACGGGCCGTCCCTGCGCCGTGACCTCCGTGACCGACAGCGAGATCCACGCATTCGTGCCCCAGGGCGCGGGTTCGGGCAAGCTCCAGGTCACCGTGGCCCAGATGGGAATGGCCGAGAGCAAGGAGGGATTCGAAGTCTGGGCGCCTTTGGCCGTGACTCGCATGGAACCCATGTGGGGCGTGCCTGGCACGGAAGTTCGCCTCTGGGGAACGGGCTTTAGAAGCAACCCGGCGGATCACACCTTGTACATCGGCAGCGCCAAAGTGCCGGTCAGCCAAATTGAAAATGGCGTCATCATTTTCAAAATCCCACAGGAGGTACCCGACGGTCCTTTGACCCTAACCCTGGAGGTCAAAGAACGCGGCTCAGCGCCCATCGCCTTCCCGTTGCAGGTCGCGCATTCTCCAGAGATCGCAAATATTACACCGACCCGTGGCTCGGTCGGAACCCTCGTCACGATCACCGGCAAGTACTTCTCCGATCAGGCCTCCCACTTGCGCCTCACCTTGAACGGCCAGGTCATCGCCATCAACGCCGTGACACCCACTGCCTTGACCTTCGCAGTGCCGCTCGGCGCCACGAACGGCCCGATCGAAATTCAGACCAAGCGCCGAGGCAATGCCAAGTCCAAGGCCCCCTTCGAAGTCTTTACACCTGTTCAGGTCACGAGCGTGGTTCCCACCGGCGGCATCGTCGGCTCTGCGGTCACTATCTTCGGCGGCGGCTTCGAAGCCGTGGCCAAGAACAACAAAGTGACCCTGTCGGGCAAGCCCGTCACTGTGCTCGAGGCCGGCGAATCGCGCCTCAAGGTGCAGGTGCCAAAGGGCGCGACCACTGGCAAGTTTCGAGTCGAGGTCAAGGGCCGCGGCTTTGGAGAGCCGCCATTGAACTTCGCCGTGGTCAACCCCATTAACGTGAAGACCTTCAAACCCGACAAGGGCACGCCCGGCACCTACGTTCGAATCACCGGTGAGGGCTTCGACAACCCGGGACTGCGCTGCTACCTCGCCCAGATGCCCATCGGCGTGCGCGTCGAATCCCCGACCATGGCGCTCGTCATGATTCCGCCCGGCGCTCCTTCTGGGCAATTCGTCTTTACCGCGCCCAACGCCGGTCGCACGGAAAGCAAGTCTGCGTTCTCGGTTCTGACGCCCCTCACGGTGACCGGATTCCGCCCGCCCACAGGACCAGACGGCACCAAGGTCTCCATCTACGGCACAGGGTTCGATCTCAAGGCCAAGGCGACCACCGTGACCTACGGCTCTGCAATACTGAAAGTAGAGCCCGGCTCCAGCGAGACCATGCTGGTCGTGAGCATCCCCAAGAGCGCACCAGACGCGCCGTTCAAGGTTGCCGTGAAAGACCGGGGAGAGGTCGAGAGCGAAAACGTGTTTGCCGTGAGTCGTCCCGTGGGCGCCGCGCAGAACGCGCCTTTGCCCACGGCCCCGGCCGCCGCCGCACCATCCGCTGCTCCGGCCGCGCCAACCGCCGCTCAGGCACCTGCGAAAGCACCCCCGGCACCCCCGGCTGCGGCCCCGCAACAGCCACCGAGCATGGACAACATGCTGGGCATCGATGCCTCGGTCATCCCGACGCTCGTTTCTTTCGACCCCACCTCATCACCCGTGGGCGAGACCATCATGATCACCGGTACGAACTTCGGCGAGGACATGGCAACTGTCAAAGCGTGGGTCGGCGATGTGCCGGCAGAGGTCATCGGAGTGGTGCCGGACATGGTGATGATCTCCGTGCCAACCGGCGTCAAACGCGGAAAAATTCGCCTC
>JALOQD010000296.1 GCA_025453525.1 Myxococcota bacterium
CATACACCATGAATGGAGTTGGATCGCCTCTATAGGCATAAGGCGCCAGCAAGAAATGCACCTTGCTCGCATCGGGCGGCCGGTTGGGCTGTACCATAATCTGCTTTTGCTCATTAACGACTTGGCCTGTGCTGTCCACGGCCTGCACCAGCAGGTTTCCTGGCAGGCTGCCAGACACGCGATCTGTCCGCTCGTCCTTCACCGAAACCGTGACCTCGCACACCGAAGAAGCGCGGCAGGGCGCCACGGTCGTGCGCCCGTTCCAAATGAAGCGCAGTTCCCCCATTGCGCCGTCGTCCTGTGCCCTGACGTTCACAGTAAACGCCGTCAGCTCCACGATTGAAGACGGCGCCATCACCCAGGTGAACTGCGGCGGGTTATCGCTCGCCGCTTGGTAGCGCATCGTCGCCGCCGGGGTCAGCTCGTTGCCGGCCCTGTCGATGACAAAAACCGTGTAGTCCACGGCCTCGCCCGAAGCGAGCGCGGGCTGTTCGTAACGAATTTGACCGTTTTCAAAAATCGCCGCGAGAATACGCTCTCCGCGTTTCAAGAATGCAGCTTCCACACCGCTTTCATCGTCGGTTACGTCCACCGTGACGACAAAGGGATGACCGGCCATGGGCTGGCCGTTCTTCAGGGTGCCAAAGATCTGAAAGACCGGCGTCCTCGGCGGCGACTTGTCCGACGTGACCTCGACCTCGTAGATCGTCGATTCGGCGATATTGCCATACTCGTCCACGGCGCGGGCAAAGAACTCGTACGCGCCTTCAAGCTCGGCGTTGCTGCGCATCTCGTACACAGGACCGTAGTGTCTGCCCACCAGTGTAAAAGACGAATTCCCAGGAGCGCGCTCATAGAACTCGACCAACGAAACCGCCGCAGAGCTGTTGTGTACGATGGCGCTGAGCTCAATAGGTCGTTCGAGGCTGTTCCCGTCGACATGAAGCTCGACCGTGAACGGGTTTGAAGGAAGGTTCTCGCCTTGCAGCACGCCCGCATGGGCCGTGGACCTGGCGAAAACGCCATGGACCGACTCGACCTCGGCCGAGATCTCGAACGGCTGACCATTGGGAAGATTGGCCGGCACCTTAACGGTCGCGTTGAAAGGCGGCGTATGCACCGAAGCGACAACTTGGTCGTTCACCAAATAGCGCACAGCATTGACCTGACGAGGATCGTGGAGCGCAAGCGAAATGGCGCCCGCGGGCTCGAACACAGAGCTAATACTCGGCGATCCGATCGCCGGGCTCACAGCCCCGTGGTTGTGGGCGACTGTCCACAGCTCGTAACCGTTGGTCCCCTTGCCGAGCAGCATCCTATCGCCTTCGACGGCAATCGACAGGATCTGGCCTGAAGCGGTGAGCACGGAAGTCACGGATTCCGCGGCCCACTGTCCGTGGCTGGAAATCCCATGCACAACGCTTCCGGCAGCCGCAAACACGGTGCCGCTCGCAACGGCGAGATCGGAAATGAGGTCCGTCAACTCGACCGCTTCGTCGACATAACTGTTCAGATCGAGCCGA
Source organism: Myxococcota bacterium (assembly GCA_025453525.1). GTDB lineage: Bacteria > Myxococcota_A > Polyangia > JAAYKL01 > JAAYKL01 > JALOQD01. Next base: position 1,524 of record JALOQD010000296.1, read on the forward strand.
TGCAGCTCCTGCTTCATGGCGTAGTAGAGATGATCCCCATCGCTCGCCATGCGACTAATTGGGCTGAGCGTACTGAGCAAGGCATCTGGGAAGATCCGCAGGTCAGCTCCGACGACCAGCTTGGAGATATCCAGACGCCAAAGCTGGTTGGCATTTGTCGAGGCGTAGAGCACACCATCGACCAGAGACAGAGCAGCGACGTCTTGGCCAGCAGCGAGCTGGGCAAAGCCCGTGGCCTTGTTGCGCAGGTCATAGAAGAACAAGCGCGAACCAGCCGATGCGACCACCAAGGATTCATTGGCTGCAAGGTGGGAGTAGGGCTGTCCTTCCATCAAGGTGGTTGCAGGCCCTTTGTCCTTGAGAGAAACGACCTTCTTCACAAGAGGTAAAAGTGCGTACTTGCCGAGAGGCGTGGCCACGACTTCCTGAGCGTTCGCACCGTACGGACTCGGCAGGGCGATCTCCGTGAGGTCGCCGCTACTGCCGCGAACCAAACTCACGACCCCATAGTCCTGGGCAGCCACGAGCATGGCGCCAAGGGACAAGCTCACGTCCACGGCATTGCCGCGGGGAGACTGACTCTGCGCCAGGAGCCGTTCTTGAGCGGCAGGTCTTGTGAAGTTAAGGACAAGGCCCTCTGTTCCGCCAAGCCACAGCGCACCGCGGGCGACGATCGCCTGGGCCGATTGCCCCTCTGTGGGGGCCTGCCAACGCGCCACGACCGACAGCCATCGAGGATCTCGCGCATCGATGAGGGCAATTTGGCCCTCGGTCGTGATCGCCAGAACATCGTTGCCCAAGGAAACGAGGCGCGCGGCACTCGCCTCGAGCGCCGTGCTCCATGAAGTCCCGTCGTCGCTCAAAACCGAGATGGCTCCGCTCGATTGCGCTGCCAACACGAAGCCGTTGTGCGAGGCCGCGCTGAGGAAGTTGCCGGCCATGCGCCGCACGACCTGCAACGCACTGTTTACGACGAGGATTTCGTTCTTAGTAACAACAAGGAACTGCTCACCGCGAGCTTGCACCTCCAGCACCGCCGAGCTCGTGGCAAGGGTTGCCTTGGGGGTCAGCGCATTGCCGGCGATCTGATAGGTCACGAGCTGATTCGCCGTGGCGCGCAGGGCGATGTCGCTCGCGACGGCCATGGCCACGGCTACACCTGACACCTTTTGCCGAGACAGCACGCGGTATGCATCCTGCCCGGCGACCACGAGGAGCTCGGAACCAGCGACAGAGACGAGCAAGCGGTCTGCCAGGGAATCGAAGGCCTCGATGGGCGCATCGAGAACCGTCCGGCGCACAGGCGCCTCATTGCCCTTGAGCTCGTACAAAGAACGCCCTGCGGCAAACCAAGCGCCGCCCACGGTTGGCACGGCGCGATCGAACGGCATGGTCACGGCGGCGCTTTTCAGGCTTAGGTAGTCGAGCACAATGGTCTGCGCCGTCGTGACCGCCGAATTACCCAGGCCGTCCTGGGCTCGCGCCTCCAACTGCAACAAGGTTGTGGCGGTGCTGACGGTGAGCTCGCAGCGCTCGTCCTCCAAACATAGGATGACGCCGTTCTGATCGCTGATGCGGAGGGACGTCATGATATCGGCGTCCATGTCCGCGCGATTGGCGATGCTCACGTTCAACGAGGATCCCACGAGCACGCGGGGCGAAACACCCGAGAGGATCGGAGCCGGAATGGACACCCTGGGGAACACGCCGATGCTGACTGAATCGGCATCTAGGTAGCGGAACGACTCTCCATAATAGGCCCGAATAAGGACGCGCAGGGTACCCCACTCGTGGGCCGCGGGTAGCCGCATGGCGAGTTGCGCGTCGCTTTGCCCGACCAGCGCCTGCGAGATCTCCTTGCCATCGAGATCTTGGAGGGAGACTCGCCCATAGCGGAATGCTCCGACGCCCTCGATAGTGCAGGGCGCCTGGAAGTCCACGGCGAGCGCCTGGGCCTCCAGATACTCGGAGCCATTGACGGGCTGAGCCACCCTGATGAGGCCCGAGACCGTACCGTTTTCCACGAGCGACATCGATGCGTCGACGGGCTCGCTATCGTCCACTTTGACCTTCAGGAGCGCTGTGTCTCCGGATTGCGGCGTCTGCACCCAATGGAACGCGCCCTCGTCGCCAATCTCGGCGGCCAGGGTCGCGCCCGCGGACATCCAGTCCACGGTCAGTCGCTGTGCTCGAGCCGCGCCATCCACCATTGCCGCAATGGGCACCTGGGCGCCGGCCGCTACGGCGCTCGTCGAGCTCGGCGCAACCTCGAGAGACCTTGCTGGCACCGCGCTATCCACGGTAATGGAATACTCATCCGGAGAGCCGCTGCGGTCCATACGGCGAGCAATAACATTGCCCTCGCTCAAGGCGTGTCGCGGAATCCGCCAGTTGACAACCCCGCCGATGAGCTGCCGGGACCAAGGCAACGCCTCACCCTGCGCATTCACAAAAGACACGCTCTCGCCGCCGAGTGTCGAGCTGTCCTCGAGCCCAGATATTAGGAGAGACAGCGGCATTTGAACCGCTTTACGAGAAAGAGTCACGGCGCCCTGCTGCGCGATGGTGGCCCTGCGATATACCTTGCCAGAGACCGGCGTTCCGAACGCGCCGCGCCAGAACATCGCCGCTCCGCTTAACACAATCTCCTCGGCCGGAAGAGTCAAAAGTCCCTCGAGCTTTTCGTTCTCGTAGACCTGCCACCTTCCGTGGCCATCATCGCCTTCCACCTTGGACCACAGGAGCTCTCCATCCACGAAGGCGGCGAGAACCTTCCCATGAGCTGTGATCTGCGCTTGCTTATCCAATCTCTCTACGACGAGAGGATCCGTGTCTGGCACGATGCGATAAGAAGAGATGAACCCATCGCCATGGGTGACGAGAGTCGTACCATCGACAGCGAAACCATCTGCCGAATCGACGGTGTAGGACGCCGCTAGAACCACAGCAGGCACTCCTTGAAGGGCCAATTCGTAAACGTGGATTTCGTCGAAACTGGTCAGGACATAGAGTCGCCCGGAGTCCACGATGGACTGGCGAATCTCGTCGTTTTCCACAGCGCCGACCACCGGCTCGAACCGACCGTCGACATAGACTTGGGCGCCTAGAAGCGCGCCGTGCTGGATGAAGACCACCTCGCCACTGCCGCCGAGCACTTCACCACTTATCTCAATCGCAGTGCTTTGACCCAGCGCGCCATCTTGCACCGGCCAGTAGGAGAGCCAGCGCGCGCCGTCTTTCTCCACCTGGGCGAGAAGTCCCGCTCCGGTGAAAAACAGCGACTGGATGCTCCCCGTTTGGCTCGTTTCCAAAACCGCACTCTGGGTGCGTATCTCATAGCCCAAAGACGGGTGATTGACGGCTATGGCGACTGTCTCGCTCAAGCCATACAGGCCAGGCATGGCCACCACGGCCACGGTCTCGTCCCCGAGTTGCGCGGGTTGATACACCACGGCATCGCCAGTCGAGAGGTACGGTATCTTGGGCACGCGACGCTCTTCTAACTTCTGATTACCCGACAGATCCTCCAGCGTGGAGCGCACAACGAGCTCGTCAGGCTGGCTCGAGATGGTATGGAACTGGGGTCCGGCGCCGATCGCCACGGGCTGTGGTGCAAGGCTGCCTGCCGGGTCTTCTATGAGCACCTGCGAAGCCGCGGAGTAGTCGACCATGTCGGACGGCGGCATGGCCTGCACCATGAGCTGCGTGCCAGACAACGCCGCGACGCTGGGCTGAACCTCGAGCTCGAGGCTCTGCTCCACGGTGTCGTCGTTCACGAGATTGACGAACCGTTTGGCGGTTTTGCCGCTTTGCGGATCCTGCAACCGCACAACCGCGACTCCGCTTTCGTCGATACGCGGTAAACGGAGGGTGTAGGAGAACCGCTCCGGATCCCCTGCGCCGCGCGATACTGTCGCTACCGGAGCAACCGCCTTTACCGCGTTAAAATCCACGTAAAGGTCGGCGGTCTCGATGTGGCGCATCACGACCTCAATCTCGATGTCCTGATGTTCGCGATACGTCTGCCCGTTTTGCGGCGAGAGCAGAGCGATCTCTTTGAGCGCCTCTCCTGGAGAGACGGGATAAAGCGTAATCGGCGCCGAGGTTGATGTCAGTCCGCTCTTGTCCGTGGCCCGCGCCAGCAGAACGATGGGCTTGGCGTCCGCAGGCGTGATCTCGATGCGGCTGGAGTCGGCAAGCGGTACAACCTCGCCATTTTGCGACAGGGCCACCTGCGCAATGCCGTTGTGATCGAAGGACCGCACGGTCACCTCGACGGGCTGGCCAATGGGCACGTTTGCTCCGTCGACCGGAGACACGATGGCCACCGTGGGCGGGGTCACATCACCATAGAGCGTATACTCGCTCTCGAACGACTGGGACGCCGAGCCGTGCTCGAGGGTCAGTCGCACAGGGATGCTCGTCTCAGGGGCGATGTCCGCAAGCCTTGGATTAAGGTAGCGAATGCGCGCCTCTCGCATGCCGGAACCAATCTCGGTCAGGGAAGAAACCAGATAGGTCTGGCCCAGGATTTCGATGGTCGCCCGGGTGACGAGGTCCGCATCGGGGCCGTAGACGCTGAAATAGACGTCGCCGCGACTGGCTTCCTCTGCCGGCGAGGGATTGGTCTGCACGTATCCGGCGTGGATCTCGGGCTGGCGCAGGCGCAGCTCGAAGGTCTTAGTAGAAATGTTGCCCTGTTTGTCTGAAGCCTCCAGGCGGACAGCGACGGCGGAATCGGCATCCTTGGGCGCCAAGACGAAGGGCGCGCCGGTGGAGGTCCCCGTCAGAGCATCGAACGTGCGACCTCCGTCGTATGAACGCCGGACTTGGTACGAGATATCTTTCGCAGGCGTGATGTTGTCGATCGCACTGGGCGCGATGGTGTATTGCCTTCCGCGCACGAGCATGTCGCCATCGTTGAGCACTGCGCCACTGCCCCTGACTGTGAGCCGCACGTCTTGCGGCACGAGGGTATCGAGAGACTCGAAGGTGCAACGGAAGACGCCGCCGCCTTCGGCGGGATTGCCGCTTGCATCGGAGATGCCAACGATGTCGACTTCATAAAGCCGGTTGTGAGAGAGGGAAACATCAATCCTTGGCCGCACGAGGGCCGTGGTTCCCGAAACCACCATCTCGAACCCATCGCTGATATCGCTTCGCAGATCGCCGCTGTAATCGCGCGGCGTCTCCTTGGCGGTAAAGCCCGTCGCGGTCACCGGCTCGTTATAAATCACACGACAAGGCTTTGTGTACGACAGGTTCTCGCGACTGATGATCCGCGGTCCCTTGTCGTCGACTGCCACGATCTCCGAGGGCGCCAGGAGCACTTCGGAAGTGGTAGGCCGAACAATGGCCACGACATAGCGACTGCCTGGGCTTGCCATGGGTGAATAGAACGAAACCGTCGTCGCCGTGGTCTCGAGGGACGAAATCGCATTGGCTGGTCCTGGGACATAGCCCAGTCCTGCCTCGTACCAGTGCAGGGTGAACGCGGCTTTGTCGAAGCCACTGCCAGTCAAGGTCACGCGCGTGCCGCCATCGATGCTGACCAGCGAGCTGCCAGCCGGGTGGTCGGTGACGACTGAGGAGATCGAGATAGGCGCG
>JALOQD010000297.1 GCA_025453525.1 Myxococcota bacterium
GTTGTCATCGTGCCGTCGTACTCGACTTTATACACATAAGTCGAGTTGCCGGTTTGGCTGTGTTGATAGAACACGTAGAACGAGCCACCCCAATAGGCAAAAGCCCAGGCGCTCTCGATCGCAGTGGACTGACTCGGCAGCTCGAGAACGATGGTCTTGAGGACGCTGCCGTCCTCCTTGTCGATTTGCTTGATCGATGGACTTTCCTCGCCTGGGAAGAAGCCCCACAGCTCGCCATTGGCATTGCCGGTGAACTCGGGATCGCCGACGAGGCTGCCGCGAACGTCGACGGACCAATCGTCGAGGTCGACGGCGGCAAAGCTGGAGCTGCTTCCACCTGCAACCTTCGAACCGCCCACATACAACGTCTCGGCGCGCCCGCCCTTTTTTTCCGTCGCGAATCCCATGCCGAAGAGGGTGAGCTCCTCGGTGCCACAGGTGAAGGCGGTCTTGCCCTCGCACTCCCCGGTCGTCGTCGACACGCGGAACACACCGCGACATCCGTTAGAGGTGCCGACGTGGAGCACGTAGGCCGTACCGTCTCTGGCAACCGCCATGGAAAACGGATTGATGTCCGCGCCGCAGGCCGGCTTACCCACAAGCTCGAATTCTTTATCGTTTGGAAGAAATCGATAAAATGATTTATTGGAATCGATGACGTAAATCCACTTGGCGGACTCGGCGCAGTCGTCTACGCTCCCCTCCCCTTCGCCCTCTCCTTCCCCTTCCCCTTCGCCCTCTCCCTCCCCTTCGCCCTCTCCCTCGCCTTCGCCCTCCCCTTCGCCAACGGGCCTCTTGTCCGTGTCTTCACAAGCCAGCGGCAAAGAAAGCATGCTCACTGCCAACCCAACGACAATCCACAAAGCCGTAATGCGCGTAGTCTCCATGCGTGTCCTCCTTCGATATGGACGGTTCCACAAAATTAGATTACAGGATCACTTCCTTAACGCGTCAGGAATTTTTCTATGTGCAGATAAAAAAAATACTCAGATTGCCAAACCCGGAGAAACCAGAAATAATGCGTGGGTCGGGCATGTCTTCGCGAGATGCTCAAGGAGCGTCGATGGCCCTATCGAAAAACCAGCCGTCCCAATCAGCCCTGCCCGGCACCTTCCTGGCCATGTCGTTCTCTAGCGGAGCCGAGTCTTTCACCACCTACGGTGAGATCTCGCAAGCACAGGGCGCTACGCTCCATGTCAAATGCCTGTCCCCTATGGATTTCGACGGTATCTCAAAGGGCAAGACGCTGCGGGTGCGCTTTCCTTTTGCGCTCGATTCCCCCCCAAGGGAAGCCGCCCTCGTAGAGCACACCGATTTGGGTGTTGTGATTCGGCTGCAGGGCGAAGGCCGCGAGCCGAGCCGCCGCATTTTGCTGCGAGGCGGAACGGTGCTGCCGATCCAGGTGCTCCTCCAGGCCGGTCGCATCGTCGAGGGCCGCACGGGAAATGTCAGTGCCGGCGGCGCCATGGTCGTGCTCTCCAAGCTTCCAGAGGTGGATGCCGAGGTGCTCTTTCGCCTCGCTCTTCCAGACGACCCCAGCGCAGTGCTCGAAGGTCAGGCAAGGGTGGCATGGGCCCGCACAGTGGCCGGAGAACACCAGGTGGGCTTGACGTTCATCGCCCTGGAGACGCCGGAAATCCGACGTCTTTGTCGCCTCGCGTTTCGCGCTGCGGCCCGGTCGAAGGCGACGGAATAGGCAGCGTCGATTTTATGGGCGCCGGCGCCATCAAGGGTCCGCGCGCCAAGACCTTTCCGAGCACCTTGGCCGCCTGGTCCAGCACGTCTCTGCCGCCATGGCCAGCCATGTCGACGATCCACTGCTCTCCCGTATCCAAGGCCTTTACGAACACATTGTCACTGAACCAACCCGTGGCATAGCCGGGCTTGTGATAGAGCATGAGCGGCCGCTGACCAAACCCCTCGCGCAGGCCGTTGACCACCCCGAGACCTCGCTTCCGCTCTCCGGCGAGCGCGCTGCGCAGAAGCTCCACTTCGCTTTTGCCCAAGGCAAAACGGCGCTCTTTCGGCAATCGTTCGTGGAGAACGATCCGCCGCATGGTTTCGGCGAGCTCGACCAGCGAGGTGCAGTTGCCCTGCTGCGGGCAGTGGGGCTCGGAGCGACCATACCGCTCTGGCAGCTCCACGGTCTTGTCTCCCTCTCTCACCGTGATCGCCGGCGAGTGGCGGTTCGAGCCGCGGTTCGTCTTCTTGTCCCGCACACGCGCCGCATAGGAGCGGAGCAGCACCGTCCCAGCCAGACCATGCCGCGCGTCGAAAAACTGGTCGTGAAGCTCCTCGAAACCCACGAGCTCCACCAACCTATCGAAGGAGAGATTGTGGCTCGGCGTCAGCGCCTGCCGCACGAGGTCCTCGACGACGGTCTCGAACAGCTCGCCCCGATAGTGATACGCAAGCTGGGCCGCGGGGGAAAAACCAAGGGCGTGAAGCTTTTCCAAGGCAGCCACGGCGGCAAAGATTTTTAGCGTGGAGGCCGGCCACCAGTCCTCTCGCCTGATACTGCTGCCTTTGTAGTCAAAGGTCCGATAGCTCAGCTCTCCCTCCTGGTCGGTGATTTCGATGACGAGCGCCTTGAACCCGCGAGGCTCAACGAGGCCGGCCCGACGCAGCTTCTTGATGAGGGTCGTGGTGTCCAGAGGGCCGAGCTCGGGCTGCAGCACCGGAAAGGGCACGGTCCAGCGCTCGTCTTGCGCAAGGGCCACAAGAGGGCGAGCCGCAAACAGGCTGACTGACCACAGGAGGCACAGAAAAAAGATCCGAAATCGCTTCGGCCGTGTTATGCACCATGGTCTTGGAGGAAACGCGCTCATGCAACATGTTAAACCGATAACCCTGACCCTCGCAACCGCCCTCATCCTTCTGTTTGCCCCACGCGCCGAGGCGTGCACGAGCATCCTGGTAACCAAGGGAGCGTCCACCGACGGCTCCTCCATGATTACCTACGCCGCAGATGCACACACGCTCTACGGCGAGCTGTACATCACCCGCGCCGCGGATCATCTGCCAGGCGAGATGCGCGACATCCACGAATGGGACACAGGCCGTTACGTGGGGAAGATCCCCCAGATAGCCCACACCTTTTCCGTGGTGGGCAACATGAACGAGCATCAGGTCTCCATATCGGAAACGACTTTCGGCGGCCGCGAGGAGCTGGTCAATCCAGCCGCTGGCATCGACTACGGCAGTCTCATTTACGTCGCACTGGAGCGTTCCAAAACCGCTCGGGAAGCGGTTACGGTCATGACGACCCTAGCGCAGACCCATGGGTTTGCCTCTGAAGGCGAGACCTTCTCCATCGCCGACCCCAGCGAGGTCTGGTTGCTCGAGATGGTGGGCAAAGGCAAGGACGTCAAGGGCGCGCTGTGGGTGGCTCGCCGCGTACCCGACGGCTACATCACGGCCCACGCCAATCAGGCGCGCATTCGCCAGCTCCCGCTCAACGACAAGCGCAACACTCTCTACTCCAAAGACGTTATCAGCTTTGCCAGGGAAAAGGGCTGGTTCAAGGGCAAGGACTCGGAGTTCAGCTTCGCCGACACCTATGCGCCGCTCGATTACGGGGCGGTTCGCCACTGCGAGGCCCGGGTATGGCAGGTGTTCCGTCGAGTCGCTCCATCGCTCAAGCTCCGCGCCGACTACGTTTTGGGAAAGCCTGGCGCCGAACACCTGCCCTTGTGGGTAAAGCCTGACAAGCGCCTCGCCGTGCGCGACGTCATGGAGCTCATGCGCGATCACTTCGAGGGCACCGAGCTCGACATGACCAAGCAGCCGGGCGCTGGACCGTACCTTCTGCCCTATCGCTGGCGACCCATGGTGTGGAAGGTCGATGATAAGCAGTACCTCTTCGAACGCGCTGCCTCCACCCAGCAGACAGGCTTCTCGTTCGTGGCCCAGATGCGCTCGTCGCTGCCAGCGCCCATTGGCGGAGTGCTGTGGTTCGGCGTCGATGACACCTATTCCACCGTGTACGTGCCGATGTACTGCGGCATCGCCAGCGCGCCCGAGCCCTATGCCGTGGGCACGGCCGACTTTCACCATTTTAGCTGGAGCTCGGCGTTCTGGGTGTTCAACTTCGTGGCGAACTACGCCTACCTTCGCTACAAAGACATGATTGTCGATGTTCAGAAGGTCCAACGAGAGCTGGAAGGCGGCTTCCTCGCCAACCAAGCCGCCGTCGAGCGAATGGCGGTCGACTTGCATAGGCGCTCTCCGTTTCTAGCCCAGGAATACCTCACCAAGTACTCCCACGATCAAGCCGTGGAAACCGTGCGGCGCTGGCGCAAGCTCGGCGAAAACCTCCTCGTCAAGTTCCTCGACGGCAATGTCCGCGATGCCTTGGGCAAACCCACCCACCCTGGCTACACCGAGGATTTCTACCGCGACATCGCCAAGGACTGCGGCGGTTTGTGCGAGATGAAAAAACTTCCGGGCGAACCAGAAAAAACCCACTGAGCTTCCTTAATAATATTCACCTAATACCCCTTTTCAACCAGGGGCGTCCCTCTTTGCCCGCAGCGATTCCTTGGGAGACTAGGGGCGGGTCTGCGGCAAGTGGATGGGACTTGTGAAACAAAAAAAAGGATGTGGCAGGGTCCAAAAATCAGTTGAGAGCCGTTGGGAGGCTGGCGTATAGTGCCTCTGAAGAACGGGTTTTTATAAGGTGGAGACCAGAACCGGAAGCTAGGCAGCAGATTTCCGCAAGCTCCAAGGAGGAGCCGCGGCAAGAAAGAAGAAAAAGGAGAATTTGATCATGACGAAGACCCTTTGGCTGGTTGCAATCCTGTCCCTGTCTGTCAGCGCGATGACCTTCGGCTGCAGCGAAGAGACCACCGATGACGAAACGAGATCGACGAGTGAAGACATCGATGTCGGTGAGGGCGAAGGCGAAGGCGAAGGTGGAGGCGAAGGCGAAGGCGAGGATGGAGGCGAGGGCGAAGGCGAGGATGGAGGCGAGGGCGAAGGCGAGTGCGGCCCAGCCGACGGCGTGGGCGATGCCTGTCTCGAGGAAGCCTGCGATTGCGGCAACGTGTGCGGCTCCACGCTCATGAGCGACATGACGGACATCGTGGGCGTGTACTGCGCCGCCGACTGCTCCGAGACCCAGGCCTGCCCAAACGAGACCGACCTGTGCGTGGGCTTCCAGTCGCCCGACTCTGCCAACCCGACCTACATGTGCATGCCCTACGGCACGATTTCGTGCGATGCGTTCAAGGTCAAGATCTTCGACGATCCCAGCAAGATCACCCAGACCTCTGCCATGCAAGCCGTCATCCAGACCAACAAAGTCAACAGCACCATGCCCTGGACGCCCAAGCCCAACTTCTCTCAGCAGGCCATGGGCTACGCCGCGCCGGCCGACCCGGATGCTGGCACCGAGGACTCTATTGTCTTCACCGCCTCTGGCCTCATTGGCACCACCGAGCAGTGGCAGTTCGCCGTGATCGTCCCTGAGACCAACTGGGCGGCTGGCACTCTGACGATGGATGAAAACACCACCGAGCCGCCGTTCGTCGCCCAGGTCATCAAGGCCAAGGGCAACCTCATGGCTGGCCAAATCAGCGAAGTATGGATCAAGGCCATCAACGCGAGCAACGCCACGATGACCATCGACCAGCCGGGCACCATCTGCGACGCCGCCAAGCCCGGTCAGTGCAACGAGGCGAATGGCAACGTGGCGCACCTCTCCTTCTCCATCGATATGTTCGGCTTCGACGTCTCCCTGGATCCGGCAGCCGCTGGCGGCAAGTGATCCAACCCCCTGCTGGACTGTTCCACCTACCTGGGCTTTGAACCTTTACTTCTTGAGAAGCTCGACCAGCGTGGGGTAGTGATCTTCGCTGATGGCCGCTGCTCGTATGCAGCGAATGTTGCCATCGGAACCGACGAAAATATGAACGGGAAGCCCAGCGCCCTTATCGAGTCCTAGCTCCGTCATCCACTTGCCCAAGGAATCGGGATCCTTTAGGCGCAGGGATCCGGGGATCTCTGCGTGCTTCTTGAGAAAGCCCGCGACATCCTCGGCGGTGTCGTCTGCCGAGACAAAGTCCAAGCGCATGGGCACTCCGCTCTTTTTCATTTTGTCCGACCACGCGACGAGCATGGGCATCTCGGCGATGCACGGTTTGCACCATGTGGCCCACACGTTCACCCAGTAGGCGCCGCCGCCTTGGGCCGGCTTTGGCGCCGCATCCAGCACGGGAAAGGCGAGCTTGGCGCTCGTGCCAGAAGGGGGCATCACATCGCAAAACCCCGCCATGGACTCTTTGTTCTCGCCCTTGACCGCCTGGACCGAAACGACCCGGCCAGGGGGAGCGGGTGGGGGGGCGATTTCTGCGCTTTGACAAGCCGTCACGAGGCCCACGGCGACGCCCATCGACAGCCGGATTAGAGGCGACAATCGATCCATGTAATAAACGAGCTCCGGTTGAGGTCTTCTGGTGTGCAGGTCGTTTCCGCTCCGCTTCGCTCCCATGTGCAAAAACTCGGATCGAGCTGGGCGAATTCTTCCCCCAACCACAACAGACCGACCTGGTTTTGCAGCTCAGCATCCTTGAACGTATTGTCGAGGTGCTTCATCACCTGCTCGGCTCGATTTCGCGACAGCTCTCGGTTCATCTTGACCGCACCCTCGGGGGAAGCGCGGGAAACGACGAAAAAGTAGCTCGCGCCGCGCCGCTGCGAAAAGACTTTTTCCACCAAGGCTTTGCCCAAAGCGTCCAGTTGATCTGAACCCTGTTCGAATTGAACGATACCGCCGCGACCGGCCATGGGAACAAAGAGCGCGTTGAAATCGTCGCCGCTCATGGTCGCGACGTTTTTCGCGTCCATGGGTTGGCATCCTCTTCCAGAACGCCCTTGAATGAGGCCGCAGCTCTGCAACACACGCCGCAAGATCTTCTTGAGCTCCGGTGTGCAGTAGGCCTCATTGGCCTTTGCGGCCACAGCCGTTTCCACAGGGCTCTCGAGAGCCTTTTGCTGCGCAACCTCCAGGCGCGTCTCGGCCGAATTGACCCAGGAGGTTGTGAAGAGAACGGGGATCACGAGCAGTCCTGCGCCCATTACAATTGTGATTACGCGTGTCATGGTGTCTTCTCGGGAGCTGGCTCTAC
>JALOQD010000034.1 GCA_025453525.1 Myxococcota bacterium
AACTCCAGGCCGCTCTTGCCCGGCATTTCGATGTCGACGAGAGCGAGATTTGGCACGAAGTTGGAAATGACGTCGAAGGCTTCGAAAGCATCTGACGCAACGTCGACGTCGAAGCCCATGGAGACCATTTCCCGAGTGAGCACCGCCCGCACTGTCTCGCTGTCGTCCACGATGATGCACAACGGCCTCGCGCGAAGCTTGCGCAGGGCACGGGCTTCGATTTCTCCGAGGACCTCGAGGAGTCTGCCGCTCGTAAATGGCCGGACGAGGAGCCCATCTATGGCCTCGAGATCGAGCTCGCGACTCAGTCGGTGCTCGCCGGACGAAGAGGCAATCACGATTCTGGCCGAGGCGAGAGCCGGATCGCGCTGCAGGAACGAAACGAGCTCAGCGACGCTCTGGTGGCGTGGAATGCCACGGCACATGATGATGTCAGGTGTTGCCTCGCACAACGCTTTGCGCAGTCCCTCGGGCTCTGAGCCGACGATGACCGCCTCGAAGGTGGTGCCCTCGAGAAACCCTGTCCACAACGAGGCCATGGTTTGGGAATCTTCGATGATGGCGATCTTCATGACCCGGCCTCGGTCACAGTGTGGCCGCCGCACGTCAGTACGACGTTCATCATCTCGCGCACCCCCGCGTCATGGTCGATGATGAGGTTCTTCGCCATGTGCTGCTCCATCGTTACTAGGGTCGATCGCTCGACCAATGGCATTCGCGAGCTCCTGTGAAACGATAGGCTTCATCACAAACTCTCGGATCCGGTTTTTCCGCAACATCTGCTCGCTGATATCCTCGCTGAACCCGCTGGAGAGAACGATGGGCAAGTCAGGGCGAAGCTCTAGGCAACGCCGAGCCAGCTCGAGGCCGGTCATGCCGGGCATGGTTTGATCTGTGACCAAGACATCAAAGGCGTTGGGATTGACGGACAGCTCTTCCAGCGCCAATGTCGCTGATTCGAACGATTTCACGGAATGGCCGAGCCGTTCGAGCACCCTTCGGCCCATGCGGGCGATGGCTGGCTCGTCGTCGACGAACAGAATCCGCAGCCGGCGCGTTACTTCTTGCGGGCTCTGCGTCGGTTTGACCTCTCGCTTGCGCTCGGCGATGGGCAACAGCACGCGAACAGTCGTGCCTTGCCCCACGGCGCTCTCGATTTCCACTGAACCGCCGTGACTCTGCACAATGCCGTACACCACCGCGAGTCCCAGCCCTACCCCGGTCTGGCGTTCCTTGGTCGAGAAGTACGGCTCAAAGGCGCGCTCCAGCGTGAGCGCGTCCATGCCGGCGCCTGTGTCCTTGACCACGATCTCTGCATGGGGTCCGGGCTGCAAGGGAGGACGGCTGGCGCAGGTGAGGGCGTCGAGCTGCCTCTGTGCGACGGACAGAGTCAACGTTCCGCCGGCGCTTTCCATGGCGTGAAGCGCGTTGGTTCCGAGATTGACGAGCACCTGATGGATCTGCGAGGGATCTGCGACGACGATTCCACACTCGCCCACTGCGTGCTGTACCTCTATCGTGGAGGGCAGGCTGCTGCGCAAGAAGTTTGAGACTCCCTTGAGCAAGGGGCCGAGATCCAAGGGCTGCCGTTCTTGCTCCGACGGTGTGGAAAACGTCAGAATGTGCGAGACGAGCTCGGTGGCGCGTTTGGCGGCCACCAGAATTTCTTCCAGACTCTCGGCCTGGTGGGAATCTCTCTTTGCGTCGCCCAGAGCGAGCTCGGCGTTGCCGAGGATGGCGTACAGAATGTTGTTGAAGTCGTGGGCGATGCCCGCGGCGAGGGTGCCGATGGCGTGCATCTTTTGGGCTTGGCGCACATGCTGCGCTGCTTCGGTTTCCTCGAGGTAGGGTAAAAGGCGCAGTGCGACGTATTTTACGTGGTCATCATCGCCTCGAACGGGTGACGCCTCGACGGAAAACCGTTCGACGCTACCGTCGTCGTGGACGAGCGCCATCGTCGTGGTGCGGATCTGGCCGGCCGAGACTAGCGCAAAAATCTGGGCCCAGTCGCAAGCGCTCGCGGTCTTTTCCAGTAAGTCGCGGGTGCTGCGGCCCAGAAGCTGGGCTTGCCGTTTGTTGCTGATGCGCTCGTACGCGGCGTTGGCGTATACGACTCGTTCACGGAGATCCGTGACCAGCAGCGGCGTGGGCTGTTGGGCTGCCAACTGAGCTAGGATACTGGCCAACTCAGGGGGCAGTGGCTCGTACACAGAGGAGGCGACTACGGCTGGGGGAGCATTGCTATCGATATGTCCTGTGCGTCTCATGTCTTGTCCCGAAACCCAGGCAATAGAGCTGTTTGAATAAGAGTGTTCGTCCGAAATCGGCAGATGTCCAACGAGGCCCTGTAGGACCAGGGGCCCCCAAAGAGGTGACGAGTGAGGGGAGAAGCTCAGCGATCTGAGGGAGGAGGAAGGATGGGGTACATCTGACCAGGCTCGCACTGTCCGAGCTTCGGAGCCAGGATGCAAATCGCGCCGTCGGGACAGGTGCGCTCGCCCTCGCATACGTCGCCAGGCGCGCAGTCGTCATCGCTCCAGCAACCGGGCTGGCACTGACCCGTGGGCTTGGGCGCCAAGATGCAGTAAGCGCCTTCTGGACAGCTCTTTCCGGCGTTCTCACAGACTTCGCCGAAATCGCAGTCGTCGTCGTTCCAGCACTTGGGCTGGCAAGAGCCGAAGCTCATTCCGAAGAAGGTCACTTCAGTGCGGCAAAACTCGTCCTGCGAACACTGAGGCAGGAACGTGCCGCAAATGGCCGGCTCGCAGGAACCCACGTCCCCGCCGTCCACGAAGGCGCAGGCCTCGCCGAAGTAGCAATCGTCGTCGTAGGCACAGGCCTCTGCCGCGGCGTCGATGCTGGCAAAGGTCAGGCCGCCGCACAGGGGCAGCGACAGCAGGGCGCCCTTGATGTAACGAGCCGCTTTTTTACGATCGATGCAAAGCTTCCAATTTTTCATGTCTATTCTCCCTCGTTTTGGCCTTCGGCCGATGGTCTAATCGGCGCAAGCAGTAGCCCGGACCATGGCAAAGATCAAGGATAAAAGACATCAACTACTTTAAATTATTGATAAATTAAATTTATATGGAAATTTTCCAGGCAAGATGCGTGGTGTGGCAAGAGCGACCGAGCCATTTGGAAGAGCTCGCACTGGGTCCGATTCGCCAGCGTGCGAACCGGTGCTACACTTTTTTTTTAAAGTACGTGAGCTTTTTCCGTCTGACCGGCGCGGCATACACAGGGTTTCCTCAAGGAGGGATTTTCGTGATGCGAGTCCAAAAGTTCGCGCGATGCCTCGTAGTCGTGTTCGCAGTCGCCGGCGGTTGCCGGGAGAAGGGGATCACCTTCATCGGCGATATGGAAACCTCTGGCAGCGATCCCGATCCCTATATTCAGCAGTTTCAGAAATACATCATCGATGACGATATTCCCGGCCCGGCGTTCGCCACTGTCGGGGACGTGGACGGCAACGGCCAGGTGGACCTCGTCGTTTCGACTTTTGGTCCGAGGGGCAACTACGACATCGCCGGGTCTGTGCGCCTCTATCTGCTCCAGGGTGGATTGTCCCAGTGGAGTTCTGCCGAGGTGCTGCCCGAAAGCCAGGGCATCCGCTTTCCCAACAAGATATCCCTGCGGGACATGAATGGAGACGGCAAGCTCGACGTGCTGGTGCCGGCCGGGTTCTTCGCCTGCTACTTCATGCCCCAAGTGAGCGGCCCGTGTGGAGCGCTGCTGTGGATGGAGCAAACTCCTTCGGGTTGGGTGCGGCACGACATCATGCCGATGGGTAGTGAGTCCTATTATCACGTTGTCCATTTTGATGATGTCAATGACGACGGTTTCGAAGATCTCATCAGCGTTGCCGAAAAGCGGCGCCTCGTGGTCATGCCAGACGGTGGAAAGAATCTCGTCGTCGACACGGCGTATCCCCAGGTGCTCCTGGCACTGCCACCCCATCAGGATGCAATCCCGCCGGCCGATAGCGACACCCAGTCTGAGGAAGGGACGGACAGCGACCTGGTGATAGACACCGACAGCACCTCGCTGTCCGTCGTCGAGAGCGACGAGGACACCGAGACCGACGAGAACACCGATGACCATCCGGCGCTGTTTCAGATTCCGCCGATCAACCTACTGGAGCATGACGGCAAGGGACTGGGCGGTCTGCCGGAGCTCTTCGATGTCGATGGCGACGGCGACTTGGACATCGTGAGCGCCGAGTTCTTCCTTCCCAAGGACGAGTTTTCGCAGTTCTCCTTCGCGTGGCTAGAGAGAGCTGCGCCGGCGAGCGCCAAATACCCGGCCGGAAGGTGGGTTCGTCATGTGATTGCCGACGACCTGGGGCCGTCCATCCAAATTGGTTTGGTAAATGGGCTCATCGAGAAGGGACAAGTGTCCGCTGTGGGCTCCAATCACACGAATACGCGATTCGCCGTCGATGATCCCGAATCCCAAATCGTGCTTTTCGAAAGCATTCCCAAGGATCCGAAAGCGCGCTGGCCCTACCGCAAGATCTCAGAGGGCATCCGCTCCCGCGAGGCAACGGCGGCCGGGGCTCTGGCCGCTCCTGGCATCTTTGCCGCCGGTGATGTGGATGGGGATGGAGACATGGATCTTCTGGTTTCAGGCGACGGCGATGCTCGCGTTTTCATCCTCGAACAGACCTCCAAGGGCAAGTTCAAAACTCACGTCCTGACCTCCGACTTCGGTCAGGCAGGGTGCACGATCATCGTCGACTTGGACGGAGACGGGGACAACGAGTTGATCGTGAGCTCTTACGAGCAAAACGAGATACGTGTTTACTCAATGCGTTGAGCTCTCACTGGGCCTTGAATCCGTACCAACCGAGACGAGGCAGAGGCGGCGATACGAGAACGCCGGCTTCCACGGTAGCAGTGCCGCAACGGGCGAACTCTCCCACTGTGATGTAGTCAGAAAGCTCGCCGGAGCTCGTGCACGTACCCTCTTCCCCGCGGTAGATCGTGTCGGAAGCGCCGCCCCATTCAGACAGGTACTCGCCCAGCATGTACACGCCCACGGTTGTGCCGTCGGCCCACGACGCAGGCGCATCGACCTCGACGCTCACCGGCTCATGGAGAAGACCCCAGTAGGGGCCCACGAAGTAGAGCAGCTCGGGCTCGACTTCCTTCCCGAACGGCGGGGACCAAGCATCGAGCGGAGCCCGTAGCACCTGCATGGCCACCTGTTCGACCGCCGTTTCCAAAGGGTTTCCACTGCCATCGTAGTTGAGCTCGACGAGCGCGCCCGGGGGCAGGGTGAAACGCAGACCTTCGCTGTCCACACTCACGCCTGCGGCCTCGGTGTAGGTGGCGACCGGCTCGGGCAAGGCATAGAGGGTGAGTGTGCCGACATCCAGCACTCCGCCCTCGCCGAGCTCCTCTGCCGTGGGCTCAAAAGAGCCGGAGTACATCGCGTGCTTTCCGCCGGCGTACATCACCGTCACATGGATGCCCTCGTCTTTGCTGAAGTCGAACTCCGTGCAGACAGGACCCAGGCTGCGCACGAAATTTCCGTACTGGTCGGAGTTGACCACAGTGCATTGGGGCGTGCATATCGGCACCGCGCCCTTCATGGGCTTGCCGTCATCGAACACGATGCGCCCGCGAACTTCGAAGATGCACGGCAGCTCCTCGAGGCAGTCGCTCCCGTCGCACGGCTCGCAGTCCTCATCGGTGCAGGTGTCCGTATCGCCGCTGGCGGTGTCTGAGCCGTTCCCGTCTGTCGATGAGTCTGTCGAATCAGTGTCGTCTGACGAGCCGCTGCAACCGAGGGCCGCGGTGCACGAGCCGGCGCAGAGGAGCGCTGAAAAAAAGAAACGGGCTGCTGTGCTGGTGCTCATGGCATTCTCCTTTTAAAGCAGCTGACCGTTCAAGGGTTGAAAGGCTGCCGCGAACCTATTACATATTCGAGTTCGGCAAGCTGTGAAGAGAAAAGTGATGAGCACTCATAGACACACAGAAATAAGGCGCACCTGCGGGCCAATCGCCTCGTGCCTCTGCCTGCTTTGGGGAAACCTCGCCTCTGCCCAAGACTCCAGCAGCAAAGAGGAAGCGCCGGCGGTGACGATCCG
This sequence comes from Myxococcota bacterium, assembly GCA_025453525.1. Lineage (GTDB taxonomy): Bacteria > Myxococcota_A > Polyangia > JAAYKL01 > JAAYKL01 > JALOQD01. The sequence goes on from JALOQD010000034.1 coordinate 6,092, forward strand.
CGGCACCGAGACGTTCATCGCCGAGTACATTGGCGACAACGGCGAGACCAACGAGGGCACCTACGGCGAGGACGACGACTACCTCGCCCTTCGCAATATTCTCTATTTCGAGGCGACGAGCGCCATGGTCGACGCCGGCCTTCGCGCCGACCTTGCGCTTTTCCAGGGACCTCCCCTGCATGTGCCGTGGACGAGCTTCGTTCCAGGCGGCAGCGGCTACACCACCCTCGATTACGACAACGATTTCCGCATCGAACGAGTGCATGGCACGGTGCGGCTGGGCAAGCTCGCGGCAACGGTGGGCGATTTCTACGTCAGCTTCGGCCGCGGCATCGCCCTATCCCTCATCAAGCTCGATGACGTGGGCGTAGACAACTGCCTGCGCGGCATGAGGCTTGAGTATCAACAGCCCCGGCGGTTCAAAGTGGTCGCCGTTGCGGGCGTCGTCAACGCGCTGAACATCGAGCCGGTCACTCGGGAGGTGTTGCGCGACGATCCTCTCGACCGGCTGGCTGGTGTGCGCGCCGAGTGGCAGCTCCACGACGCGCTCTTGCTCGGAGCCCACGTCGTGCACCTCAACCCGCGGTTTGACCGCGAGGCCGAGATCGACCCGAATCGCCTGTGGGTCGACCGATCTCCAGGGGTGCGCCTCACGTCGGCAGGCGCCTCTGCCGAGGCGCACCTCGGCGGCCTCCACCTCACCATCGAGGGCAATGGGCAGGTGCATGACAACACCCTGCCGCCCCAAGGCCAGCCGGACGTGATGAACGAGCCAGGCATGGCCTGGTTCCTTGAGGTCGGTTACGATCTGCCCCCAGTGACGCTGAAGCTCGAAGGCATTTATTACGATCGGTGGCTCATGGAGGGAGGCATGCGCGGCGCGGCGCCCAACCTGGGAGTCACTTCGCCGCTCGCCTACCACCACATGCCGACCTTGGAGCCGGTGTGGATGCTCGTCAAGAGCCTCGGCAATGCCTACGGCGGTCGCGCTGGAGTCGGCGCCTATTTGGCCAAGGTGCGCACGGATCTCAACTTTTCAACAGCGGTGCTTCAATACCGCGGTGGGCTTCTGCCCCAGGGCAACTGGGACGACCATCCGCCCACTCTGGTTGTGCATCCCATTCTCAAGGCGCGCGCCGAGGTCGGTCAGCGCGGCATTGCAATATCGGCACAGGGCGGTGCGAGGTTCGAGCATACCGGAAGTCCCGCGCCAGAGGAGGAAGACAGCGGTCACCTGTGGCACCTCGGCTTAGATTTCAGTGTGCCTCTGTCGCATCCCCACAGCATCGAGGCCAAAGCCGAGCTGCGCCGCCACGGGCTCCACGTCACCGAAGGCCAAGACCCTTATTGGGTCACGCTCGAAAGCCTCTCCTACGAGTGGTCCCGCGCGTTCGGCCTGACCGTGGCGCATGAGTTCAGCGACCAGACGAAAGGTGTGCGCGGCGAGATCGGCGACTTTACCCTGCCGCTCCCGGCGCAGCATTACCTTTGGGCCATGGCCAGCGTTCACGGTCGCGGCTCGCTCGACGGGCTCACCGCGAGGCTCTCGGGCGGTTCCCAACGGGGGGGCATCAAGTGCGCCGGCGGGATTTGCCGCGCCTATCCGGATTCGGTGGGCGCAAAGCTCGAGGTCGTCTATAGGTTCTGAAGACATGTCCGGAGGTCCCATGCGTTCGACGATTTGCCTTCTGTGCGCTCTTCTGGCCGCGAGCTGCGGTCAAGACGAAGCCGTGTTCCCAGAGCCCCCTGCCGGAGCCTCTGGCAAATGCGGCGCCTTCTATCCTGGAGCAGAGGATTCCGACAGCTCGGAAGAGACCAGTACCGACCAGGAGAGCCCCTACGGCATGGCTGAGGGCAAAATCTTTCCTTGCGCGGTCTGGGAGTCAGCCCAGCTCGCTGGAAAGAAGACCTACATCAATGTCGGAGAGGAGTACCTCGCGGCCAAACACGATGCCTCGGATCGTCGATCCATCGTGATTTTGGTGAGCGCCGAGGGGTGCAGTCAATGCACCTTGCTCATCCGCTACCTGGCCGAGCAGGCCGACGACTTCGACGCAGCAGGTGCCATGATGATCGGCATGGCCCGCGCTGCCCTCGGAGGACAGGGCCCGGATTTCACCCTGGAAGAGGCCGTGGCGACCCTGGCCGGAGAGCGGTGGCCGATGGATCGATGGTATGTCATCAACGATGAAGAGTATTTTTTTGACGAGTCTTTTGAGTCCAACAACCCCTGGCTCGCGGTCGTTTCCCTTGCCGATATGCGCATCGTTAGCCTCGGCAACGAGGATTTCCAGGCCAGCTCGGCGGGCATCGCGGAGCTGCTCTCCCTGGTCAATTCCCTCTAGTTGATGCAAGCAGCTTGATTCGACCTCTATACATTTATTACTATCACTAAGCGTGTCGAGGTCGGCGCCGTCACGTCCCAAATGGGTGCGAGCAGACTTGGGAAGGAAAGCCATGAAGATCGTTTGCCAGAAGTGCAGTGCGAAGTACTCGATTTCGGACGAGAAGGTCCAAGGCAAGACGTTCAAGATTCGGTGTCGAAAATGCGGCGAGTCCATTGTCGTTCGTGGCGATGCCCAGGGTGATGGCGGGTCTTCCCCTTATCCTTCTATGCCACCGGGCCCGGGTTTGGGCGCAGAGGAAGAAGGCGATGCCGAAACACGCGTCTTCGACTACTCCGGCTACCAGGCAGAAAGCCCGGCCAGTGACAACGTCGAATGGCACATCGTCGTCGACGGCACTCAGCAAGGGCCCTATACCGCGGAGCAGCTCAAGGAATACATAACAACCGGCAGCCTCGATCTTGAAGCCTACGTGTGGAGAGACGGCTTTGCCGATTGGATTCCTGCGCGGGAAGTCAGGGAGTTTGCCGACGCCATTGGCACTGCGGCGCGTGCACCTATACCACAAGGGCCCAAAGGCTTCGAGCCAGCTCGCATCGAGGAGCCGATCGCCACGAGACCCTCTGACGGCATCTTCGCTGGCAGCGGGGGTGGGGGTCTGCTCGATGCGGTGCCTCAGGGCAGCCCCATGGAGAGCCCCGGCAGCCTATTCGGATCCGCGACCCAGACAAAAGAGTACGATGTGTTTGGCCCCCCGGGTCAAAAGGACGCGGATCTGTTCGGCACCCCCCAAGCCCCGCCAGCGACGGGAGGCCTATTCAGTAACGACAAAGGCCTGTTCGGACCGACTCAACCGGGGGAGCCCGACGACTTCAACGAGGTCTCGGACATTTTCAACGATTCCCAACCTCGGGCAGCGGCTGAGCTCTTCGGCTCTTCGGGCCAGGCCAAGGGCGGTGCCAGTCCGAGGCTTGCTGCAGAGCAGGTCATGTTGACGGGCCAGCGTAACGAGAACTCGGTGCTGTTCTCGCTCTCCAGCCTTCAGAGCCTGGCGGATGCGCAGGGAGTGAAAAAGAGTCCAGTGGTGACTAGCACCGGTGGGTCCGAGGGCTCTGGCCTCATCGATATCCGGGCGTTGGCAGGTTCGCTGCAACAGGTCGAGAGCGCTGAGACCGGATCGGCCTCTCCACCGGTCGACGACTTGATGTCCATCGGCGGGTATGGTGGAGGCCTCACGGCCCCGGTCTTGGCGGCCATGCGTCAGGGCATGAGCACCGGAACAAAGATCGCGCTCGTCGCGGGCAGCTTTGTGCTCGCGGGCATCATTGTCGTGCTGGCCGTGCTCCTGGCGCAAAAGCCCGACGCACCCAGCGCCGACGTTCAGGCTCTGATGGCCAAGATCGCCGAGCTGGAGAAGAAGGGCGGCACGGGTTCAACCCAGATGGCCGAGCTTCAGGCAGAGCTGGCCAAGGCCCAGGGAGAGGCGCCTGCCAAGGTGGAAAATCCAGGGCCTACCGAAAGCCAAGAGCAACCTTCGGGCACCGCGGGCTCGCCGAAGTCCGCCGACAAGGAAGTGGGCAAACGCGATCGCTCGATGCCCAAGGGCGCTGGTGTGAGCAGTAGTCTTCCCTCAGACAAACCAGGCGCGGTCAACCCTAGCGCCGACTCGCCGCGCGAGGCCAATCCCGCCGGGCCTGCCGAGCCTAGAGAGCCAAAGGATCGAAAGCCTGCGGCGCCGTCCAGCGAGCTCGATGATCTTCTGGGAGATTCCAAGGGTTCTTTGGCCCAGAAGAAGCCAGCAGCCGAGCCCGCCAAGCCGGCCGAGCCCGCCCAGCCCGCCAAACCCGATGCTGGAGGCGGAGGTGGCGCCAAGGATTCTTTAGACCGCGTGGACGTTCAAACCGGAATGAACTCCGTGGCCGCGGCGGTCAAACAGTGCGGACAAGGAGAGCAAGGCACAGTGACGGTCCAGGTCGTCATCGGCACCACAGGGCGAGTTGTGACCGCAGAGCCCACAGGGAGCTATGGCGGCACTCCGGTGGGCGCTTGTGTCGCGAGGGCCGTGCGCAACGCGCGCTTCCCGGCCTCCAAGAACAACATGTCGGTTCGGTATCCCTTCAAACTCTAGCCTTCCACTTGAGCCCAATTTGCTCCCTGATAGCCACCCCATTCCTCCGAGCCTCGGACGCCGCGCAGCAGCAGCTCGCGCCGGGATGTTTGGGCAAAGCCCCCTGTTGTCTGGCGGCGCGGCCATGGTAGCGGTGGGCGGATTGGGCCTTTTGTTCAGCAGCGAGCTTGGCCACGCCCTGCTCGAGCTTTTCCGCACAGTGGGTGCAGCTCCCACGTCGACCCTCTCGGTCAGCGAGTCGATGGCCCGGTTTCGCGGGGCTGTGGCATGGCTTTCGTGCTTCATCTGCGCCCCTGCCCTCCTCTTGGCTCTCTGCGCGGTCTTGGTGCCTGCGCTCGCGAGTCGACGGCATCGAGGATCGACCGCAGTGCCTCTGCCCGAGAAGAGGAGCGGGATCCTCGAGTCTCTCGCGCCGAGGCTCGTCGCGGCCATAGCCACGGGCTTGCTGCTCGTGCGGGCTGCGTTGTCGGCGCGATATCTCTTGGCCGAAACAGGTGCAAGGGAGCTCCTCGGGCCTCTCGCCCACCTGGCGGCCTCCTTCCTCGTGACGAGCGGAGCCGTGCTGATGCTAGCCGGGTCTGTGGAAGCCGCCTTGCGGGGTATGGCTATCCGCCGCTGCCTGTCGCTCAGCTCCGCAGACGCGCGACGAGAAGAGCGTTACGCTGGAGGGGCGAAGCATAAGTCCCCAATGCCTCAGGGCACGAGAGGCATTCGCCCATGAGTGAAACGAGGCTCTGGAACGTGGCCGTTCCCGCCCCGCTGCGCAGGGCCCTGACCTATGAGATCCCCGCGGTGCTCGGCGAGGTGCAGGTGGGCCAGCGGGTGCTCGTGCCGCTCCATGGACGCCGCGTCACAGGCTACTTGCTCGAGCCCTATACCGGCCTTGTGCCCACGGCCTTTTCCATCAAGCCCGCTCTGTCCCTGCTAGAAGACACCCCGGCGCTGCCGTCCGAGCTCCTTCGATTTCTCGCCGAGGCCTCGTCCTACTATATGCATCCCATCGGCGAGGTGTTGCGCGCAGCTCTGCCCTCAGGCAGTGACTTCATGGAAAAAGGGGGCGTTTTGCGCGGCCCGCAGGTGAAGTTGCATCGGAGTGAAGCGAGGGTGCGACCCACGGCAGAGGCCAGGCGCGGAGGCTGGGATCTGGGCCGGGCCCGCAGCCTGCGCTCCTTGCTCGAAACGCTGGTGGAGCGCGGCGACGTCGGGGTGAGGCAACTGCGCGTCGCGGACAAGCAGGTCAGGCAAAAGCTCACCCGCCTTGCGGACCTGGGCTTCGTCGAACTCTACGAAGCCGCGGAGGCACCCAATCCGTACATCGGCGCCTCGGTGCCTCGCGATGAACCACCGCAGCTCACAGGAGAGCAATCCTCCGCTGTTCGCGCCCTGTGCGAGCGCATCGACCGCGGCGGCTACGAAGGATTTTTACTGCACGGTGTGACTGGTTCGGGCAAGACCGAGGTGTACCTTCGAGCCATCGAACGGACCATCGGCTATGGCAGAGGCGCGCTCGTGCTGGTGCCTGAAATCGCCCTGACGCCGCAGCTGGTCACCCGTTACCGCAGTAGGTTCGGCGACGCTCTGGCAGTGGTGCATTCGGCCATGACCCCCAGGGAGCGCGGCGATCAGTGGCGCCTCCTGCGCTGCGCGGACGTCAAGGTGGCGATCGGCGTTCGCTCCGCGGTGTTTGCGCCTGTCGAGAATCTCGGCATCGTCATCGTCGACGAGGAGCACGATGGTTCGTTCAAGCAGGAGCGCGGCTTTCACTACAACGCCCGGGACTTGGCGCTGCTGCGCGCTGCGAGGGCCGGCGCCGCCGCGGTGCTCGGCTCGGCGACGCCGTCCCTCGAGTCTTTCCGCAACGCCCACACGGGCAAGCTGACCCTGCTGCGCCTCGAAAAGCGGGCGACCGCACAAGCCTTGCCCGAGGTGGTCATCGTCGACCTAACGAAGCACCGCAGCGGTCCAGGAGGTCAGCAGCTCATCTCGCAACCGCTGTTTTCCGCCATGGGCCAGGTCTTGCAGAGAGGTGAGCAGATTATCTTGTTCCTCAACCGCAGAGGCTATTCGCCAGCGCTCCTGTGCCGCTCCTGCGGCAAGCTGCCGCGTTGCACGGCCTGTGCCGTCAGCCTGACCTACCACCGCAAACCCGTGGGACTGGTGTGCCACTACTGCGGTCAAAGGAGAGAGGTGCCGCTCCATTGCCCAGAATGCGGCGCGCAAGCTCTGGAACCCGTGGGCGCGGGAACGCAGAAGGCTGAGAGCGTCCTCGCCGAGCTCTTCCCCAGGGCAAGGGTGGCTCGTCTCGATCGGGATGTGGCCAGTGGCAGAGACATCGAAGGCGTACTGGAACGGCTGCGCAGCGGCGAGATCGATATCCTCGTTGGCACGCAAATGGTCACCAAGGGTCATGACTTCCCCAATGTCACGCTCGTCGGTGTGTTGGCAGCAGACGTGGGCTTGCACATGCCGGACTTCCGTGCGGCCGAGCGCACCTTCCAGCTTTTGACCCAGGTGGCTGGCAGGGCTGGTCGAAGCGGCAAGGCGGGCGCGGCGATGGTGCAGACCTATAGTCCGGAGCATCCCGCTATCGTCGCCGCGAGCCGACATGACTACCACGCCTTTGTGCGGTCGGAAGCGAGATTTCGGGAGGAGCTGCGCTATCCGCCGTTTGGCAGGCTCGCCGCGCTGCGGCTGTCGAGCGCCGATGAAGCCAAGGTGGAAGACACCGCCGGGCGTCTGTGCGCGCAGTTGCGGGACGTCAAGACAAAACTAGGTCTTTCCGACCTCGACATTCTGGGTCCTGCACCGGCCCCCATCGCCATGGTGCAAGGCCAACATCGCCATCGTCTGCTGCTGCGCGGGCCGACCCACGACATCCTGCGACGGGCGCTCGAGCCAGTGCTGCCCTTCATCGAGGGGCCTAGCGCTGGAGTGCGAGTATCGCTCGACATGGATCCAGTCTCGATGCTCTGATAGTTTTTGTGACGGAAGGACTCGAACCCCGAAAACGAGAATCTACGGCCCTACTGTCGGATTGGGCGGGAACAGAGCGTCTCGCTCAGCCTTGAGCTTTTCGCAGTCGTAGCTGTCGTCCACAGGCACGAGCAAGATGGGGCTCCTGGACAAATCTTCATCCTGTAACCATTCCAATTGGATTTTCAGGATCGGGTTGGTGGCGTCGATGACCACCTGCTCGCTGCTGTCGTGCACCACGCCCTCCAAGACGCCCTTGTCGGCCGGGCGTATTTCGAACTCAAATATCTCGCGACGCGCGATATATATTTCCTCTGGCGTACCTGACATATCGATGTGTGCCGTCACCCCTGGCTTGCCATCGAGGTCGTGATCGACGAGCCGCGGATCGTCGGGGGCGATGGACTTGGGTAGAGGGGTGTTCTCACTATCTTCATACTCGATGCCGAGCAAGGTGGGAGTCCGAGGCCTCCATAAGTAGAGCCCGCCCTCGTCGTCCCGCCGCGCTTCCATCTGTGCGCTTTTGGGCACGATGGCCTGGGTGAATGCATCGGATACAGTAGAGGTGAAAGGTTGATTCGAGAGGTGCTCCGAAAAACAGAACCGGTCGGTGGCGATGAGCTTGCCATCTTCCCAGTCGAGACTTGTGAATCCATAGGAAATAATGAGGTTTTCAAGGAGGCCCATGTCGCCCATGTCTGCCAAATAAGTCACGATGTCGTAATGGCCATAGCGCCCGGCAGCGCTGCGGAGGAAATCCGTCTTGTTCTGCGCGTCAGTGTCCTCAACATTGATGTCGTCATTCGTGGTGGACGTCTGCGGCGCGGAAGGTTCGTCGCACGCGCCCACAAGCGAGGCGGTTGCCAGGAATCCCAAGCACAAGCTCAGTTTTTTTCGATTCAGCATGAGAGGCTCTCCTTCAGGTAAATATGGCCACTGTCAAAGACCGGCTCCATTATAAGCCGATAAGGTAAAAGCCAAACAACAAAAAAGGGATTGAAAGTAGAATATAGAGCGAAAATAGAAATTTCGTGCGGTCGAGTGCGCGAAACGCTTGCCCTCTTCGCGCATTTGCTGTCCCCCTTTGGAACAGCGCAGCCGACTTGTCATCGCCCTGCGATGCGGCCATCGTTAGGGAGAAGGTCGGACATGAGGAGAGACCACATGAATAAAGAACGTTTTGCCAGCATCTTGAAGAGCGCTCAGCAGCAAGGAGCCGTGCTCGGGATGATGCTCGCCGCTTTCTGGCTCATCTCCTTGGTCAACTTGGGCCTCTTGTCCGGTGCGCTCAATCAGCTCGGCATTGCACCGCGTACGGTTCATGGCCTCGTCGGTGTCCTTCTGGCGCCGCTGCTCCATGGGAGCTTCACCCATGTCACGGCCAATACCCTGCCGCTGCTCATCCTTGCCTGGTTGAGCATGCTGGCCGGCCTCAAGCGCTTCGCCCTTGCCACAGCCTGCGCTTGGATCCTCGGAGGACTCGGCACATGGCTCATCGCCTCGTCGGACTCTGTGCACATCGGAGCCAGCGGTCTGGTGTTCGGATACCTCGGCTTTTTGCTGACCGATGCCCTGGTGCAGCGGTCGGCGCAAGCCATTGCCTTGTCCCTCGTGGCTGCCATCCTCTATGGCGGAATGATCTGGGGCGTGCTGCCTGGCGAGTCGGGCATCTCTTGGGAGGGTCATCTGTTTGGGTTCTTGGGAGGAGCTGCGGCCGCGCGGCTCATGGTGCCCAAGGTGACCTCCCCCACTGCCGCGCGCTCTCCGGCGCAGCCGCCTCGATAGGAACACCACCCACTTTTAGTGCACGGGTTCTGGCTCGCTTTTAAGAAAGGCCCTTTTCGCGCGCCTTTCGCAGCAGTGTCCAAAGCCCAAACACGCCGAGCGCCAACATGATGCTGCATTGGATAAGGGTCTTGGCTGGCAGATCGGCCTCGGCATGACGAGCGAGGAACACGAGCATGGCCGGAGCTCCGAGGACGAGACCTCCGTAAAGGCCAATCATCACCTGCCGCGCTCTGCGCCTTGTGACGGCTGTGTCCTTTCCGAACAAGCGATCGTAGACGAACAAAGACCCAGCTGTGATGAATCCCGTCAGCGCAAAGCCAGTCCAGAACCCGCGCGCCGAAGTCGAGGCGCCAGGGTGGCCGACGATGGGCGTGAGTATTCTCCCATAGAGCTCTCCCCCGAGGTTGGAGCCGATGAGGGATCCGATGACGCCGTACAAGAACGCATAGCCCATGTACGTGGCCTTGTCGGCTTCTGGGGCGACCCTGCCGATGTAGGCGTAGTACTTGGGGTGACAGGTCATCTCACCCAGGGCGAACACGGCGATGCCCAAAGCGAAGATGCCCACATGGCTCGACAGAGCGAGGAACGCAAAACCGCAGGCGCCTATGGCCACGCCCGCGATCATCGTGGGCAGGGGCAAGAGCTTTTTCACCGCGAGCCCCACGGGAATCTGCAGGAGCACAATGGTGCCGGCGCTGATGATCGTCACGAACTCCGCGTCAAAGGACAGACCGAGCGGCGCGAGCAGGCGATTGGCCGGCGTTGGATCGACAAAGTCGCGCAGATACCACAGCACGGTGCCGAAGTTCTGGAAGTACAGAATCCAGAAGCAGGAGTAGACGAAGATGAGCAAAATGAACCGCGCGTCGGACAACACCAGGAGCGCTCCTCGGAGCACCTCGGCCAGAGACTTGGTAGAAGCTGGGCGAGGCGGATCTTTGTAGAGGAAGAGAGTGGGCAGCAGCATGGCGCCGCAATAGGCGGCGCTCGCGGCGAAGACGTACCTGTAGGAAAATCCGCGCAGGTAGCCGGCGATGAGCGGTGCGAGGGTCGCTCCGATGTTGATCATCCAGTAGTACACACCAAAACCAAAACCGCTCGAGCGTTCGTCCGTGGTGCGGGCAATGGTGCCGGAGATGATCGGCTTGAAGAGCCCAGATCCCGTGGCCATGACGAGAAGGGACAAAAGGAGTGCGCCATAGCTCGTCACTTCGCCGGCGAGAAAGTAGCCGCAGGAGAGCAAGCTGAACGCGACGAGCAGCAAGCGACGATAACCGTAGCGATCGGCGAGAGCGCCTCCCAGGATGGGGATCACGTAAGTCGCGGCGTAGACGACGCTCTGGAGAAGGCCGGCTTGGCTTTCGGCAAAACCCAGACCTCCACCGACTTTGTCCGTCAGATATCGCCCTAGCAGCGCGTTCATACCGTAGTAGGCGCCGCGCTCGAACAACTCCATGACATTGGCGACCCAGAACGTTCGCGGCAGCGAGGAAAGCAGGCTCCCCTTTGGTGCCCTTGCACCCTCGATGTGCAAGGGCCTCTTGGCAGTGGAAAAGGGTTTCATGGTTTGCACCGGACCCGACTGGCCAGCACCCTGCCACTGCCATCTCGGTCTTCGCCGTACGCGAGAAGCAAGAAGCCCTCGCCCCGAGCGACGTCAGCGCGCACGAAGTCGGTTTTGTCAGCGTAGATTTGCAGCTCACCTCCGACCTTGCGACCGTGCTTATCGAACCGGTTCAGGCCAACCAGAAGGTTGCGTTGGAAGGAGCGAATAGCGGCTGCCACTAGGAGGTCGTCCTGTGTGGCGAGCCTGGGCCCCACGAAAGCGTCGGCCTTTGAGATGCGCGCCGGCGCTGTTTGGGCACTGCCGTCGAGACCGATAGACACATGGTAGTATTCGGGAACATCGTCGTCGTCCGCGTCGTCGCGGTACACGAGAGCATAACCGCCTTCTGTGGCGACGACGTCCACGGTGGGGTGGAGATAGGTTCCGCGAGCCACGGCATGCGCCTGTCCACTTGCGAGGTCTGTCCCGAGCCATTGGGCTTGCACGACGACCGATGGCGTCGCGCCCAGAGACACCTCGGCAAAGGCGAGCAGCACTCCGCCGCTGGGGCTTGCGGCAAGCGCCGGAGAAATGGAGGTCCGGTCGCGCCCGAGCGGCCGAGCGGCCAAAAGATCCAATCGATCTTCCTTCCATGCGGCGCTGGCTAGGGCGATTTCCGACGTGTCGTCCTTTCCCATGTGCCAGGCTGCGACGAGCCGCGATTCGGCGGTCGCCACGACATCGATGTTCGTGGCATTGGGACCTGCTTCTCCGAGGCGCAGCAAGGGGCCTTGCCCACCCTCGGTTAGGAGGCACAGGTAGGCGGCGCCTGGATCGCCGGGGACGAGCGCGCCGAGCACAGCACCGCCCGAAAGGGGAGCGAGCGACAAGGCTTCTGCGGAGAGCTCGCTCGAAGGGGGGCTCGTCCAGAGGGCCTTGTTTCCTTCTCCCGACGGCGAAAGCGGATCGCTCGAGAGAGAGATCTCGAAGGGAACGCGCGTTGGTGCGCCAAGTTCGTCGAGAGGCACGGCGAACGTGCGGTCCTGCTCAGCCCAGGCGGCAAAAAACCCGAAGGCAGTCGCGGTGACGACCACGTCCCGCGGCGACTGTGCGGCAATGGACAACACCATTTCGGCTTCGACCCGGCACGGCTGAGTGAGCGATTCCGTGCGACAGCCGAATATGGCCATCAAGAGCGCGGCGAGCCAAGCAGCTCGGCGCACTAGAGCACGCCTTGCCTGGTGAGCACCTCGTGTAGCAGCTGTGCGCTGGTCTCGAGATCCGTCGGCAGCTTGATGGGCACGAAGCGGCTGTGCCCGCCGCTTCGCGGTACCTTGAGCCAGGTCACGGGGACGAAGTCGGCGAGCTGGCCCACGAGGCGCTCGAACTGCACGGCTTTTCTGCCTTCGACGTTTTTGAGAACGGCGAACCAAGACAGCTCCGCCTCCACGCGCAGCGCTGCCGCGTCGAACACGAACGTGTTGGTGTTGAAGACCGGCGAGCTGCCGGGATCGACGCCCTGCGGCGCACGAAACGCCTCGACGATGGTGGCCTTCCCGTTCACGATCGCCGGAAAGCCGCCCACATCTCCGGGCCAGGTGTCCACGAGCTCGACGGTCATCGGCCTCCCGCCGTCGATATGTGCGCCGATCACCGCGGGATCGAGACTCGCCCCGAGGTTGTCGACGTTGGACAGGGTGAGGTACTCGCCTCCGCTCTCTATGAAGCGCGCCAACTGTCCGCTCGCCGCGAGCGCATAGGGAAAGTCGCCATGCCCTGGCGCGTGCAGCGACGGCTTGCCGTCCTTTCCGAGAAACAGCTCGCCTCTCTCGGTGAGCCGCAGGGACACCATTTGAGTGAAGCAGCGCACATCGAGGTCGAGTCGCAGCTCTTCGAGGTGCTGGCGCGTCACCGCGTCCGTGGAGAAACTGTTCATGAGCAGGGCTGGCACACGCCCTTGTCCAGCGGCCTTAATCTGTGACAACTTCAGGTCGAGAAACGACCTGTTGGTAAAAGCCCGGGCCACGCCTTTGGCTGTTCCGCCAAACCTTGTGGCCATGCCGCCATTGAGCACCACGGCGCCAACCCGGCCTGCCTCGATGGCCCGTCGACCGATGAGCGACAGTCGATCATAGGCGCCGCTGGGTTGCTCGGGCAACGGCCGCAGCTGTGCAGTCGGCAACATCTGCACCGGGCCGTCGAGACGGTTGGAGCCAGGATCGAGTCGGCCTTCTGCGAGCTCGCGGGCGAGTCGCTCGAAAGGCAGGGTGGCAAAGTGATTTTCTGAGAGAATCGCACGGGTTTGAGCGTCGAGTGTGTCGATGTTCATCATTTGAAAGTCCTCACTTGGCGCCTACTATACGTCTCTTGCGGGCCGGGATGCTATAGGCCTATCGAAGAACGGCGCGCCGCTGACAGGGTGTCTCGCGCTAATATTCCAGCTTGAGGCCGAGACTCGGCACGAGAGGCAAACCTCTGAAGTAGACGCGGTGCGAGTAATCGTACTGGTAGTCGTAGCCCTCGGGGTTCTTTTGGTTGTAAATGTTCTGCACGTCCACATAGACCACGACCTTGAGGTGTTTCAGCTTCCAGTTCTTGTCCACGCGCAAATCGAGCTGGTGAAACATGGGCAGCCTTTCGGAGTTGACCCTGCCGTAGACGGGCATGTAGATATCCGCGTCCGCATCGTACACCGAGCCGACGACCGGAGTGTCGGGGTTGCCCGAGGCGAGCCGAAATCGCAGACCTGCCTCCCAGCCGCGACCGAGCACTGCGCTCGCCACGATGGTGAGGATGTGGGTCTGGTCAAAATCGAACAAGCGCTCTGCATCCCCCGGATGGTCCACGCGCTTGGACCGCATCAGCGTGTACGAAATCCAGCCGAAAAAGCGGTCCGTGGGCCGGTGCTTAATCAAGAACTCGAGGCCGTACACCTTGCCCGTTCCCTCGTTGCTGTAGCGCTCTGGCTGGCCCTTCACCAGGGCCTGCGATGAAACCACGAGGTTGGACAAGTCTTTGTAGAACCCCTCGACACCGACCTCGATGTTCTCCCAGAGCCGCTGCTCGGCACCCAAGGAATAGTGCACAGCGCTGACGAGCTCGAGGTTGGGATTGCCGAAGTCCCCCAGGGTCTCCACAGAGTCGCCTGGATATTGGTGGAATAGACCGAGCCCACCCTTGAGCGTCGTACCGGGGACGATTTCCCAGCGGGCCACGAGCCGCGGATCGAGCCCCAGCTCGTTGATCACGGTGTAGTAGTCCACTCGCACGCCGGCGATCAGCCGCAGGGGTTCGATGGGCCGCAGCTCGAGCTGTGCGTACCAACCAGGCCGAAGCTCCCAGCGTTTGGCCGTGGTCTCGATCAAGTCCTCTTTGCCAGTGACATCGCCGAACGATTCGCCTTCGACCGCGAAGATGTCTGGAGCGCGGAAAGTATATCGATTCCAGTATGCCTCGACGTCGAAACCGACCCGAACCGTGGCGTGCTTCTTCACATCGATTTCCAGCTCGTTGCGCCCCATGATCGGCACTGTGGTCCAGTCGAGGGTCATTTGAGGGCCAAAGCTGGCGTCGGTCAACCAGATGCCAGAACCTACGTTGAGGCTGTTGGTCACGCCCTTGGAAAAACGGTGGTCGTATCGGAGTTGGAGTTGGTGGAACTGCACGCCAAAGTTGAATCTTCCGCTGAAGTTGGGGTTTTCGCCCACGTCCTCGCCGGTCACGAACACGAGCTTGTCCGACGACCCGTAGCAAAACAGGCGGACATTGTTCTTCTTGGAGGGGTGGTAGTCTGCGATCAGCTGATAGTCGTAATACCGGGGCGCGACCACGAACGAGAACCCACCGCCGCTGTCGGGCACCATGGCATTGAGAAGCAAATCGATGTAGCTGCGTCGCCCTGAGACAGCCACAGAGAAGTGCTCGCCGATGGGCGTCTCGACGAGGGCGCCGGCATCCCACAAATCGAGGTCGAGATAGGCGTGAAAGCGATCCGTGGCTGGCGCGCGGGGCGTGACCTCGACAATGCCGCCCGTGGCTCCACTGTATCTCACGTCATAGTTCCCTGGGAAAAAGTCGATGCGCTCCAGCAGGTCGGAGTTGATGATCGATGTCAGGCCGCCGAAGTGGTAGAGCAGCGGTGTCGTCAGCTCATCGAAGAAGTATCGAGAATCCCCAGGAGAGGAACCGCGAACGATCAGCGCGCCGCTGATCCCCGCAGCTCGCGCCATGCCCGGCATGTTCTGCACGGCGCGCAACGCATCGCCTCCGGTTCCAGGGATGCGGGTGATTTCGCGCCGAGAGATCTCGCGCCGAGTCACCTCGCGCGGCGGCTTGCGGCCTCGCACCACGGCCTCGTAGATCGAGCTCTCGAGCTCGAGGCGATACAGAACCTCCCTGGTCTCTCCGTCGTTGAGCTCCTCTACCGTGGAGTACGTTTTGTAACCATCGGCCACCACATCGACGGAATACGTGCCCGGACACAGCTTTGCAGCTTCAAACGCGCCTTGCGCGGTCAGAGAAAACGGCGGGGGCTCGCCTGTGCATCCGGCGGTTGGCATTTCGCCCTGTCCAGACAGCCGCACCACCGAGACCTTGGCCCCAGGCAGTGGCGCACTCTCCATGGTTTCCACGCGCCCGAGGAGATGAGCGGCCGCGGGCTCTGCCTGAGCCTGCCCCGTGGAGGCCGTGCTCGGCTCTGAGAGGAAAAAGGTGTACCTGTACAATACCGTGGCCGCGATCGGCGTCTGCCCCAGCAGGGCAGGGCGGAACACGAATCGACTCATGGCCGCCACCGCAGCTTCATCGAAGCCCTGGCCAGCCGGCTCCTTGACCCGGACGTCCGTGACGAGTCCCGATTCATCGACATCGATCTCGGCGAGCACCGCGGCCTCGATCCCGGCGGCAAGTGCCTCTTCGGGGTAGTCGGCCTTTATGTATTCTTCGAGGACCGGGGGTACGAGATTGGGCTCACCAGTGCTTTCGTCTTGCGCCGGAGCAGGTTCTTTCGAGTCCTCGGCCGACGCGATGCCAGAGCACAGCCAGGGTGCGGCGAGCACGACGAGCACGGCGCTACGGGCGCGGAAGGCGATTCGTCCGTCCATGTTTCAAGCCATAGCACGAAGCCGGCCGCGAAACGAGATGTCCCCTCACCCGACTCGTTGAGATTGTTGCTTGCCACTGTGGCGGGCCGGCACTAGGATGCCCCTTAAGCATGACAGACAATGACCGTGCAAACAGCGCGTTCGTGGCGCTTCGGTGACAGTTTGTCGGTATTTTGCGAGGATGAGCATGATGGATAAGGACCGTTTATCGAGCTGTGCTCGCTGCGGAGTCCCCGTGGCGCCAGCCCAAACACTGTGCGTCGTGTGCGCGAGCGCCGGACGCATGGCCTCGCCTTCCTCTTGCGTGGCCTGCGGCACCACAGCCGGCAATGACGACTTCTTTTGCCCCGAGTGCGGCGCGCCCTTGCCCAAGACCGACGCCCAGCCGAGCGGCGATTCGGAGGTCAGCCAGGTGCTCCTCAAGGCGGGCACCGACATTGTCGGACGCCTAGCCGAGCTCCAGGTTCTCGAAGACTGCGTGGATGTGTGCCTCGAGATGAAACGCGTCGGCGGCGCCATCGTCAGCGGCGAGGCCGGCATGGGAACCACCAAGCTGCTGCGTACGTTCAGCCGCCGGATCTGTCGAAAGGTGCATACCTCTCGAGTTCATTATGTGGCGTGCCGGGAGCGCGGTGAGCCCCTCGGGCCGATGCGAGGCCTGCTGCGCCAACGTTTTGAGATCAACAACGAGGCAGACCCGTTGGCGAGCCGCTTGCGGCTCACCAATCAAGTGGGCAAGATCCTGGGCAGCGAGTCCGCGGTGCTCGTGACCGAGACCGCGCATCTGCTCGGCTACATGGCTGGCGTTTCCTTCCCTCAAAGCCCGGTCTTGCGGTTCGTCGAGTCCAATCCGCAATCCCTCGAGCCGAAGCTGGAAGAGGCCCTTGCTCGCTTCCTCGCAGCGGATCTAGTGGAAGGCCCGGCGGTGTTGTTCTTCGACGATTTGCACAAGGCCTCTCCCGAGGCGATTCGCGTTCTGCTCGGCGCCCTGGTACGCCTCGAGAACGTGCCCCTTTCCGTCATTATAGGCGGACGGCCTGCGGTCAATAGCATCACGGACAATCCCACTGTTGTGCGGCTCAATCTCGAGCCGCTCGACGAAGAGGTGATGCGCTCGCTTCTCCAATTGTATCTGCCTGAGCTCGCCGATCCGCCCTCAG
>JALOQD010000035.1 GCA_025453525.1 Myxococcota bacterium
CCATGCAGCGTTCATAGACATCGTCTCGATAAATGCCTGAGCTGACATAGCTGATATTGCCGGCCGCGTCCCTCACATTGACCTCGATGGCCTTCCATTCGGGGGGTGGGGACAGATCCCAGGTGAAGCTCGAAGCGTAGGGCTGCCAATCCGACCACTCCCTGTGTTCGAATCTGGTTTGCATCTGCTCCATGCCGGCATCGACGTCATCAAAAGCCATCGAAACCCTCACAGGGTTCTCTGCGGTGTAGGTGCAGAACATGCCCATCGAGGTCTCTATTTCAAAGGATTGGTACGTTGGCCCGAGCAGGTCGACGAACACGGTTTGAAGGCCAGATTCACTCCAATTGCCAGCCTCGTCTTGCTCTTGCACAAACACCGTATGGAGGCCGTGCCCGAGCGTGGGCATCGGCGCTCTCGTGGCTGTGGTATAGAGTACCTCAGTGGAGGTAAAATCTTCGATATCCACCGTGGCTCGGTATTCGCCCATACCACCGCCATTGCTCGTCCAAACGAAGAATGGGTTCTGATTGTTCGTGTAAAACGGACCCTCTCGTTCCACGGTCGGCGCCTTGGGACCAGTGAGGTCCAGCACGATGCTGTCCTTCGCAGTCGCAATCGGGCTGCCCACGGCAAAGCGGAACTCGGCCGTGACTTCGAGGCTTCCCTCTGGCCCCATCAGTTCCCAAGCGCGGATTTTTTGGAAAGGCTCCCAATTCGACCACCAATCGTTCTCGTTGCGCAGGCGCATCCATCGCGCGTTCCCCACCTCGGAAAAAAGCTGCACGTTGCGACTCGCAGTGTATCTATCTTTTGGATCGTTGATGCTGAACGCCAGCACTTTCACGGTGTCCGTGTTCGAAGGATCTGTCTCGTCCGTCGTCGGGATCGTGGTCACTTCCGTGTCTGTCTGGTCTGTCGTCGGGCCCGTGGTCACTTCCGTGTCTGTCTGGTCTGTCGTCGGGCCCGTGGTCACTTCCGTGTCTGTTTCGCCAGTATCCTCACCCCACGAGTCGCTCGGGTCGTCCGTACCGCCAGGGGATCCACCCTCGACGATAAGCGAACACCCACCTAGGCCCACGGCCAGAACCAATAGCAGTGCTTGTGGATTACGCATCGCAGTTTTGGCCTTTTCTGTAAAAACGAACCGGCGAGTAGTTCATGTTGTAATGGGTAGACCCCGTTGGACGTATTGTCGATAGTCGCAACCTTTTTTTACGGGCATCGCCCCGTGCCTCTCTGCCCACTTATGATGAAGGCCTAACTGCCCCTTGCGAATCAAAGCCGTCTCATCTCGCGGTTGTCTTTGCCAGGTTCTTACGACCTGCCGTATGCTCCTGGCCATGCCCCTTTACAAACCCTCTCGCGAAACAGCCCTCGACCTTTTGCTCCAACACATGTCCTGTCCCTTGCCCGAGGAAGATATCAGCGTGGCCGTGGCGCAGCGGCGCGTCGTGGCCGGCTCAGTGCTCGCGCCCCTCGGGTTTCCCAGAGAAAATCTGTCGATGCGGGACGGTTTTGCCATCGACCGGTTGAGGGATCCCTCGCAGCGGCTCTACTTGCGAACCGGAGAGGTGGTTCCTGACTGGGCCGTGGCTGTGGTGCCTGTCGAGGAATACGACCCAGCCGGTCCGTTCGAAAGCTTCGCGCAAGGAGTCGACAGTCGGCGCCCGAGCATCGTACGAGCCGGAAGCGAGTACGAGGCAGGAGACATCGTCGTACAAGATGGTGCGGTGCTCGATCACCGACACATCGCCCAGCTCGCCTGGTTTGGCATCGAGTCCATCCGAGTCAGACGGCGACCTCGAATTCGATTCGCGATGCTCGACACAGCCCCGGCATGCTGCGCGGTCACATCCTTCTTGCGCGGATTTGCGACCGCCTTTTGCGATGTGGAGGGCGAGACGAGCTTTCTGTCGCAGGCGAGCCACCTGCGCGACCTGCAAAGCGAGGACGATCTCCTCCTTTTGATTTCGGATGAGCAGCCAGGTCGGTACGCGGAGCTCAAGGCGCTGTTTTCCGAGCCCAAAGCGGGGTTCGAGCCCCTTGCCTGGAAGCTCGACCTACATCCGTGCAAGCACCTGGGCATTGCCCGCTTTGGCCATACGCCCACCTTGGTGATGCCCGACGTGTTCTTCAAGACCGTGCTCACAGCGTACGCATTTCTCCCAGATGTGCTCGCCGCGATGACGGGCCTAAAAACCCACAAACGCCTCGTGACCTTTGTGGAACCGCCGACCATCGCCTACCCCTACCCATGCCTCGTGCCTCTGCGCATCGAAGAGGAGAGACGAGATCTCAAGGTGCGCGCGACCCAGCTGCGCAGCTCGTTCAGCGGTCGCCATGTGGGCGCGGCCGAGGGCTATGTCATCTTGAACGCCCCGCTCGCCGACGGTGTGCCGTGCGAAGCGGTGCTGCTGGATCGTTTGGTCCCGCAACCGACTCTTTTCCCAAAAGCGCTCGATGATGAACAAGATGAGCAAGTGCTCACAGAGGGGGAGCCGACTCTGTCCGGTTTCCGAAGCGGCTGAGCAGGGCGGCTCCCGAGGCAGCGAGGACGATCACGACCTGCAAGATGCAGCCGACGACGGGGATCGCGCTCACGGCAGCGAGGATCCCGGCGCCCACGAGCAGCGCCCAGACCTGCGACCTGCCGCGGAAGTAGGGAATGCGCTCGCCGAGCCACACCAGAAAGCTCGCCATGCCGAGCACCGCGCACACGAACAGGGCGACGATGACGAGCAGGGCCAGGGGAATGCCGATCAGCGTCAGCGCAAGGATGATGATGAGCGGAATGCCCAAGCAGTACATGAGCAAGCCGCCGAAAAAGGAGAACCCCGTGTTGCTGGTGAGATAGCCGCGCACGATCTCGACTCGCCGCGGGGCGAGGAATAGCGCCAGCAACGCCGCGATGAGGATAGCCGCTGCCCGCAGCAGCAAACCGAGTATGCCCATGACCGTGAACGCGCCGAGCACGCCCGGAAGGAGCCACATGGGCGCCGAAGAGCTCTCGTCTTCTTTCTCACCCTTGGTGGAACTGATGAACGGAATCCCCACGCTGACCTGATCGCCCATGACCTTTCCGCCCGGCTTAATCTCGAGGGAGCCTCCAATGGCCACGGCCTCGCCATCGACAATGCCCGTGGGCTCGACGATGACCGAGCCGCCCACCGAGACCGCGTCTCCTTGGACATGTCCGACCACGGTGACCGTCCCGCCGACGCTGACGACGCCTTTCACCACCTCACCAGCCTCCACGCGCACGGGCTTGCCGATGAGAACTCGCTCAGCCCTATCGATGTCGGTGTCATGGTGCCAGCCTCTGTGCTTGCCGTGCCCGGAGTCATCGTCGGCACTCTCGCTGTCTTGCGCGTTCTCCCCGGCCAAGCCCGGATCCCTTGCGGGCTGGGCCCCGAGCTGCGGCGCAACCTGGGATTCGGGCTCTGGGTTCATCACGTAGAGGATGCCTCCACGCAGCTCGGCGCGCAGATCTCCGAGCTCGAGGACCAGGTCGATCACGTCGGCAGCGTCTTGCTTGAACACTGAGAGGGTGAGGCGTTTGCTGGACGCCTCTCCGCTGGCGATGGCGATACCGAGCCCAGCCTGTTTTGCGACGCTCGTGAGCGCCTCGGCGACCGGTGCGTTCTCGACGGCCAAGGTCACCTTTTTTTGACGCCAGGAACCCTCTCCACCCTTGAGCCTCGACTCCCGCTCGACAGGAGGAGTCGCTTCGGCCTCGGACTCCTCGGCCTCGGCTTGAAGCGGAGGCCCAATCACAATGGGCTGCTGGGGCTTGGGGCGCAGCGGTGGGGGTATGGTGGGCGGCATCACTTGCTGCGCCATGGCCAGGGAAGAGCCAAAGAGCGCGACCAAGAGCCAGAGGACGCCGTACATAGTCGTGGTTCGTCGTTGAGCTTTCATGTTCACTTCTCCTTACTTTTCGCCAGGCTCACCCGGCGCAATCCATCTGCTTTAATGTACCCGCGCCGTGGCGCGGTATTTCACAGGAACCGATCTGCGGACCATGAGGTTGAGCGCGTACGCGCTGAGCAAGCAGGTCACGATCATGCAGAAGAGCACCAAGGCGGTGGTCATGGGCAACGTCGTGGCCAGAGCGGATGAGGCCCGCAACACCGCCGAGGTGGCCGTAACGAGGTCGAGCATCCAATCGAGCACGCGATGGAAGCGCACAGCCAACAGCCACACGAGCACCCCGCCTGGCGCACAGGAGAACATGAGGACAAAGAAGACGGCCGCGAATCTCCGCCAGGCGAGTGCCTGTTCGAACCGCGCTGCTGTTCGATGGACGAACTGGTCCGGCAAGACGACCGTTGAAGCAGAAGCGATAAGCGCTCCCAGCTCGAGCTCCTCGGTCACGAGCGTGCGGCACGAAGAGCACGCGGCGAGATGGGCCTGCTCGGAGCTGCTTGGAGCCTCTCCCAAACCGAGCTCCAAGAGCCTCGCCTGTTGTAGGTGCTCACTCATGATGTCACCTTATCCTTTGCTTCGAGCAAGGCCCGCAGCCTGGCGCGGCCCCGATGCAACCACGTCATGATCGTGCCGATGGGGACTTCCAGCGCCTGCGCGCACTGTTGGTAGGACATGCCCTCGACGTGATACATGGACAGCACCTCTCTTTGCCCTTCTGGCAAAAGGGACAATCCCTGAGAAACGATATCGAGAGACTGCCGCGACGAAGCGAGGCACTCAGGGTCTTTGCCGGTCTCGCCGATAGACACCTCGTCCAGGCAGACCGTCGGCGCATGGCCACGACTGCGCAGGCGATTCAGGCATAGACGTCGGGCGATGGTGAGAAGCCATGGAAGAATCGGCCGGCTGGTATCGAATTTTTCTTTGTTCAAGAAGGCTCGAAGGAAGGTCTCCTGAGCCACGTCCTCGCCCTCGGCCTCGCCGAGATACCTTCTGCACAGGCCGTACACTGCCTGGCCATAGCGCTGGACCACTGCGCGGAAAGCCACTGGATCGCCGGCCATTGCCGAGCTGACCACAGGGTCGACCACTGATGGTTCTGGAGCGACGACCAACCTCGCCGGTGCTTGTTCCACAGTTCCGAGCATGAGCGCGTTCGTAATCACGTCCAGGGTACGTCTCCTGACCGCAGATTATTTCGCAGCAATTTTTGCGAAGACAAAAAAGAAGAGGAAAATCCACCCAATAAGCCAACAACCTCATCCCCCAGCGTCAAAAGAACCCGCCAACCGCCGTATTTCTGACGCGCCGCAAATTGTCTAACATACTGATATCTTTGAATATGCCATTCGCAATCCCCCTGGAACACCCCTTGCAAAGAGCTCCACATGAAGCGGCTCCTAGCGCACATCAGGAGGCTTTCCGTGGCCAAGACGCAACCACCTCGATGGACCCTTCGTAGCAAGACCGAAAAGCAGCCACTGGCTCGTCGCAACGATCTCCACAACCACGGATCGACTTTTTCAGAGCAGTTCATCTTACCCATGGCGAGACAATGGGCTCGACGCGCCATCTCCAGCATGGGAAAGAGGCGACAGGCCGATGTGGGTATCGACCTGTTGTGCAAGTGTGGCCATTGGCTCTGGGACGTGGGCAGCCGGGCCGAGGCCGTGGAGGCTTTCGAGGAAGTGGTGCGCATCTCGCCGAGCAATGTGCGCGCCCACAACAACCTCGGTGTCGCCTATTGGAACCTCGGCGACAGGGCCTGCGCTGTTCGTCACTTCCGCATCGCCCGGGACCTCGACCCTTCCGACAAAGACGCTGTGTGGAACTGCGGGCAAATCATGGCGGAGGTGGGAGAGCTCATTTCGGCCCGGTTTCTCTTCGAGAGCTTCCTCCGGGACTTTGGACCTGACCAGGAGATCGCCACCGCCCTGGTCGATCTGTCGTTCATCGCCAGCCAGAAGACCTCGGTCGCTCGCGCAACCGCCCGATAACGGCGACCCTGCTCGTAAACACTCATCAAGACTCGTTTTTACCTTCGGCGACGCGCCGTCCAGCGCGTAACGATCTCTCCGAGCTGCTCGACATCGATGGGCTTGGCGAGAAAATCGTCCATGCCCGCCTCGAGACAAGCATAGCGATCCTTGTCGAGGGCATGGGCGGTCATGGCCACGATGGGGAGACGCATGACACCAGGCTTTTCGGTGCTGCGGATCCGACGCGCGGTCTCGAGTCCATCCATGCCTGGCATCTGCAGGTCCATGAGAACGAGCTCAAAAGGCTCTTCTGACGACGCGCTCGCCAATGCTTCGACCGCTTCGCTGCCGCTCCCCACGACCGTGACTCGACATCCGAGGCGAGTCATGAGCCGCAGCGCCACTTTCTGGCTGACCATGTGATCGTCG
This sequence comes from Myxococcota bacterium, assembly GCA_025453525.1. Taxonomy (GTDB): domain Bacteria; phylum Myxococcota_A; class Polyangia; order JAAYKL01; family JAAYKL01; genus JALOQD01. Next base: position 6,339 of record JALOQD010000035.1, read on the forward strand.
GCGACGAGCACGCGCGGACCGTTCGCCAGCTGGGTCAGAAAATAGTCTGTCGCAATGGATGGTCGTGCCTGTCGCGTGGCCGCGCGTCTATCGTGAAGCGTGGTCACAAGGGTATCGTAGAGCAGTCTTTGACGCACGGGTTTGCACAGGTGTCCCCGGAAGCCGACTTTCTTTAAACGCGCGGCTTGAGCCTGGCGAGCGAGGGGTGCCAGGAGCACCATCGCGGTCTCGTCTAGGCTGTCGTCCATGCGCACTGCCACGCACAGCTCCTCTGCCGTAACACCGCCGATCTCCGAATCGACGATGACCACGGCGTAAGGCGTACCAGCGCTCACAGCCGAGCGCATCGAATCGAGCGCTTGCTCGGAAGTGGTGACCGCCTTGGGCTCGCATCCCCAGTGGGAAAGAGCAGCGCAGATGAGCCGGCGTACGGCCTCGGAACGGTCTGCCACGAGCACTCTTCGACCGCGAAGCGATTCCGCGAGCCGAATCGCGCCCGTGTCCGTAATCGGCAGCTTGACGATAGGCACGACCAAAAAGAACGTCGTTCCATTACCCTCATCGCTGACCGCGCCGATCTGACCACCGACGTCGGCGGTGAACTTGCGCGCCCAATACAGCCCGCCGCCGTCGCTTTCTCTCTGCGTTTTCTGCAGGAGGGGGTTCGACAAAGACGCTTGCTCGCTGGCCGAGAGGCCCCTCCCAGTATCGTTCACCGAGAAGCGCACCCACACCGTGTCCTCTTCTTCGTTCTCGACAACGACATTTAGAACCACCTCGCCGCTGGTCGTGAACTTGATGGCGTTGCCGATGAGCTCGATGAGGATCTGCCTTATCCGCGATGAATCAGCGCGCACGAAGGCCGGCACGTCGGGCTGCACGAGGCACGAATACGAAAGTCCCTTGTCATGGGCTTTGAGCGCCAGGAAATTGGACAACTCCTCGACCATGGTGCGCAGGTCGAACTCCGTCTCGTTGAGCTCGTCCGTTGAGCGCACCTGAGCTTGCTCCACCGTCGTCTCGAGCACGGCGAGCAACGCGCTGGCGCTATCGCTGATGACCTCGGCCATCTCCCTTTGCTCAGGCCCGAGGTCGGTGTCGAGAAGCAGGCTCACCATGGCCGTAATGCCCGAAAGAGGTGTGCGCAAGTCATAACTGACGCGCGAGAGAAGCGCCTCGTCCGCCTCTGCCGACCTGCGCGACAAACTGTCCTCGTCTTTTGAGACCATGCGCAACCTCCGGTCTTTGGATTCGACCACCGCGACCAAAGAAAAGCCAGCGAGGATTGTACTGAGATTCTCTGAGAACTCAAATTCCTCGCCTGTTATGTTATCTGGAGAAAATGGACTGATGCCGACAATGAAGAGCGTTTCAAGACGCGCAGCGGCTCTTGTCTTTTTTCATTTGATCGCTGAGGGTCTTGGCCTTGGCGGCAAAGGGGCTCTTGGCGTGACGCGATTGAAGGGCGTCCACGAGGCTTCGAGCGTCGGTGCAGTCTCCTAGCTCGTAAAAGCAGCGGGCCATTTCGTAGAGCGCTTCGGGGTTGAGCACCGAGCTCGGGTACTTCTCGTTGAACCGGCCGAGCACACCGAGAGCCTTGGCCCATTGCTTCTGCTCGATGTACGCCTTGGCCATGAGCAAATGCACGGCATCGGCGTTCTTGTCCTTGGGATAGCGATCGATGAAGGCTTGCCCCAAGGAGCGCACTTCGCCGTGGCGTCCTGTTGAGAAGGCGTCTCTGACAGCCGACAGGTGAGCGGCCTTGTCTGCTGGGATCTTTTCCGCATCCACCGGGACATCGAGACCGGCAGCGGCGGCGACCGCAGCGATTTTTTTGGTCGTGGCATCGAACTTGGCGTCGGATTGCTGCATGCCGTGGCTCATTTCGGCGAGCTGGCCTTCCAATTTGCGCAACTGGTCCTTGATGGTCTCCATCTCGGCGCCGAAGTCCGCCGAGTTGCGCGCCAACACCCGAGTGGCCTTGGTCAATGTACCTTCGAGCTGCTCCACTTGAGCCCGGGCCTTGCCGATCATCTCGGTGAGAACATCGCGGGCCGCCGAGGTCTCTGACTCGACCTTGGTGATACGCCCTTCGAGACGCGTGACCTCTCGATTGGTCGCGTCGAGATCTCTCTTGAGCGCAATACACGAGACAGTGCCCATCGCGAGGGGCAGCAGGAGGAGAAACCGCCATTTGCACATCATCATCGATACCTCACTTGAAATCCACGCGGCGATCCTTGACCCAATCTTCCTCGCTCGTCCCTGCAGCATCCTCCTCGCCCTTGGAGACGATGCTGACCTGATCGGGATCCCCGCCTAGGACCTTGAGCTGCCCCGCCACGGTGCGCGCGCGGCGGTCTCCAAGGCTCAAGTTGTACTCGGTCGTGCCTCGAGGATCGCAGTGGCCTTCGAGCTTCACCTTGCCGCCGAGCTTCTCCATGCAGTCGCGGTTTTGCTCGATGATGCGGCGCTGCGCTTCTGGCAGGTCCGAATTATCGAACTCGAAAAAAACACTCTGCAGCGTGCACTCTCCAGAGGCCATGGGCTTGTCGTCTTTGACTTTGCACCTGTGCCCCAGGCAATCGAGACCAGCTGGGCAGTCTTCGTCGGTCTTGCATTCGGCCTTGCCGCAGCTTCCGTCCATGCAGGTCAGGCCTTCTGCGCAATCGGCAGAAGCGAGACACGGGCTGCATCGATTGTTGCGGCACACCTGTCCGTTGGCGCAATCTCCGTCTTGCTTGCAATAGGATTGGACCTCCCGACAAGCACCGGAGGCGCAGGATTGCCCTTGCGCGCAGTCCTCGTCGCCGCGACACTGTTGGCATTGACCGTTGATGCAGTATTCGCCTTCGTGGCAATGCGCGTCCTTCTTGCAGACAGGATACTTGGGCTTGCAGCCCACAGCAGCGAGGGCGAGCCCTATCGCGCCGATTATCGCGAGTGCTCTAAATTGCTTCATCGTTTCGTCTCCTTGTTCATGGATCCGTTTATGAACGACTCCATTAGCATCGTTCAATCCAAACAAGAATCGATGTTCAACAACTATTCCCACAAAACAGCCCCGCGTTGCAAAGTTCCGGCATCGTCATAATGGTCCACACCTGGTTCATACAACGCCTGTCCGCGGCTTTCCGAAGGACGCCGGAAAATCCCATTCCGGGATGGACACTGGCTTGCGGGGATTGTGGCTTCGCGAAGACCCGTGGGCTGTGATAAGAGCCTTGGCGAGGTCGAGACATGGCAAATCTACTGCGCAAAAAGAGCATCGAGCAGATCTGTCGCGATGCGCAAAGCGGCGAGAGCGACGCAACGCACGAGGGTGGATTGCGCCGCGAGCTGGGCACCTTGGACCTGACGGCCCTCGGAGTGGCGGCGATCATCGGAGCGGGCATCTTTTCCATGATCGGTCAGGCCTCGCACGCTGGCGGGCCGGCTGTCGTGTTCTTGTTCCTCTTCACCGCCGTGGCCTGCGGCTTTTCCGCGCTGTGCTACGCCGAGTTCGCCTCGCGCATTCCCGTGGCCGGCTCGGCCTACACCTATACCTACGCCACCCTCGGAGAGCTCGTCGCCTGGATCATCGGCTGGGACCTGCTGATGGAATACGCCATCGGCAACATCGCGGTCGCCATCTCCTGGAGCGACTACTTCACTGGACTGTTCGCTGGCTATGGGCTGCCGGTTCCCGAGTACTTGACCATGGACTTCCTGAGCGCTTGGCGCGGCTTCGAGAGCATCAGCGCCTTGCTCGCGCTTGGACAAACGCTCGAACAGCTCGTGGCCAACCCGGACCTTTCCTCCCAGCTTCTCGCCTACACGGCTTGGACCACAGCACCCACTCTCGGTTCTCTCCACGTTGTCTGCGACTTGCCTGCCCTCCTCATCACAACCGTCATCACCGCGCTCGTCTACATCGGCATTCGCGAGTCCAAGCGCGCCAACAACGCGATGGTCGCCCTCAAGGTGCTCGTCGTCTTGTTCGTCATTGTCGCTGGTGCGTTCTACGTCGACCCCAAGAACTGGAGCCCCTTTGCCCCCAACGGCCTCCACGGCGTCATGCAGGGCGTCTCGGGCGTCTTTTTCGCCTACATCGGTTTTGACGCCATCTCCACGACCGCAGAGGAGTGCCGCGACCCCCAGCGCGATCTGCCGCGTGGGATGATCGCCTCGCTCATCATTTGTACGGTTCTCTACATCCTCATCGCCCTGGTGCTGACCGGCATGGTCAGTTACCGGGAGCTCGCGGTGGGCGATCCCTTGGCCTATGTCTTCGGCCCCAAGGGGGCGAATCTGCCGTGGCTCTCTGGAATCATCGCCATCAGCGCTGTCATCGCCATGGCGACCGTACTGCTCGTGTTCCAGATCGGCCAGCCGCGCATCTGGATGGCCATGAGCCGCGACGGCCTGCTCCCTCCGATTTTTTCCGCGATCCATCCGCGCTTCCACACGCCGTGGTTCTCCACGATCCTCACCGGAATAGTGGTCGCTGTTCCCTCCTTGTTCCTCAACCTGACCGAGGTGACGGATCTGACGAGCATCGGAACGCTCTTCGCGTTTCTCTTGGTGTGTGGCGGCGCCCTGTTTCTAGAAGATGATCGTGAGCCCAAAGGGGCAAAGCGCCGCTTTCACCTGCCGTATGTGAACGGCAAGCTCATCGTGCCCGCGCTGTTCCTCTGCACTGCCCTCGGTTTGGGCGGCTTTGCGCCAGATGCCGTGACCGAGTTCTTCACCGCCAAGGATGTGCTCCACAAGATCCCGATGGCCGTTTTCGGGGTGTTTTTTGCCGCGCTGGCCGTGCTTTCCTTTACTAAGAACCTTTCGCTCATCCCAGTGCTCGGCCTTGTGTCCTGCGGCTATCTGATGACCGAGCTCGGGGTGAAAAACTGGATTCGCTTCGGGCTGTGGCTGTTCGTGGGCCTTTTGCTCTACTTCGTTTACGGTGTGCGTAAGAGCAAGCTCAATAGGCCCAGCGCAGAGCCATAGCCCCCCTCCCGGCAACTCAAAAAGTCGTGGCGTGTGCCGCAGCGACGAGGACTGTTCGAGTCGTCATACCACGAAAGATCGAATGACCATGTTCGAGTTTCCGCGAGGAGCGGAAGGTATATGCCACGACTTTTTTGAGAACCTACCCCTCCCGGATTCAAAGACCCGTTTCTTCGACGGTTTTGGAGGTCTTCGAAGAACCGAGCATCTGCGACATGGCTCCGTGGCTTTTCACGATTTGCTCCACCGTGGCCTCCAGCTTCGAGGTGGACTGGTTCAACGCCGCGGTGGACAGCTCGACGTCAGCCACACCGGAAGCGACCACGTCGAGCTGGTCACCCTGAGATTCCGTCGCACTGGTGATCGCTGCCATCTTGGAGGCCGTGAAGGTGAACTCCTTCTCCAGGGAATCGATGAGACGAGTCGTCTCCTCGAGCTCCGCAGCGTGGTGGTTCAGTAGTCCGGTATTTTGTTCAATGGCCGCCGCGCTCTCCTTGGCGCGAACGCGAATGTCCGACAGCAGCGTCCGCCCTTCGGCGAGACTCGCCTCGATGCGCTGGATCATGGCTTTGAGCTCAAAAGCCACCATTCCGAAACCGGAGCCGTAGGCGCCGGCTTTGGCCGCCTGAATAGCGGCGTTGACGGCGAGGATTCTGATCTGCGCGGCGATTTCGCGATTGGCGCGCAAAATGCCCTCGATGCGCACGGCCTGGCTGGAGAGCTCGTCGAACTGCTCCCGCAGATGACCGTAGCTGTTGACAATAATATCGAAGCGAGATTCCACCTCTCTGAGGCGCTCATTGCCGCGCTTGGCCGAGTCCTGCAACTTGAACACCGCCTTACGCGTGTCGCTAGCGGCTCCGAAGGAGGTCTGGGCGATGTCCCGGAGCGCTGTGATAGATTGATCTATTTTTTCAATGGCCGAGGACTGGGCCGACGATCGCTGACTCACTTCGGCCGAGATGCCCTCGATCTCATTCACCGCCAGGTCCAAGGTCTTGCCGAGCTGTGAGGCTGACACGACGATCTCTTGCTGCTCGGAGGCAAAGAGCTGGGTGTCGTTCAAGAGCTGCTCATTTGTCCTTTTGAATATTCGCAAAATCATAGTAATGCCTATGGAAATGAAAATGAAAAACAGCATTCCCCGGAAGAACACCTCTTTGGGCGTCAGAATCATTTTCGACCACCATTGCAGATACAAGGACAGCTCGCTCAGGGTGTAAAAAAAGAACATCATGCCAAAGGCTAACGATAATTGGCGTTGATTGAACATTGTAGCGTACACTACCGCGCTCATAGAGGTGAGGAGCAGCGTGGCGCTGTTTCCGTAGGTCGTGAGCATCGAGAATCCCACGAATAGCTGGAGACCGAAGATTGAATAGTAAGCAGCTGCTTCGAACTGATTTGTTTTAACGAGGAACTCCGTCCGTATCCACGAGCAGATGGCGACGACCCCCATGACGAACTGAAGGACGGCCTGCCAGGCGAACTCCTTGCGAACCATGGTGGCGCCATAGGAGAAAAAAATGATAGGGGACATGACGTAAAGGAGCAACCGCTGAACAAACGAGTAAAACCGTCTCTGTTGCCGCTCACGCTTATGAACGACATAGAGAGGTAAATTGTTTTCGGTGGTTGCCATGTGTCATGCCATATTCTTTTAAAAAACCTTGTTCAAATAGAGTCTTCGGTCAAGACTCAGGAACAAGAAAACATGTTAAAGCGGTCTGGTCAAAAAGCCACGCCGCTTTTTTTAGCACTGCTCGTCCCTTCACCCTCCTTTTCGCGAAGCTCGTCTTTGGCAACGCCCGATTGCGCCGCCAGTGTCGTTCCCGCCTCAGACAAATCACCTCGCTTGGGGTTTGGGGGGCGTGGGCGCGCTCTTCCAGATCCCCTCGTGACTCCAGCGGCCGAACGCCCAGGGCGCCCATTTGACAACGCTCCAGGCGAGCCACAGGGCCCAGGCGAGCATGATGAGCTTCCAAATGAACAACGGGACCGAGAGCGCCCAGGGTGTCGGGAGGGTGTCGACGGCTCGATCGACAAACCAGACGAGCTGGGAATTGTTGCTGCCATTGCCTTCCACTTGCATGTCGGGCTGCACGGCGAGACCGCTGTAGACAGAGCTGACGAGACAAATCGCGGCCACGAGCGTCCAGACCGCGAGCACCACCTGCAGGATGTTGTGCGCCACGAAGTGGCTCGGCACGTTGCGAGCTCGCCACTCCAGAGCGAAGAACCAACCGACGAGAACGAGCGACACGCCCACAGGCACCTGCGTGAGGCCCAGGGCGAGGAGCATCCACTGCCAGCTCTTGAGCGGGCTGAGCGAGACACGGCCGAGGATGAGACCGCCGAGCAGAATCGTGAGCAAGAAACCCCAGAACAGGATGGCCGGACCCCAGCTCGGTCCTGCGGCCCACAGGAGCCAGCGATCCTCGGGCAGATTGAGAATGACTTTGGTGTTGGCCACATGACCTTCGACTTTGACCTGCGGCACCTTGAGCAGGGCCGAGAGCCCGCCCTCTTGTTGCCACTGCACGAGGACTTCCTGACTTCCGGGGGAAAGGGTCAGACGCAAGGCGCGGTCTTCTGGGCCAAACGGCTGGGAAACGCCGGCCACGGTTAGGGATTTGATGGAGGCGCCGCTGGGCAGCTCTATCTTTTGCAAGCCGCCGCGGCTCGTGCGCACCTGCAGCGCCAGCCGCCCGGTGAGCATGCGCGTGCCGGGAGACACTTCGAGCTCCACCCCGTCCACGGTCACCGACTGTCCGGGCGCGCCCTTGGGCTTGTTGGTCTTGATCTCGAGCTTCTCGCCTGGCCAAGGTCGAAACGTGGGACGCAGGGCTGTGCCGTCTTTGCGCCGCACAGGCGGAGGCCCCTTGAACTCGCACTGCACGATCGCGCTGCAGCCGAGGGTCCACACCTCGGCCAGGGGACGACCGGGCGTGGCCTCCAAGGTCAGCGTTTGCACCTCGGCGAGGGTAGAGGACCAGCTCACCGTATCCACGTCGCGGCTCATCGACACCACGACCTCGCCGTTTTCGACCTGCAGGTTGGACTCGGTCACCGACTCGCCAGGCAGAAGCGGCACTCTCACCATCGCGGCAGTGCCCAGCGGCGTGAGTCGGCGCACCGACGTGGAAACCAGCCACGGAAGACCCAGGTCCAAGACCCTTTCCACCTCGAAGAACGGCGGATAGGTGCTCTCCTCGAAGCTCGTGGCGCCCCCTTCTTCCGAGGCCACTCGCGCGAGCTGGATCGACCCGTCGGGGTGGCCGTTCTCGTCGATGCCGTCCACTGTCCAGCCGGGTGCGTCGGCTTGGGCGAGGTGGGGCACGTCCCGCAACTCGAGCGTCAAGGTCGCCACATTGGGCACGAGGCCAGCAGCCTCCACGACATGGCGACCAGGCTCGAGCCGGAGGTGGATAAAGCCTTCGTCATCGAGTCGCAAAGCCGAGCTCGGCTTGCCGTCCACCGTGACTCGGGACGGAGTGAAGCTCGCACTGGGGCCAGGAAGCCGGACAGAGGTGCGCACAGCAGCATGCACCTCGCAGGTCAAAACCAAAGCCTCGCCGCGCACGCTCACAGACAGGTTGGAGACAGACACGCACTCGTCCGTACAGGACTCGGTGCGGGTCAGCTTGGCGCGCAGCTCCTCGAGCCGTTCGTTGGAAGGCTGATCTCCCTGCGCCCACGCGGACAGCGGCGCCAAGAGACCGAGCACGAGAACCGTCGCAGCTGCGCCCGGTGGAACGCCCTTTTTGGATTCGCCCTGCGGCGAAACGTCCGCTGGCGGAACGCTCGGTTTGGATACGTCCGCTGGCGGAACGCTCGGTTTGGATACGCCCGCTGGCGGAACGCTCGGTTTGGATATGCCCGTGAGTGGCGGGGGAACGCTCGGTTTGGATACGCCCGCTGGTGGAACGCTCGGTTTGGATACGCCCGCTGGTGGAACGCTCGGTTTGGATACCCCCGCTGGTGGAACGGCCTGCTGTGGCACACCCTCCTGTGCCGACTTCTTCTGTGGAAGAGCGTCCTTTGGCGGAACGTCCTTTGGCGGAACGTCCTTTGGCAGAGCGTCCTTTGGCAGAGCGTCCTTTGGCAGAGCGTCCTTTGGCAGAGCGTCCTTTGGCAGAGCGTCCTTTGGCAGAGCGTCCTTTGGCGGAACGCCCCCTGGCGGAACGGCCTTCGTGGGAGGATTCAGCTTCACGCCAGCGCCGAGCCCGCGCCGCACCACGAGCAGCGTAATGCCCACCATGAGCAGCACCTCGAGGAATTTGAGCACGAGGTTCATCGCCGGCGTGAGCATGTAGAGCCGGATGCGATGGCTCGCAGCCACCGGGCCGGACCAGCTCAAGGACCATTGTTTCCAGCGCCAGGTCGGTACGCCGTGACCTGTCTGGACGATCGCTTTGGGATCCTGCTGCAGGGCCTTCTGTCCCATCTTGCCACCGTAGAGCAATCCAACGTTGGAAGAGGCGAGACCGCGGCCCTGAACTTGAATTTGATCAGCCATATCGACCTTGGCCCTGCGGCGAACTTCCATGTCGGCGGGGATGCCGCCGCCCACCCCTCCTGCCTCGCCCTTGCGCATCATCATCCCGTCATTGTCCGCCTCGTCCATGCGCTCCTGTTTGACCTCTGGCTCTTGCAATGGCGACGGCGCGGCAGGCGCGTTCTCCTCCTGGAAATTGAGCCCCCCTGGCTCTTCTTCCACCCAGGAGCCCATGGCCGCGCCATAGGGATCGATTTGCGGATACAGGCCAGTGCGCACCTCGTCCACCGAGAACGGCACGAGCACCGCAGCCACGATGACGACGCTCACCCACCAGGCGATGCGCGCGGCGAACTTGAACCATCCTTCTGGAAGCACCAAGAGCAGCCCCAAGGTGATGAGCAGCGGGATCCAGGCCACGGCCGGGGAGACGTCCTCGTTGTGGGCAAGCACCATGGCGAGAAGCGTCGCGAGCCCTACCCACCACTTGGTGAGCTTGCCGATGGCCAAGCTCATGATGAGCACGAAGAAGAAGCTGAAGAGATTCCAGCTCTCCCACCACGTTCCCGGAAGCTCGTCCACGCCCCGACCGCCCAACAGGGTAAACCCAGGCGGCAAGTGCAGGGTCGCCGACAGCTTCGAGACATCTTCGGACCAACCCACGGCTGGCAGCTCGCCGCGGCTCTTCTCCAGGCGCCACTCGGCGCCGAGATCGAGGGATGCATCGCGGAGCTCCACGCCACTGCGGCCGTCTTGCGGATTGACGGTGACGAGTTGAGCTTCGTTGCCCAAAGACACACTGCCGAGCACTCCGGGCTCGGCCAGATCGAGGCGCGATGAACGACCCAGATTGCCGCCCAATCGATCGCGAAACGTGAACCCATTTCCATCTAGGTCCAGCCACATATCCCGAGAAAGGGAGATGTCATCCGGTGCGGGCTCGGGCTCGCCGCGGCGATCCGTGGACAGCTTCAAGGAGCCGTTGGCGCCGATTTCGTAAGCAGGTAGGCTCCGCCACTCCTCAGGCAAGTTCGTGCGAGACGGATCGATGCCTGGCGCGCCGCTGACGCTCACCTGGCGCAGAGAAGGATCGCCCTCGAACACCCAGACTTCGTCGCTGGGCCAGGGCTGCGCCTTGGTGGGAGCGGTGATCGTGTCGACTTGTCTATCGAGTCTGCCGTGCACGATGACCGTGTAGGTGCCGGCTCTCACCTGGAGACGCAAGGAGCCGTCCGGTTCCATGCGAGCCGGCAACTCACTCTCCACGGACATCGTCTGCACACCCGGCGGCAGCACATTCGGCAAGGCCACCTCGCGGGCTTTCCCAGAGGCCCGCACGAGCACCCTCGTCTCGAGGCGCATGGGTATCGCGTCGGAGAGCTTTCGCATCACTGTGAGATTCAAGGTCTCGGCTTGGCTCGCCTCGGTGCCCGCGGCTGTGAGCCACAGCCGGCCATCGCCTTCTCGCCGCACGCCGCGCACTTCCTCCCCGTCGATGCGCAGAGAAATCAGGGCAATGCTGCTGGGCACGAGAAGCCCCTCGGGCATGGTGCTCCACTCGAACCTTCCGGCAATGGTGTGAAGGCCGCGTTGCACGAGCACCGAAGGCACGCCCCCTTGCGCGAGCACCACCGCGGGCTTTTTGTCCAAGGTGACGGCTTGCGGCCAATGCTCTCCATCGCCGGGAAGATCGAAGCGCGACTCCATGTCTGCTTGGAGCAGCAGGGTAAAGGCGCCGCCTTCCTGGCCGATATCGAGTCGGAGCTCGCCAGGCCAGGCGCACAGCGCGCTCCCGTCCACCAAGGGACAATCGCGCTCCGGGGCCGAATCGAGGGCCCAGGAAACCCAATCATCCAGCTCTTTGGGAACGTCCTTGGGGGGAAATGGGGCTGAGAAGACGAGTATGGGCATAAGGCAGACCAACGCGACACAAAGACCACACGCAAAGGTGTTCATCCTACGCATATCGTGTCCTTCCTGTTCTCTGCGCCTCGCCTTTTAGCTCTGGCACGGCAGGCACCTGCAGCTCCACTCTTGTCGATGTTCAATTTCTCGAACAATTCTATATCGTTTTTACAGCAGGGCCATGGGCAAGCCAGCAACCCTCCGTGCGATTCCACAAAAAGCAGTCGCCCAGTTGACAGATGGGCCGCACTTGGGGCTATCGCAAGATCGAGGACGCTTTCCCTCGCACCGGAGGTGCGGCGGAATGCAGCCCCGGGTTTTCTTAACCCGGGGTTGGCGGGCTTCACTGTTTCTGTCTTTTCCTTTGTTCATCCGCGCTGAAGGCGCGGCGGATGGACGCGCTACTTACGCGAACAGGTAGCGTTCATCATAGGCCACGCCATGTTTCTCTAGCAGCGCAATGAGCTCCTCTTGAAAAGTCGCACGCTGGTGATGCACCTCTTGGTTGGCGATGTACTCAAGTACGCGCTCGGTTCTTGGTGGAAAAGACGGCGTGTATAAGGATGCTCGAAAGCGTTCTCGTCTTGCGGGGAAGCATCGCCCCTTCAGGGCTTGCGGACAAACAAAAAAAGCAAATTGATTTTGGGATCCGATCACCCCGGGTTTAGAAAACCCGGGGCTATAATCCCTCGCACCTCCAGTGCGAGGAGAGGCGTTCCCGATCTTGCGATAGCCCTGGGGCCGCACTTGACGCCTCGCGACAGAGGCTCCCATACTGCCCGCGCTGGGAGGTAGGCCATGCACGGCTGGACCGGACAGATACTCGAGGTGGATCTCACGAGCGGCAACACCCGCATCTTGCGGCTCGCGGAAGATATCTACGAGCGCTTCATCGGCGGCAGAGGGCTCGCCGGCCACCTTCTGTCCGAGCACGTGACCCTGCCGTGGGACGATCCCCGCATGCCCCTGTTTTTCATGACAGGTCCACTGTGCGGCACCTGCGCTCCCACCTCGGGCCGCATGACCATCATGAGCCGCTCCCCGCTCACTGGGACCGTGGGCGACGCGTCCGTGGGCGGCACACTCGGCTCTGCGCTCAAGGCAGCGGGACTCGACGGTGTATGCGTCATCGGTCGCGCCCCATATGCCCTCGGTCTAGAAATCGAAGACAACTCCGTGAGTCTCGTCGACGCGCAGAGCCTTCTCACCCACACCACGAGCGAGCTGCGGGCCAAGGTGGGACAGGGTCGAGCCGTCGCTCTCACCGGACCAGCCGCTGAGCGCGGAGTGCGCTTCTCCAGCATCATCGTCGACGGTCACTTCGCAGCGGCGCGGGGTGGCATCGGCCTTGCGATGGCCAGTAAGGGCCTCAAGTACCTGGCGGTCAAGGGCACGGGTCGAGTGAGCGTGGCCGACGAGTCGCAGCTCAAAAGCGCCCGGGAAGAGATCCTCCGGCTCGTGGCCGCCTCCCCTGCCCTGCTCGGCGAGCAGGGAATCGCGAAGCTGGGCACCCCGGCCCTCTACGACCTTTTGCATGTGCGACGCATGATGCCCACGGCGAACTTCCGGCGCACCTACTTCGAAGCCGCGCCACTGCTCGGCGCCCACGCTCTGGCCAAGGCGTACCAGCCGAGGCGCGCCGGTTGTCAGGGTTGCCACATTCTATGCAAGAAGATCGCCGTCGACGGACGCCCCTTGCCCGAGTTCGAGACCTTAAGTCACTTCACCGCGCTGCTCGAGAACCCGGACCTCGAGGTCGCCGTGCAGGCGAACGAGCTGTGCAATGAGCTCGGCATGGACACCATCTCGGCGGCCTCCACCCTGGCCTGTCACCTGGAGCTCGCAGGTGCCCAGGCGACCGGAGAAGAGCTCCTCGAGATGCTGCGGGAGATCGGTCGAGGAGGGGTGTTCGGCATAGGCTCGGCCGAGCACGCGCGACGCGCCGGAGCTCCGCAGACCTCGATGGCGGTCAAGGGTCAGGAGCTGCCGGCCTACGATCCCCGCGGCGCCTATGGCATGGCGTTGTCCTACGCCACCTCGACGCGGGGAGGTTGTCACCTGCGGGCCTATCCCATCAGCCACGAGATCCTCCGCAAGCCCGTGGCCACGGACAGGTTTTCGTTCGAGGGCAAGGCCCGCATCGTCAAGATCGCCGAGGATCACAACGCGGTCATCGACTCTCTTGTGGCCTGCAAGTTCGTGTTCTTCGGCGCCACGCTTGAGGAGTACGCACGGGCGCTCGGCGCGGTGATCGGCCGGTCAGTCGCCACCCACGAGCTCGCCCGTGTCGGAGAGCGAATCGTGTACAACGAACGCATGATGAACGCCCGCAACGGCTTTACCGCCGACGATGACGATTTGCCCAAACGCTTCTTCGATGAGCCCGGCTCGAGCGGCGCCGGACTCGAGATCAAGGCCCTCGATCGCCGGGATTTCCTCGAAGCACGCCGTCGCTATTACACTTGTCGCGGACTCGACGCCGATGGACGCCCCACACCCGAAAAGGCAAGAGAGCTCGAGCTGCCATGGAGAGACTAGTCGCCAAATACTCCGGCAAGCTCGAGGACGCGGGCCTGGCGGAAAAAGGAGAGGCCCTGCTCGTCACTGTCGACGACGAGCCCTTTTGGAGCGGCCCGGATGCCTTGCGCCACCTGCTCGAGCCAGTGCTGCGAGGCCTCAACGTCACCTCTCTGTGCGCTCTGCAACCCAAGGAGCCCTATCGCGCCATCATCGAGCACCTCGCCTCCACGGCCAGCAGCGGCGCGATTTGCCCGCAGGACAGCGAGACCCGCACGTTTCTCCACGAAATCCCCGTGGTCGAGGAAGCGAGCGCCGCGGCCATTCTCGCCACCCTGCGACGCCGAAAATGCGCGGTGTTGCCCGGCGGATTGGTCGTAACCCACGGAACCGTGACTTTGGAACAGGCGTTCGTGAGCCTCTGCTCGGTGTGCTTCGCGTGCTTCGTCAAGCTCCATGCCGATGCCCTGCGCGCCGTTCGGCGCAGCGAGCTCGAGCCAGCCGTCCGCCTCCTCGTGGAGTCTGCCGCGCGCCACGACAGCGACTTCCGCGGCCAAATCGGCGCCGCGCCTACGCTCCACACCGGTCCGTTCGAGGACGAGATCTCCGCGCGCGCCGCCATTTGCCAGGTCGGAAAGGCGACAGTGGAGCGACGCCTCGTCGACTCCTATTTCGGCAATGTGTCCTACCGGTGCGGCGACCTGCTCCACATCAGCCAAACTGGCGCGGCCCTCGACGAGCTCGAGACCTGCATCGATCCGTGCTCGCTCACAGGCGGCTCCTCCGTGGGCATCACAGCCTCGAGCGAGCTGCGCGCCCACCGGGGCGCCCTCGAGACGACCGGGAAACGCGCTGTGCTCCACGGCCATCCTCGCTACACCGTGGCCTTGTCCCTCGACTGCGAACAGGCCGAGGAGTGCGACAAAGCAGATCGCTGTCACACGGAATGCGAACGCACGAGGCGCCTTTTCGACATTCCCGTCGTGCCCGGCGAGGTGGGCTCTGGCCGCCACGGGTTATACCGCACACTGCCCGAAGCCCTGCGCCATTCCAGGGGAGCGATCGTCTACGGTCACGGACTGTTCACCACAGGACGCCTCGACTTCATCGAAGCCTTCGCAGCGCTCGAGGACATCGAGCGATTGTGCAAAAACGAAGTCGCCCAGCGATTGCTGTAAACAAAACGGTCGCACGGACCTTGCCCGAGGCCCTGACCCTCACCAGCCCCAAAATCCAGCGAGACCGGAACTTGCCAGCATAGCTAAATTTTTCCTTAAATTTCAATACCTTAACAGCCATAAATGGTCTTGACCTCTTCGGTTTGCGGTCCTAGCGTATCCATCGACTCGGGGGAACGACCCGAGGCCCGAGGGGAGAAAAAAACGTTCGCAACTTTGAGGGCCATGACCCTCACCACTAAAAGAGGAGAAAGAGAATGAAGAAAAATTTGATGCTTGCGTTCACCGTTCTTGCAGCGCTCTCTGCGGTTGCCTGCACCAGCCTCGATGCCGACGACGAGCAGGATAGCGCGATTGCCGGCCTCACGCAGATGCCCCTGACTGTGGCCGAGCAGTTCTACAGCTACCGTCATGATATGCGTAAGTGCATGTGGCCCATGTGCGGCGGCTACTGGATCAAGTCCGTCAACAAATCGACGACGCGCTGCGCGGACGGCAAGTCCAGTTCCGAGTGCTATGTGGCTGAGCTCAAAAACGGTTCCGAGCTCGACGAGTACGAGTGGAGCGACTTCCTCGGTGTGCCCGGGCTCCTCAAGGGCATGCAGGTCCAAGCGCAAGACGGTACGACAAAATGGATCACGCTGAACGTGACAGAGGCGTGGCGCGCTGCGGACGATGTGGCGCCAATGGGTACATTCTACAGTGTCAAAGACAACGGCATACGCTGCATCATGGCGCCGTGCTTCAGCCTCGACGAAATCAAGCTCAACTCCCACAGCTCGACCAAGCTCTCCGGGCTGCGCGGCCGTCTGAGCGAAAAGGCCGGGTTCGCGGTAGGCGAGGCCGAAATCATCGCCGCCGGCAAAAACGTGACCACCAAGGTCAGTGGGAGACGTGGGCTCGAGCTCGAGGTGAATCAGCTCTACATCAAGCAACTCCACGTTGCCGGACTCGTTTGCGCCACGGCGAACTTTGTCGAGGAAACAAACACGGCCTACTTCTACGCGAAAAACTTCAAGACCTATGATGACGCCAAAATGTGGCTCGCATCGTCGTTTCCGACAGACGTGTATCCAGACGCTCTCCTCGAGATCAGGGAGGGCGTTTGCGCGGCTCAGCCAGATTGCTACACCGAGATGTGGGCCCCGCAGTGCGGCACGATCAAAGACGGGGAGGCCATGACCTACCCGGCGCCGTGCTATTTCCACGCCGCGGTGATGCATGACGCGGGCGTGGACCAGGAGTCCAAGGGCTTCTACACGCCCGGCGAGTGCAAGCCCACATGCTCCCTCGACGACCTCACCAAAAACTACGTGGGTAAGAGCCCCGAGCAGTGCATGGTCATCCGGTTCGCATGCGAACAGGGCCAGACCTACTTCAGCGACGATTGCGGCTGCGGCTGCACGATCAAGCCCACATGCTCCTACAACGACCCCTCCAAAAACTATGTGAGCAAGAGCGCCGAGCAGTGCATGGTCCTCTTCTACATCTGCAAAGAGGGCCAGACCCCCTTCAGCGACGATTGCGGCTGCGGCTGCCAAACCCCCCTTTAAAAAAATCAACGACCCGCTTACGAGCCGAAAACTGGACAGGGGATCTGCGGACTGATCTTATGGTCAGGATGTCCCTCTTCAGCGTAGCCCCGGAACCAAGGTCAACATAGCGGTGCTCGCGGCGGAAGCGTCGGA
>JALOQD010000298.1 GCA_025453525.1 Myxococcota bacterium
AGGGCATTCGTGTATGGGGCTCAGGTCAATAAATTGGCAAAATGGATCGCCTCGCGATCAAATCTCGGGTGGGCTGAAAATGGCGAAACTCTAGCTTAATGTCCGGGATCGAAAGTGAGCAATGCCTTGCGCAGCTCTTGCTCGACCGCGGAAAACCGTTCGAAGGGTGCGGCGGCTTCCACGAGCACAAGTCGATCATCGATGACTATGATGGTCTCGCTCATCACCCAGTCCTGCGCGCCGTGGGGCAGAACAAAGCTCAAAGTGCAGGCCTTGTGACCAGAGGTCGTATCAAAGGCGCGTTGGTCTTTAAACGTGTAGCCCCGTTCGTCCAGGTGCTTTTTCATGGCATCGACCCAGAACTCGAGCTCGGCCTCGGGGTAGTTCTTCTCCTCCCGCACCTTGACCATGACCCCGTCGGCGCTCACCAGCTTGAAGTCCCGCGTGTCTTCGAATTTCTTGAAGGAAGGTGGGAGGCTCATCGAATAGGGCGCTGCGCAGCCGCAGAGGAGACCTGCGAGAAGCACTGAAAGGACGCGTCGAGCCATGGCTAAAACTCCTCGAGAAAGCGGTCGAGGTCGACCGAATTGAGCCATTCGAACGGCGAACGCACATAGGCGATGCGATCGCGCTGCGGGAGTCGAAAGGCCACGTTGAGCATCGCGTAGCGGGCTCGATGCCGAAGCAGTCGCAGGCTGCCCTTGACCTGCTCGAGCTCGATGACCAGCTGCGACAGCCTCTCTTCCACCCGCAAGGTGCCGTCGACGGGCGCGTCAGCGAGAAGGGCGTGGAGTCTCTCGAGCATTTCGGTCTTGGACTTGACCTGAGCCTCCCCTTGCGCGATGGCGTCGGTGATGTCTTCGCTCGACAAGCGCCGCTCCAACAGCGTGCCGCTTTTAGCCGCGAGCAGAGACAGCTCGGGCAGCGCCGCATGGGGCACGAGGAGCGTCAGGCTGTCGTCTCCCAGGAACGATGGGTAACCGCCGAGCTCTTTGGTCTTTTGGACGAGCGTCGTACGGACCTCGTCGGGGTGGACCACCTTGAGCACGAGCGAGGCTTGGACTCCAGCCACACGGGACTGGGCCACCGCAGGCTCCTCGGCCGCGCTGGCTCTGCCCATGGCGGCGGTGGCGGCCGCAAAGCAAATAACCCCAAGAGCTTTTCGAAGTTCGCTGTGCATCACTTCACCTCGAACGTTGTCAGCGCTTGCTTGACCGCGCCCCCATGAGCCTGCCAAGCGGCCTCGGTGGGAAAGAAGACCTCTACGACCCAGAGATCATCGCCCTTTGCGAGCACGGCCACGAGGTTGAGTCGGGGTTGGAGCTCTTTGTCGCGATACACCCTGTACACAAGGGGGCCGGTCGAGCTGGCTTCCAGGCGCTCCTCGTCCCGCCCGTCCATCTCGAAATCGAGGGCTTTGCCCCAGAATTCGCCGTCGCCCTTCGGTTCGTTGTCGACTCGGGCGGCCCTTAGGATCGTCGTGTCAGCAGCGCGAGCGATATACCCTTTGTCTCGGTCGAACAGCACGAAGCCTTTGGGCAGCTTCATGGAGACCTTTCTGCCCCCCTTGTGGATCGTTGCCTCGTGGGCTCGGAGCGCGCGGATCCATGCGAACGGCGAGCGGTGTTCCACTGTGGCGACGTCTGCGACCACGGGCTCGAGCTCGATGAAAAGCGTGAAGTAGTCGACGAGGTTGCGGTAGGTCTCGAGTTGCGCCTCGATGGATTCGATGAGCTCGGTTTGGCGTTTGATCTCGGCCAGAATGCGCAGCCGCTCATTCACGTCCCGCTCTCGTTCGAGAAGGGCCAGCAGGCGCTGCCTCGCCCAGCGGGCCACGTCGGCGCGGCGCTGCAGATCGGTGAAAGCCGCCGTGACGTCCTGTGCCTGGACGCGTTTCCATAACAGCGAGCCCAGGGACGAAAAGCGCTGCACGGTTTCGTCGAAGTCCTTGGCAGGCACGCGCACCACGACAAGTTCCTGAGACATCGATTCGATGTAGCCGCCGCGCTCCTTGGCAAGCCCGGTGATCGCTTCGATGGCCTCGAGGAGGCGCTTGACCCGCAGCCGCATGTGGGCGGTGTAGACCACCATGGGGCTTTCTTGGGTCTTGGTGCTGCGCTTTTCGGGCTCGCTCGTTTGCGCAGGCTGCACTCCTGGTGCGGGTGGAGCAGGCGGCGCATCGTTGTAGTCCGCTTTGGCTTCCTTAAAGCCTCCGCCTGACGCCGAGGCCTCTTCCATGGGCGCCGGAGCGGGTTCTCCTGGCATGCCTCCGTAGGACGGCGCTTCCGCGGGCGTGCCGTCGTAGGCGCTCTCGCTCTTGTACGAGGCGCCGCAGCCGGCCAGCCCTAGGACTGTCAGCAGGATGCAAAGACGTTTACCCATCGCGCCTCCCTGTGGCGCCACGAGCTGACTCGCTCGCGCCGGAAAACTCCCATTTCGGGATGGAAACCAGTCTAGTGCTTGAATGCGCGTTGTCCGGTGAAAACCATGGCTGCGTCGGCTTCGTTGCAGGCCTCGATGACCTCGGCGTCGCGGATGGAGCCCCCGGGTTGGGCCACGGCCGTGATGCCTTGGCGCAGGCCCACGTCGATGCCGTCGCGGAATGGGAAGAACCCGTCGGATATCATGCGGCTGCCCGGCAGACCAGCGCGGGCGTCGAGGGTCTCCTCGTCGATGGCCTGTTGGTCGCTCTCGGGCCGCTGGCCGCGCTGCACAGCGAGCTTGAGCACGTTGTAGGGCATGCGGTAGCGCTGCCAACACAGGAGGTCCGAGTGCTTGGTGTAGGCCTTGTGCACCGCGATTTCGGCGCAGCCCACGCGGTCTTGTTCGCCAGTGCCGATGGCCACGGTCACGCCGTCGCGCACCAGGAGCACGGAGTTGCTGGTCACGCCGAGCTCCACGTTCCATCCGAAGACCAGATCCTCGAGCTCAGCGGCCGACGGCGGCCGTTTGCAGCGCACTTCGCCGATTTTCGTCTTGACGACCGCGGGCAAAAAGTCTGCGCCGCTCTTGATGCGGGACAGCTGTGACTGCTGCACGATGAGGCCGCCGTCCATGAGGGATTTGAAATCCACGAACAGCTGATCGCGGTACGCGGAAAGCTCATGAATGCGCGGCAGCTCGACAATGCGTACGTTTTTGTTTTTGCAGAGAAGCTCCACCGTGCCCTCTTCGTACGAGGGCGCGGCGATCACCTCGACGAAGTTCTCGGCGAGGAACTCGGCGCCGGCCAGGTCCATGGGGCGGTTCACCGCCACGCACCCGCCCATGGCTGCGAGCCTGTCGGTCATAAAGGCCTTGTGGATCGCGTCGCCAGCAGAGCCGCCCTTGGCCACGCCCGAGGGGTTGTTGTGCTTCATGACCGCGGCGGCGGGCGCGTCCATGAGGTGCTTGAGGATGTTGAGCGCTGCGTCGATATCGGTGAGGTTGATCTTGCCCGGATGCTTGCCGAACTGCAGGAGCTGGGACTCTGACAGCGACGCAACGAGCCCTTTGCCCGGCTCGATGAACCGCGCGCCGCCGAGAACGAGGTTGCCGGCAATGAGCTCATACAGGGCTGCCTCTTGGCCAGGGTTCTCGCCGTAGCGCAAACCTTTGTCGACGATTTGTCCTTCTTCTTCGAGCTTCCAAGTTCTCTTGCGATAGCGGAGCACCTGCTCGCCAAACGAGATGGTCATCTCTCCGGGAAAGTGGTCTTCTATCACGGTTTTGTAAGCCTTCTTGAGATCGGTCATGGCAGCTCCTTGGCTAGCGGTCTTTTTTGGGGCTCGGCCGAGCTTCTACCGGTCGAAACGCGGGTTGGCTCGGCTCGCGCCGCGGCTGCGCTGGACGAGTTCGCAGTCGCAAATCATCGGGCTCTTCGATCCTTCGAGGGGCCGCGTGGGGGGTCTTGTCGTTGCCGCGCGGCTTGCCTTTGTGGATCGACCGGGTGGGGCCGTTGGACACGAACGGCACGCCGTCGTGGTCATACACGGAAAGATAGGGGTATGTGTACCAACAATCGTCGGCCCAGTAGATCCACCGGCCCGAATAATAGTAAACCCAAGAGCCGTGGTAGAAAATTCGAGGACAATCGCAGGTGAACGCAGGGGGGACGTTGTCGTCTTCGACGCGAACGGCCATGGCTGTGACGGCCCCGCTGGCCTTGGCCACGGCGAGCTCATACGACGGGTAGCGGTCGAGAAGACCTTGGCTGCATCCGGCGAACAGGACGATGGCCGCCCATCCGGTGAACACGTTTTTCACGGGGCCGAACATAGCATGCGGTTTTCCGATGTGTCGACCGTTCCTGGACTGGCGGATCGACTGCTCGAGCCCCTCGCGACGCGCCTTGGGAAAGCGCAGCTGCCCACGCTCCGACGGCTCGGCGCGATCCTCGGCTGGATCTGGTTCCACCTCGTCCCCATTCGGAGACGAACCTTGCTCTGCAACCTCGCGCTAACAGGGATCGCTGTGGGCAAACCGGCAAGGCGATTGGCCTACAAGAGCCTAACGCACCTGTGCACCACGGCCCTCGAAACCATCTGGCTCGGTCAGGGGCAGCCTGCCTGCGCCGCGTCGCTTCTGCCCATCGAGCACCTCGAGAGATACGAAGCCGCTGCTCAGCTCGGGAAAGGCGTGATCGCCGTGACCGCGCACCTGGGAAATTTCGACCTGCTCGCGTGCAGCCAAGCTGCCCAGGGCATTCCCCTGGCCATCGTCAGCCGAGACCTGGGGCGAGGCGCCGTGTCCCGCCTATGGATGAGCAGCCGCAGGCGTTTTGGGCTCACGATTTTTGAGCACGGCAAGCACAGCCGCCAGGTGCTTGCGTGGCTGCGAGCCGGCAAGGTCCTCGGCCTCACGGTCGATCAGAGGCAAGCGCCCAACCGCGCCGGAGTGCTCGTGCCCCTGCTCGGAGTGCCGGCCTGGACCGGCACCTCTGCCGCGCGCCTCGCCCTGCGCACCGGAGCCTGCCTGCTCCCGGTGTCGACCCATCGCCACAACGATGGTACGCACACCGCCACGGTCCATCCTCCCCTGGAACCCCGAGAGGGCGAGACCGTCGAAAGCCTCACCGCGAGAATCAACGACGTGCTCTCCGAGTGGATTGCGAAAACCCCCGAGCAGTGGCTGTGGATTCACCGGCGGTGGTCATAGGGCGCGCGGCAGCGCCGGTTTTTTTGGGCGCCTAATCGATTTTTGGAAACTTCTTCGGGCTAGCGACCGATAAAGCCCTTTGCCATGGGCGATCTCCGCATTCTCAAACCCGGCGTGGTTTACGAGCTCACTCATACGCTCGTCGATCGCGAGTACTCGTTTCGGCCGGACCACAGGAGGGACAACGCCCTGCTCCACGAGGACAGTCCGGCCGAGGCCCTTTCCCCGAGCAATGGGCTCATACCAGAGCCGAGCCTCATCAACATCATCGGATACGCCTTTGCCCGGGCCCTGGAACAAGCGCCTGTGCGCCTTCACAGCGTCGAGCTCAATGTGAACCATCTGCACCTCACCTTTTCGGTGACGCGGTTGCAAATCGTGTGGGTCCCGGCGTTTCTGCGCAACGCCTTCAGCCTCATCGCGATTTCCATCAACCGAAGGCTCGAGCGCGAAGGACACTTGTTCGCCGGTAAGCCTCGCATCAGCGAGGTTGGAGATGACGCCGAGGCCCAGCGCCTGGTCCTGTATGGGATGACCAACGCCGTCAAAGACGGACTGACGCAGAGCACAAAGCGAAGTCCGCTATTTAACACGTACAGAATCCAAGCCCTGGGCAGGCCGCAGAAGTACTGGGCCATCGACTGGACCGCCTTTGGCGTGGCCGGCGGCTTTGCGAGAAAGACCCACCGGCCCAAGAACTACCTCAAGTGGAAAGAGCTCGTGATTCATCCCTTGCCCAGCATGGAAGGGATGAGCAACCAGCAGCGCCAGGCCTTCTTCCGCAAGCAGGTGCAAGACCTCGAGGCTTTCCACGCCAAGGCGCTCAAAGACGAGGGACGCAGGTTCATGACGGTCGAAGAGCTGTTCGCCCTCGACCCACGCGCCAGGCCAAAGAAGCCGCGAAAAAAGACGCCCAAGCCCACGGTCCACGCCAGCAGCGAAGCAGTGCGCAAAGCCATCATCGAAGAAAACCGAGAGATCGAAAAAGCGCACCGTATCGCGTCGATTGCTTATCTCGCTGGCGCGGTTGATGTCGTCTTCCCCGAAGGAACCTACAAGCCGCCGATCGTCCGGCCGGTCTGGAGCGGCTAAACGCTGACCACAAGGCACGCTGAACCGAGCGACCAGGCCAAGGAGCCGGTTGAGCGCCGAGGCTCGCCTCCAACCTCTCATTAGGCTTCCGTTCAAATAGCCGCAACGCGGTTCGACCTCTCGAGGGGCCAAAGTTTCCGTCAATGCGTCGCTGTTTCGCTCCCATTTCTGGTTTTTGCCCCCTCGCTCAATCCAATGTCTCTGCACTTTTCCACCCTGTCACCTTCGGCTACCGACGGGTTTCTAAGGTGTTAGAGAGCTGACACAGGTCAGTCTGACGGGAGTGGATCGGGGTTTCGCAGGAGCCTTGCGGCCGGAATCCAAAACAGGGCTGAGACAACGAGAATGCTAATAGCCCCGCTGAGCGGCTGCGGAAGACGAACAGCCACTAACGCCCCTCTCAAGGCAGCTTCAAAAACCATCGGAACAATAATCGCCGCGATAAAAGCAACCGCGGCACCCCTGCCTCCGGCTGCGGCTTGGGTCGCGGCAGAAGCGAGGCACAGGGTCATGGTCAGCCATTTTAAATGCTTTAGGACGAACTCAGCGTAGTCGATGGTGATGTTTTGCATCAGGCCTTGCAGCCACGCGAAGGAGAGGCCAATGGCAAGACTGACCATCCAGGTGCCAGCAGCCGCGAAGAGGGAATATCGGGCGATCACGCGAAGAATAATCTGAGGGCTCACGGGCCAGGTCGAGATCGCGCGGCGAAGGAACTTGCCTGAGCTGCGCTGAAACAGGTCGCTGAAGAGAGACCAGTTG
>JALOQD010000299.1 GCA_025453525.1 Myxococcota bacterium
AGGAAATCGAAGAGATGTGTATCCAAGCACGACTCAAAACGGCAGCTTGAAACTTGACTCATCTGCCATGATGTCAGGCTTTGAAGATGTCTAGTACCGAAAAAGGGCGCCATCGGGTGTCTTTCAAGCAAGGGGATCGACCCTCTGGTTTCCCCTGACTTCCCCTCTCGCTGTCGGTCGTTCGAACAACAAAGTGGTAAATGCCCGCGTCAGTAGCAACGCTCGATCATCCATGGTCGAAGTACGGGGGGAGGAGAGAAGAAGCCAGGAGATGAGCGCGGGAAGGAGCTTGGAGAATTACTTGGTCTTCTTGTCGAGCTTGCTGGCGAGCAGGTCGCCGAGAGTGGCGCGATCTGAAGCAGCGCGGCCGCCCTGGGCCAGGAAGGAAGCGCCGTCGACTTCGTCGTCGCGGCCGATGAGGGACTTCATGGACAGCCCGATCTTGCGCTCGCCTGGGTCGATGGAGATGACCTCGGCCTTGACCGTCTGGCCTTCGGCAACGACCTTGTGCGGATCGTCGACGTGCTCATTGCTCATCTCAGAGACGTGCACCAGGCCCTCGATACCGGGCTCGAGCTCCACGAAGGCGCCGAAATCGGTGATCTTGATGACCTTCACGTCCAGGATGCGGCTAATCGCATAGTCGGACGGAATGCGCTCCCATGGATCCTCGTAGAGCTGCTTGATGCCCAGAGACACCTTCTGCTCTTCGTGGTTGATGGAGAGGATGACCGCCTCGACCTCTTCGCCCTTGTGGAACAGCTCCGAGGGGTGGTTGATGCGCTGGGTCCAGGACAGGTCGGTCTTGTGGACCATGCCGTCGATGCCCTCTTCGATCCCGATGAAGATACCGTAATCGGTGATCGAGCGAATCTTGCCCTTGATGGTATCGCCGGGGCGGTACTTCTCGATGAAGCTCTCCCACGGATGCGGCTCGAGCTGCTTGAGGCCCAAGGAGATGCGCTTGTTGGTGGTGTCGACATCGAGCACCACGCAATCGACCTCGTCGGCTACATTGAGAATCTTGGACGGATGCTTGACGCGCTTGGTCCAGCTCATCTCGGACACATGGATGAGGCCCTCGATGCCGTGGTCGAGCTCGACGAATGCGCCGTAATCGGTGATCGAAACGACCTTGCCCTTGACCTTGAGGCCAATGGGGTAGAGCGAATCGACTTCCGCCCACGGATCATTGCGGGTCTGCTTGAGACCCAAGCTCACGCGCTCGGTCTCTGCGTTGTACTTGAGAACCTTCACCTCGACCTTGTCGCCGACCTTGAGCACTTCGCTCGGGTGACCGACGCGGCCCCAGCTCATGTCCGTGATGTGGAGCAGGCCATCGATGCCGCCCAGATCCACAAACGCGCCGTACTCGGTGATGTTCTTGACGATCCCCTCGACAACGATGCCCTCCTCGAGTTTCTGGAGGGTCTTCTCTTTCATCTGATCGCGCTCCTGCTCGAGCAAGGCCCGGCGGGAGAGCACGATGTTGCCGCGCTTCTTGTTGAACTTGATGACTTTGAAACGATGGGTCTCGCCGATGAGCCGCTCGAGATTGCGGATCGGGCGCAGGTCCACCTGGGAGCCGGGCAAGAACGCCTTGACGCCGCCGCGGATAGAAACCGACAGTCCACCCTTAACCCTCTGGCTGATGGTGCCCTCGATGATTTCATCGCGCTCGCAGGCCGCCGAGATCTCGTCCCAGACCTTCATCTTGTCGGCCTTCTCTTTCGAGATTTCAATGATGCCGCGATCGTTCTCAAGGGTCTCGAGATACACGTCCACTCTGTCGCCGACCCTGACTTGGATGGCGCCTGCAGTGTCCGCGAACTCGCCTATGGGAAGCTCGCCTTCGCTCTTGCTGCCTACGTCGACGACGACAATATCCTTGCCGACCTTGACAACGAGACCGGTTACGATCCGGCCTTCCTGCAAGGTCTCCTCGGAGTGCATCGTGCTGTCGAGTAGGGCTTCGAAATCGTCCATGGAGTTGAGGTTGGGGGTGCTCTTCATCATATCCATCATGCTTTTGGTCGTAGGCCTACTTAGCCTCCTCCTGTTCCGATGCGGCTCCCAGACGGATAGAAAGCGTCTTCACCGTGAATGACGCTAATAGAATGTCTGTGGAATACGCATGCAGGGAGGTTGCCTACTATGGTTCCCCATTTGAAGTCAAAGGAAAACTGGTGGAGTCATGAGGAAAGCTTCTGGGCACGCTCGATGATGAGGCTCGATACCTGCTCAGCTGTCAAGTGGTCGCACCGCAGCTCGAACGCGTCCGTCGCCATGCGCAGCGGGGAAATCGGGCGATTTCGGTCTGCTTCGTCCCGGGCGAGCTGGTCCTGCTCCACGTCCTCGAGCGCGGCCTTCTCCCCCCGTTCCAGGAGCTCCTTCCAGCGGCGCTTCGCTCTGACCTTCGGGTCTGCCGTGAGGAAGATCTTCACCTCGGCGTCGGGAAACACCACCGTGCCGATATCCCGCCCCTCGAGCACCACGCCGCCGTCGGCCCCGAGCTGGCGCTGGAGCTCGAGCAAGGCAGCGCGCACCTCTTTGTGGCGCGATACCTTCGAGGCCCAGAGGCTCGCGGCGGGCGTGCGAATCGCAAGGCCCGGCATCTCTCCGTCAACGCTGATGTGGCCTCCTGCGTCAAAAGCGAACTCGTGGAGTGCGCACAGGGCCGCAAGCCCCGAGCCGTCATCAAAGGAGACGCCTTCTCGCTCGGCGAGCCACCCCAGGGAACGGTAAATCGCGCCCGTGTCGATATAGCGGGCGTTCAAGGCGTACGCCACGAGCCTCGCAACCGTGCTTTTCCCGACTCCGGACGGGCCGTCGATGGCTATGACAGGTCGTTTGCGCATGGAAAGCTGCATCCCTTCATCAATTCGCCATGGGCGCCTCGGCCCCGCCCAAGAGCTGGCGAATTTTTTCGATTCTCTCGACGAGCTGGCCAAGCTCCATCGCTTCGGTTTCATCGAGCTCTATGGAGAAGAGCAGATTCGCCTCTTGCGCGCTCACCGATATCTTCCGCAAAAGAAAATCAATGTCCAACAACACGACCAGCATGTTGTTTCGCAGGCCGCGCAGCTCTTTCGAGGTCTTCTTGGCGGCCTTGGCCGCGGCCTGCGGCGTGTTCATCTGCGCCTGTAGGGACATCGACACGGTTTGCCCGAGTCGCACTTTGGCGTCCAAACCCGACACGTCCTCGGTCTGCACCACTGAGCTCAGGTCGATCATGGGCGGCAGCTTGGGCGCGGCTTGCCCTTTGCGATAGCGAACCACCAGCGCATCGCCGTGGAGCCCGAAGTCGGCAAACCGATCGACGCTCCGCAAGGACGCGCCTTGTCGCTGCGCCAAGGCCGAAACCGCATCGAGCAGCGGTAGCGAACCCAAGGCCATGGTGCGTTTCGTCAGCGCTCGCAGTAGCACTTCCTCGTTCGGTGGGTTCGATGGCGCGATGAGCTGCTGCGCTGCTGTGGCGTCAAACGTGCCTTTGAACAGCGCCACGAACTGGTCCGGCGTCTCGCCCTGCCCTGCGATCAAGCCAATGAGCACCTCGTCGGTTTGCCGGAGCAGCTCCGAACGCGGCGCTGGAAGCAACTGCGGATCTTGGGTCAGCGAGTCGAACAGCGGTCCCATGGTCGAGACGCGCACGGACTTGACGTCCACCCACGCAGCGAGCTCCACCGATGTGGGCAGCAGGGCCATGAGATCGTCGTCCACCGGCGGCAGGGAGAGGGCCTGCGACTCTTTGGCGCGTCCGGCGCAAGCAACGAGCGCCAAACAGCCGAGCACCACGATTGTCTGTCGAAGCTTCATGGCAACAACCTTTCGAGGTTCTAGCTCGAGCGTTCACTTTTTACCGCGCCTGCGCCTCCTGCGAGGGCGGGCACTTCGAGTCAGGCTCATCTCCCGGAGGCATGAGTCTGTCCGCCGGAACGACAGTGGGCAATGGCTGCTCTTTGTCGGTGAGCCATCCCAGGGTGACCTGGCCGTCTCGGTTTCCTTGTTTGTATTCGATGCGAATCCTATGAACTCCCGCTGGCAGTGACCGAGAGGCAAAGCCCCATTTGTAGGTGTGAATGCCCGAGTTATCGATGTGGACGCGATCATCGAGCCATACTTCTACGCTGTCATCGGCACCGGCCGCAAGACGCAGTATCTCACCCTCGAAAACTTCGATGCATCCATCCCATTGAACCGAGAACTTCTCTGCTGGGACATCCTTGTGGGGGGAGGTCTTGGCCGGCCAGTTGAAGTCCACGATGGGATCGAGCCGCTCCATGGCGACCTTCCCAAAGGCGTCGTCCGAAAAGTACGTGCCCCAAAGCCCATCGTGCTCGCCGAATTCGAATCTGCGTTTCATAGACTCGTAATAGGCGTTCGGACGGAGGGAGCAGCGGCCCCTTTTCTCCGAGCAGCTCCACACGTCGAACAACTGCTTGGGGTGGTACTCGGGAACGCGGACCAGATCCCGACGCGCTTTCATCCAGGCCTTGAGCTCGTCGATCTCGGTCACCCATTGGGGCTCCTCCTCCACCGGCTCGTTCTCCTGCGGATCTCGCCTCAAATCGAAGCGGAAATAGGTGTCCTCCTGGGGCACTGCAACGACCTTGATGTTGCCTTGCACGTACCCATGGCAATACTCGTCGTACCAGCAGCGAAAATAGCGCTTCTCGTCCCGCGGCTGGTTCTGCAAAAGCGAATAGCCATCGATAGACCGGCTATCGAACTCGATGCCAAGAAGGTCGAGGATCGTGGGGTAGATGTCGATCAAGCTGCGGTGCTCGGAGTTCAAAGTACCAGGCGGTATCAGACCTGGCGCGACGACGGCCGTGGGCACGTGAAGCCCCTCTTCGAAGTAGACGTTGTCATGCACGTAGAGGCCATGTTCTCCTAAGCCCTCGCCGTGATCGCCGCTCGCCACGAGCACGATGTTGTCCATCAGCCCGTCTTCCTCGATCCCCTCGACCAACTGACCGAGGAAGGCATCAGTGGCCTCTTTGTAGATCTCCTCGTAGCGCTGCTTCTCGCAGGCCTTTTTGGCTAAAGTGCAACGCTTCTTTTTCATGTGAGGGGGAAACACGTAATCCACATGCTGCAATGAGGTAAAGAACGTGGCAAAAAAAGGCTTGCCGAGGTCCCGCTGTTTGCGCATCCACTCTAGGCCAGGCTCGAGCATCGCGAAGTCGTCGCCGTTGATGACCGTGGTTCGCTCGGCGTGCAGCATCTCGCGGGGGAAGTATTCCTCAAAGCCAAAGCGGTGGATCAGCCGCGGACGGAACTCGAAGGCTCCATTGGCGCTCTGGAAAAACGCCGTGGCATAGCCGCGCCCGGCCAGGACCCTCGGCAAGCAGTTGCTCGGATAATTGTCCGCGGCTTCCACGACCGCGCGTCGCATGTCCGGAAAGGCCCCGCAATGAACGGAGAACAACGATTTCGATGAGTGAGGCATCACGGCGCGCATGGATGAGGCAAAAAGACCCAGCTTGGACAATCGCTCGAGGTTGGGGGAGCGCGCAGCCTCCGGATCGCCGAAAGACGACTTGAGGTAATTGGCGCTCTCGAGCAGCACCAGCACCACGTCGCGATGCTCCCTTGTCGCCTTGGCAACCGGGCCTCGAGACTTGATGACCGGAAGCTTCACCGTCTTCTCGCCAGGCGCCACTGTCTCCAACGACTTCTGCCACAACTCAAAGAGCATGCTGAGATGGACATTGCGGGCAGCGCTTCTGACCGCCGGGCTCGCGTGCCGCGGTGAGGCGAGCATGCACACCGTCGCCGCGACCGCGAGTCCCAGGAACAACAGCGGCGCCAGCCTCTGACGCGGCACGACCCGACGACGCAAGGCGCTTCGAAGCGGTCCCAGCAACGCGCCTACTCCAATCGGAAGCACGGCGTTGAACAGCGCGAACAGCGCGATATTGAGCGGGCCCACCTTCTCTACCGCGATCTCGAGGTTCTGATCGGATTGCCCAAGACCCACGGTAAAGACGCTCAGCGCGAGCTGACTTCCCGTTCCGTCCAGCCAAAACGCATTGATGAGGCTCAAAAAGGCCACTCCAATGGACGCGGGCAATGTCACCCAGGCCGCACCGCGCCACTTCTGTTCGAGGACCGCCGAAAAGGCTAGGAGCCCGCAGAACAGCGCCACGTCCCAGCCCCAAAGCCAAGTCGTGTACATCACCCCGAGGTTCGTCCATCCTGCCGCGCTCTGGGCCCATTCTATTTTTGTGGCAATAGTGGCGGACAAACCGACGAGGCAGAGAATCGCCGTCCATCGAGTGAGCATCTCGACCTGTCCGAAGAGGAAGGGCCTGCAGGACAGCCACTGTGCGATCCCTTCCGACGCCTCTCGCAGCCCGGGCCGACGGACTGGGGGCGTCGCTGGCGAATAATCCTCTGGCTGCCCCGCGGGCGGCCCAGAAATGCTAGGGGGTTCGAAATCATCCATCTTTTCAGAATTCTATTATTCAAACATCAATAGGGACAAAATGTTTGATCCTCAATGCGCAAAACAGCCATGCGACTCTATCCAACAGCTGGACATTTTCAAGTTGTGCGCCGCGGTCCGCATTTTTTCACAGCGCCACCCTGCGCAGCTCGATCAGGGGCAGGTCCGGATCGGTCGGAGGGACGCTCAAGTCGACAACGCACTCGAGGCCCGCGTCTTCCTCTCCATCCAGATCGAGGATGCGGTGCAGCACCTCGAAGCGCCGCGGTGACACTTCGCGGATGACGGTTTTGTCTGGCTGCCGGGCTCTGAAAGAGAGATCCACACCCGGGTGATCATCAAAAAACGGTTCAAAAGCCGCGGCCAGGGAAGCGACCTCCCAGGGGTGCTGCTCTGTCACTCGCAACGCGTCGAGAGCGTCTTCGTAGCAGCGATCGGCGAGCTCACGCAGGAGCAGGAACAGCTCGTGCCGCAGCCTCGCCAATAGCGCCTTGCGATTCGCGAGCAGATCGACCTG
>JALOQD010000300.1 GCA_025453525.1 Myxococcota bacterium
GAGGAGTATTCGTAGGCGGCGACCTTCTCCCCGGACATGTACGCCTCTACCGCGCCGGCCAACTCCGCGGCGGACTGGTAGCGGTCTTCTTTTTCTTTGGAGAGGGCCTTGTAGGCAATGGCAGCCAGCTCTCTCGGGGGCGGGGAAGGTTCTTTCTCCAGAGGAAGCACCGGTTCGCACAGCACCTTCAAGATGATCTCCCACACATGAGAACCCGTGTGCGGGGGACGACCGCTCAACATCTCATATAGACATGCGCCCAAACTGTAGACATCGGAGAGCTCGTCTATCTCATCGAGCTCTCCTCGTGTTTGCTCCGGTGACATGTAGGCCGGCGTGCCCAGGGTGGACCCTTCCACGGTCTTGCTGCCTCCGAGTTGCTGGATCAGCCGCTGACCGTCCATGCCGCCCTCGTCGGCTTCATCGAGAAGCTTGGCAATTCCCCAATCGAGAACCACGGTCTGCCCGAACTTTCCGATCATCACGTTGGAGGGCTTGAGGTCTCGGTGGATCACCCCGCAGCTATGAGCAAAGGCTATCGCATGGCACATATCCCTAAAATGGGGCAACAGCTTGAGGCCATCCTCCAGCGATGCGCATTCCGCAATCGCCTGGGACAGGGTGCGACCCTCCACCAGCTTCATCGTGTAGTAATAGGTGCCGTCTTCCCGGCGACCGATTTCGTAGACAGGCACAATCGAAGGATGCTGAAGCTGTGCGGTGATCCGGGCTTCTTTGAGAAACCGAACCTGCTTCTCTTCGAACGACGTTCGATCCTGCCCGTCGAGCACGGGATCCTGCAAATCGATTGCTTCGAGCAACTCTTTGAGGGCCACGTTCCTGCCGATGTGGCGGTCAAAGGCCAGGAGCACTCTCCCAATCCCTCCACGCCCCTGCTCTTTTTTGATTTCGTAACGATCCCTGACATTCGGTATGAGGTCGAAACCCTGGTTCGTTGCCGGCACAACGCTGATGCGCGACGTTCTTTGAGCGGGCCGCCGTTCCGATCCCTCTGCCTCGCCGCCGTGTATTGTGCCTTGAGAAGATCCCTGCTCGTCAGGTTTTCTGCGTCCGGCGACTCGGGCCTCGCCCACTGCGGTCATGAAGGTTTTGTCGAGACGCTCGACCTCCCCCTCAGAGAGCTTGGCCTTAAGAGCGCTGACGATATTTTGGTCAGGTTCAGCTCTCAGCTTTGAGTAGTCTTCATCTCCTATCAGTCCCAGGCCCC
This sequence comes from Myxococcota bacterium, assembly GCA_025453525.1. Classification (GTDB taxonomy): domain Bacteria; phylum Myxococcota_A; class Polyangia; order JAAYKL01; family JAAYKL01; genus JALOQD01. Next base: position 1,229 of record JALOQD010000300.1, read on the forward strand.
TGGCCAAGACGACATACAGATCATCTTTGCGCATGGACTCTCCTCATCTCGCAAGGCATTCCCGCTGCGCGCCGGGGTCATTTTCATGTTCATTGGTGGAAAGCGACTGCGCCCATGAGCGTTTGCTCTGAAAAAGAGCCTCGGAAAATTCCCCACGGCTGCAACGCGGGGTGCTCTTCGATTCGGCTAGCGGAGCCATTTTCTTATAAGCTTATTGTCGAACTCGATGGCCTGCTGTCTCGCGGCAGGGGGAGAGGGCACTTCTGTCAGATATTTCTTGTAGGCTGCCGAAGCGGCGGTTGCGTTCTTCCGTCGTTCGTGTCCGAGTCTTGCCAGATGATAATGTGTGCGCGCGATGACAAACCAAGTATCCGGGGAATGGAACGGATTCTGCGCATCTGGCTCAACGGCGAATTTCAAATAGGGAAGGGCGCTCAGCAGTGCGCGGATGCATTCGCCCTCGTTGAGGCTGTCACCCTGCTCGGTTTGTCTGTTGTTGCAGTCGAGATACAGCCGGCGACCTATGTTATAGGCGTCATTTCGATCTTTAGGTGGTTGCCGGGGAAAGAATCGTTGATGCTCGTACGCTGAGGAAAGGTTTTCCGCATGAGAGGCGTGCCTCGATTCCATCTGCGCAATGAGACCAGCCAAAGCCTTGGCCTCAGACGGGGCGAAGTCTTTGGGTTGTTGTTCGAACAGAAAGACAGCGGTCAGGACAAACAGCACAATCAATGCCCCCAAGACAGCGGGAGCAACCCAGGGACTGGCAAATGGGCGACGACCCCGGACCGTCCAAAGACCGACCCTGGCATTGAGGCCGATGAGTCTGTAACCAAGGCGGGCGCTCCATTGTTTGACCTTGTTGAGCGCACCTGTCCAAGCTGTTTTGCCTGTGAGGACAAACTGTCCCAACCCGGCCTTCCAGTGATGGTCAAGAGGAGGGATCGTTATTCCGTCGTCATCGTCGGCCCCCGCGTTTCCCAGCTCTTCGCGTTGTCGATCTTGGGCCGGCAATGGGGGCGGAACTGGTGAAAACAAATCCATAGAGGCTCGCTCGGCGTCGGGATGCGGCGCCGATGCAGGGTGTGTGCTGAGACTCGTCGCAACAGCATAGGGTGCGTTGCCTGGCGGGGGAACGGAAGCGCCCTGGAAACCCAGGCCAGGTGGCTCTCCCGACGGCGCTTGAGAGGTGGGCAAGGCAGCGGCGACCTGCGTGGCGATGCGCTTGCCCAGGCTCGCCATTTCCTGTTCCAAATACTGCATCATTTCCTGCTCGAACGACCGAAGGTCCCGGTCGATCCGAGCTTTCATTCGCCTGCGCAGGTCAGCCAGCTCATCTGGAGTAAACAGATCGGAGTTCTCCAGCTCCTTGTGATCGGCATTTCGCAGCTTGGGTGACGAAATCTCACCTCTTTCAAACAGAGGAATGGTTTTTGACGCGCTCACTCCGGCCTCGTGCTTGTGTTCAGGGACAGAGCCGGTTGCTGGAGGCAGAGGAGGAGGCGTAGGAATGGGAAGCTCGCTGTTCAGATCCCCGGCAATGGACGCCTGTGACGCCTGTGAGGACACGACTCGGCGCCCAGAATCCACCGAAGGCTGGGTTCCGGCACCTTGGTTGATCCCTTGGTGCAACAAAAGAGTGGAGCCAAGTTTCGGCGTATGTGACTTGTGCGATGACGAGGTTTGAAACTTCTGAGGTTCAGCCGGCAGTGACGTGTGCGAGGAGGAGGTCTTCGCTTTCTGAGGTTCAGCCGGCAGTGACGTGTGCGAGGAGGAGGTCTTCGCTTTCCGGCAGTGACGTGTGCGAGGACGAGGCTTTCGACTTCTGTGGATCAATCTGTGTTGCGCTCGATTTGCCCAAACGACTGAGCTCTAGTGCCTCTTTTTTTTCGTCGATGAATTCGATGACAAGGATGTATCCAGGGTTGACGCTATTGCGAGCGACCTTTTGGGCGATGGCCGCAGCATGTTTTTCAGGCGCTTCACTGCGACCTTGTTGGAGGCTTTGGGGGTCGATTTGAGGTTCCCTGGGAAGCGCACCTTGAGAAAATATCACAAGGCGATCCTGCGGTGACATCGCGATCTGTTTGAGCTCGATTTTGGGCAGAAAATCGCCGAGCTCATCCAAGGAGCTGAGCAAACCACCGGCATTATAGTCCCGGGTGAGCTTCTCGACTTTGTCCCCCTTGATGAGGTACTGACTCGATTGTCCCCGGTGGGCGATGTGAGCCCCGCCTGGATAGAGGACTGCCACTTCGAGATTGCACGTAATAGCCGGAAACGACTCTTTGAGGCTCACGGCGCCGAAGCTCGGGTCGTCCTTGCCTTTTCCCTTCAATTTCGCGATGTGATGGTGAATTTTGCCGTCCGCGACTTGAGCGTGCAGCGCCGTATCGATCGCAATCGATTCGGTGCCCACGATGGACTGCCTAATGAAGCCGGCAAAGTCGGCGTCAGAGGCGCTGACCTTATCTTTCTGCTCTTCGCTACCCAAGTAGTTTGATAGATGACTCGCGAGCACTTCAGCCGTGGTTGCAGCGACCTCAGACAGGACTTGGGCGTTCGTAGGGCGAGACGAGGCCTTTAGGGGAAGGATGTGAGCCTCGGCGAGTAAAACCGTGCCCAGCTCCAGATCGATTCCATGTCTGACCGCGGTCCGCGCTTGGTCAGCACCCAAGGCCGCGATACCGACACGGATCTTTTTTGTTAGAGCAGGATCTTTTTTACCCATTTTTATCGATTCCGATGACATTGACGAGGGCCTCTCGTTGAAATGGTCTCTTTTCAAATGCGTTATTCGCCCGTGTGTGCACCTAAAGTTTGTTGAATCGGGGTCTCCATCGAGCCCTGGCGCTTCTGCCACAGACGCGCGAAGTGCGAAGAAGCCAGGGACGCCCAATATAAAATTGCGATCAGTTTTTCCAATGACAAATCTAAAATGCTGAAGAACACGATTCGAGGGGCCCAATCCCTTTCTCAAAAAATGGGCGCGATGCTATCCTTCTTTTTGTTTTTCAACCATTGAGGTGCACATGACAGAGCGATATCCCTCTCTTCTTCTGGTCGTCGCACTCGTCGCGATAGCACTCGTCACTTGTACCTGCGAGGATCCCACTGGTGCTGCAAACGCATCGGAGAGTGCCGGCAGGGACACCGAGACCTCGAAGGACAACATCGACGTCACGGACAACGGCAGGGACACGACGGTCGCGGACACGGGTTCCGAGACGAACGACACGCTTGCGCCGCAGTCCGAAGGCGAAGAAGCACGCCGGAGCGAGCTCCCGGATCTCGTGCCTTTTCCGAGGCTGCCGTTCGACGGCTGTTTCAAGGAACCGCAGGACAACCCCTTCAGTGATGAAGACCTGCGCAACCCAGTGCTCGACCAGATTCGCGACGACATCCTGACCGCCGAGCAGAACAACACCAAGCAGAAGTTCCCCATCGTCTTGGTCCCGGGTTATCTGGGCACAGACAGCATGGATCTGAGTTTCACCGAGATGGACTACTGGTATGGCATCGTCGATGCCTTGGCAGAGCAGGGCTACACCCAAGTCTACCCGGCCGATATCGACGGCGTGGGTTACTCCTCGGACGGCCCGATCGGCGACTCGGTCGACAAATACGAACGGATTCAACCGGTGAAGCCGGGGTATCGAGGCCGGAGCATTCAGCTCAAGGAGGTCGTGGAGGCGGTGCTCGCCCAAACCGGCGCGAGTAAGGTGAACCTCATCTCCCACTCCCAAGGAGCGCTCACCGCCCGCTGGATGATCACCAATCTCGGGATGGCCGACAAAGTCGAGAACCTCATCACCTTGTCCGGTGCCTTGCGCGGAGTGCCGCTGACCGAGGTCGCGCTGGGAGAAACCGCCCTGCCCGCGTGGATGATGGGACCTGTGGAGAAGATCATGACCGCGTTCCTCGGAGGGATCACCTCGTCGAGCGAGGACGCCAATGCCCATGGCTCGCATGTGGAGATGTGGCCGGAATACACGATCAACGTGTTCAACCCAGCCTGCCCCGACATGCCCGGGGTTCGCTACTTCAGCTTTGCCGGCAAGCTCGAGGACCTCGGCGACACCTCGTTCTCGCCCTACCTGCTCAGCCCGTTCTGGGCCGTGCACGCGCTGTACGCGATGGAGCCGTTCGACGTGGGTCCCAACGACGGCTTGGTGCCTGTGGCCAGCGCCATGGAGCCGTTCGACAACAGCGGCTGGATTTACGTGGGAGAGATCGTCGGCAAAAAGGTGTTGCCCGGCACGGGCATCGAATCAAAGCTCCTGGGCATCTACTGGGGCATCGACCACGGCGCCTTCATGAACTTCCCCTTTGGCACCACCGGCCTGTTTCACTTCGACGGTTTGGCCTTCTTCGTCGACCTGGCGCGGATGCTCGACGCCTACTCCCACTGACCGCATGCCGCATTTGGAATTCAGCGCTCTGACCCTCCTGCTGGTGCAGATCGCCGCCATCGTGCTCGTGTCGCGGGCGCTGGGGTTCGCAACGCGCTGGCTTGGTCAGCCGCTCGTGATGGCCGAAGTGCTCGCCGGGATTCTCCTGGGGCCGTCTCTATTGGGCTGGATCTGGCCAGAGGCGATGGCGGCGCTGTTCCCGACAAACTCGCTGCCCATGCTGAAGATGCTCAGCCAAGTCGGGCTGGTGCTCTTCATGTTCCTCATCGGGCTCGAGTTCGACCCAAAGCTGCTCAAGGGTCGCACCTACACCTCCATCATGATCAGCCATACGAGCATCGTCGTGCCGTTTGGGCTGGGAGCCGCCGCGGCCTGGTGGCTTGACGCTGCCTACTCCTCCCCCGAAGTTCCGTTTCTTTCGTTCTTGCTCTTCCTCGGCGTGTCGATGAGCGTGACGGCCTTCCCGGTGCTGGCGCGCATCCTCTCCGAACGACGCCTGCTCAACTCCAGGGTCGGGGCGATCACCATTGCGTGCGCGGCGATCGATGACGTGACCGCTTGGTGCCTGCTGGCGTTCGTCGTCGCGGTGGCCCGCTCGCAGGGCCTCGTTCAGGCACTCTGGACCACCGCAATGGCCATCGGCTTCGTCCTCGCGATGCTGCTGTTCCTACGCCCATTCCTCGGTCGATTGGGCGCGCGGGTCGCGAGCCGCGACGGGCTGACCCCCACGCTCGTGGCGATCATCCTTCTGCTGCTCATCGCCTCCAGCACCGTCACGGAGCTCATCGGCATTCACGCCCTGTTTGGCGCGTTCCTCTTCGGAGCGATCCTGCCGAAGGACGGGAAGCTCGCAGATACGCTCGTCGAGAAGCTCGAGACGGTCTCTGTTGTGCTCTTCCTCCCGCTCTTCTTTGCCTACAGCGGGCTGCGCACCCAGATCGGCCTCATCCGTGAGCCCAATGATTGGCTGGTGACGAGCGCGCTCATCGCCCTGGCGACGCTCGGAAAGTTCGGAGGGAGCGCCGTCGCCGCCCGATTGACGGGTCTGCGGTGGCGAGAGGCGAGCGCGGTCGGCATCCTCATGAACACCCGCGGCCTGATGGAGCTCATCGTTCTCAATATCGGCCTCGATCTCGGGGTGATTTCTCCCACAGTGTTCACGATGCTCGTCCTCATGGCGCTCGTCACCACGTTCGCGACGACGCCGATCCTCGGCTGGGTCTACCCGGATCAAGAGCTGGCACGAGATCGCCTGGTACCACCTGTGAACCTCGCCCCGCCCGCCTCAGAGCCCTTCTCCGTGATGGTGTGCGTCTCGAATCAGACCGCCGGACCAGGCCTCGCGACGCTCTCGGCGGCGCTGATGGGAAAGCGCGATCAACCGGCGCGCCTCTATGCGCTGCACCTATGGCGGCCGAGTGATCGACCGTCTGTCGAGCAGCGCCGAAACGTCCCGGATCCGGACGCGAGCCCTCTGGCGCCGCTGCTCAATCAGGCGCAAATCCTCATGCTGGACGTGCAGCCGCTGAGCTTCGTGTCCAGCGCGCCGGCGACGGATATCTGCCGCACCGCAGAAGAGATGCGCGCTTCGCTGATCTTGCTGGGGGCGCACAAGCCGCTGCTGCTCGAAGGAACCCTGGGCGGCACGGTGCGCGAGGTGATCGAGAATGCGAGGAGTCCAGTCGGCGTGTTTATCGATCGCGGGCTCAAGAAGGTTTCGCGGGTGCTCCTCGCCTATGCAGGCAGCGCAGAAGATCTCGCCGCTCTTCACCTCGCACAGCGGCTTGCGTCAGCGCCTGGGACCAGTCTGACGTTGCTCCACGTCGTGCCCCCCGGAACGGCGATGCGGCCAGGAAAAGGACGCACGCAGATCGACGATGTCTTCTCGGAGCCGAGCGCCGATGCCGGAGCGATCCGCGTGCATGTCGTCGAGCACGCCTCTCCGCCCGATGCGGTGCTGGAAGAGGCGAGGCGCGGATATGATCTTCTGCTCCTGGGCATGCGCTCGGAATGGGGCTTGGAGACAAACCTCGTCAGCCTGAGAAAACAGCGAGTCCTCGCCGAAGTGCCCGTGTCGATCCTGGCGATTCATTCCCCTTCCGATCCGATGGCCGCGGTGCAGGCCTGAGGGCCAAAGAGGAAGGTCCTACACTTTTCGCACTCTTGGGGACGCCCGTGCGATCTGCCTCGACTAGACCGGCCCGCAGCCCACGAGAGCCGCCACAGACCCGAGCTTGGTGGTGAGCTCCTGCCCGTTTGAAGCTGCTAGGAAAAGCGTCGCCCCTTCGGGATCAACAGCCTCGTACGCCCCCCCTCCCGCGTCTTGGCAGTTCGTTGAAAAGGCCGGGGCTGTTTTGCCAGCGCAGGCCATGTTGTTGAGAGTGGCGGGATCGATTCCCTTGCCAGAGCCATCAAAGCCCACCACAAAGGTGGAAACCCCCGCGGCCGTCAGTGCTTGGACGCGATTCACCGGATTCACGTCGTCACAGGTGTTTCTTCCGTCTGTCAACATCAAGGCATATTGGGGGCGCCCATCTGTTTGAATGGTGGCTAGGTACTCTATTGCCGTGTCAACGGCCTTTCCAATCGGCGTCGAGATACACAGCTCCGTGGTCTCTGGGTCGAGAGCGGCGTCGATTTCCCCCGCGTTATTGAGTGCGGCAGGAATGATCACCTCCCCTTGCTCGCATTGGGTGTTGGTGGAATTTTCTCCGCTTATTCTCTCCGTCAAGGTCACGCACTTGCCACCGCCGGGATTCCGGGGGAAAAGCTCTAATCCGAACCGCAAACGGCTTTCGTATTTGGCAGTCACGGTTTCGATGGCGTCGATGGCGAGAAACCACTTGGAGAGCTCGTGCTGTTCCTGGGGTGTCATCACTCCCGACGGCTGCTTTGCCATGCTCTCGGTGTGGTCGAGCACGATGAGCATGTCAGGCGGCTCGCAGGGATCATTGGTATCGATGTTCGTATCGGTGTCGGAATGAGAACTCGTATCCGAGCCCGAATTCGAATTCGTGGTTGTGTCGCTGTCTGAGTCGCTCTGCGTCCCTGTGCCATCTCCAGAGGCTCCTGTGTCTGAGGAACAGCCCGAAGCGCCCATGAGCTGAATCGCCACGCCACACCACAAAAACCACAGTTTCATGAGACTCTCTCCTTTGGTACGGATTCCTTCGACCTGATTGTGTCGCTGAAAATGCAGGCTGTCGAGGAGCGGGAAGGGCGTATCGAAAGCCTTGAGAAGTGGGTCGGCGCCCAATCGTGCTCAAAGCAGACCAGCTTTCATTTGGGCCTGATGGTGAGCGAAACAAGGGCGTCTTTGCAAGAGGAGGCGCCGTCTCCTTGGGTCTTCATGGCGCCTGTCTCGCCTGTCCGAGTCAGCTTGCCACCAAAGAGGAAGCCAGCCTCATCGCTATTGCTGACATAGCCGAACGTGCTCGTGCCACTGGGAGCTCCGAATTTCGACTGCGCGATCGCATCATCGAACGATTGCGAGAGGAGGACCATGTCGCCGTTTTGTCCATACACCGAGGGGAACAGGCTGTCTTCGACGCCGTCGCAACCCTCGTTGTCCCAGTCCCGAACCGGATCGCTGGTTGAGGCGCCGCGGAGCGCCGTGAGGATGATCCAGCCCGGGTGGCCATCGGAATCTCTGTTCATGTTGAACCTGTAGGAGCCTGGCTCGCTCGAGCCCACGGTCTTGTAGAAAATGGACTGGGCCAGGTCATGGCCTTCGCCGCCAGAAGAGCCGAACGTGCCGCAGAAGTCGGAGTTGTGCCAGCTCGTACAATCCTCTTCCGTGGAGCAATCGTAACCATTGTCTCGTTTGTAACACTCAGCCACATGATTCCACCCGCTGACGCGCAGAGGCAGATCGTCGTCGGTGCGATGCAGAAAAAGGACCAGCAGGTCGCCGGCCTGGCTACCAGTGGGACGATTAATGGCGACGTCTTGGCCATTGGAGTCCCAGACCTGAGTCGTGCCGACATGGGTGATGCTGCCGGACTGATTGCAGGTCCCTTCGGGCACGCCGCAACCGCATTGCCCAGGCTCGGTCTTGTTCGGGTCGCTCGGGCAGTTGTCCACCACGCCACCGCTGCAGGCGTAGACCACGGCGAGCTTCTTGGCCGTGCCGCTGCAGGGATCGCCAAAGACGCCGTTGCTCGCGCTCACTGTGCAAGACGACTTGCCCAGGCA
>JALOQD010000301.1 GCA_025453525.1 Myxococcota bacterium
CCCGACGCATGTTTGGCATTGTCGGTCCGACGCTTCCGCCGCGAGCACCGCTATGTTGACCTTGGTTCCTGGGGCTACGCTGAAGTGGGACATCCTGACGATAAGATCAGTCCGCAGATCCCCTGGCCAATTTTCGGCTCGTAAGCGGGTCGTTGTTTTTTTATAGCAGCAGGGTCATCGCCCATCTCAGCCTGCACGGCGACGTTCAAACGCGAAGCGGCACCACTACTCGAACGTGGATCGATCAAAAACGAGAGGATGGTCTGAAGCGAAGAACACCTCGGAGGCGTCGGCCTGGGGACGGCTCAGGCAATCGACGAGGCAGTGAGAGCAGATGTCCTCAACAAAGGCGTAAAGGGCGGGCACCACCTGCAACAGAACCTTGTGCCGCTGGGTCGCGGTGAGTCGGGTGGACTTGCCGAGAGCCCTCGACAGCTCCTGCATGGCCTCGTCCGGACCTGGGGTGGGCTCGTCGAGAAGGTAGCGCACGAAGAGCGTGGCGATATCGAACGCCGACTGCTCCCGGGCGTCGTCACGGGGCCGATTCTCACCAGGGAGAAGCTCGAAGGCCCGCTGCAAGGCCGCGGTGCAGGCCTCGGTAAAGTCGAGCACGGCCAACTCTCGCCCCGAGGGCGTGGTCGCAGACTGGAAGAAGCGCGCCTTGAGGTGCTGACGCTCGTCCGGGTCTCCGAAGTGGGTCTCGCACTCCAGAGGCGCTGTGTCCACCTCCACGGCGGAGCGCTCGATCATGACCCGCAGCAGGACGCTCGACTCGAAGCCTTCCTCCACGTCGCCCGCGAGCGCCTCGCACATGCGCTTCAGCTCCGGCTCGCCATTCCAGCCGTGCCATCGCGCCATGTGCAGGGCCATGGCCCGGAGCCTGCGTCGAATCGTGGGTGCGTCCAACTTCGCGGCAGCCGCCTCGATCCACGCAGCCATGGCGGCTCGTCCGTCGCGAGGAGGAGGTTCCACGTCCCCGAGGTCCCCGAGGTCGAAGAACCATGTGTCCTCGTATTCGGGACGGGACAGAAGCTTGCGCACCGAGCCCACGGAAAGCTTCTTGTTCAAAGACGAAGGGAGCGGTTCTGGCAAGGACGATGCCTCGATGTCGACAAAAAGCGCCACCGCGGTGCGCGCGTCTTCCGGCACCTCGAGCCCAAGCCCCTTGGTCCGTTGCAGCGCCTCTTGCACGAGAGTCGAGGCAAAAGACAGCGGCACCCGGGCGAACAGACAGCCGAGTTGTTGTTTGGCCCGCTCCACGAACGAGTCCACTTCGCCGGCAGGCCGGCGCGGATAGACAAAGCCGTCTCGAACGTCCCCACCAGCGCGAATGCACAGATCCGCCACGGTAAACGTTCCGTCTAGGTTGTCGAACACCGCGAGCAGCACAAAGCCGCCTTGGCCATCGCAGTTGCTGACGAACGCGTGACCTATGCCCGGGCTGTGCTCTCGCAGAGGATCGATGCGCCGCGACCGCAGCTTGAGTAAGGCGCTCTGAAAGGCGCGCCTTTGTGCTGGCTCACCTGTTTCGTCCCTGAGCCGCTCGAGCAGAGCGACACCGGACTCGCTCGACTCCTCTACAAAAAACTCCAGAAGCTGCGGACGGATGTGCAAGAGCTCGGGATCAGACAGCGACGCGGCATAGGCGTCCGTACACGACGCGCCGATACTTCGGCGACACGACTCGAGCCTCGCCAGGATCTCCGCTGCGTCGCGATCCTCGAGGAGCGCGGCCAAGGCCATGGCCACGGACTCGCTGATCTGATCGCGCCCTTGCAATGCCAGCATCTCGAAGAGCGACGCCTCGGCCAGCGCGCCCAACCCCGAGGGACCCATGCGCTCCGCCAGCATCTCCATGGCGGTCGGGTCTTGGCTCGTCAGCGCCATGGAGGCCCACAGCCTCTCCCTCGGAGTGCGCTCGTCGTCCAGGGCCACAGCGGCCAATCGCCCCTTCTGCCGACCCAGTCCCACCTGCCCGAGGACCGCCACGAACAACGGTCCATCGCGGTCTGGCAGCTCTCGCTGCAAAAGCCTGTCGATAATGATGCGACGCGCCATCGTCGCATCCACGGATTGCAAACGGCGAGCGAGCTCGGCTTCGTTCACCGGAGGGTGAGCAAAGATATCTTCGATAATCTCCCGGGTGCGGGATTTTGGACTCGCGGTCCGCCGTGCCATGGGGTTCCACTTCTCCTTTCCTGGAAAGCTTAACCCCATCCAGAGCCGCGGCCAGTCCAAGGACGGAGAGACCCTCCAATTGACACCGCGAAGGCCTCTCGCGCATAACCCAGCCATGGACCTTATGCCGCACAGCGACGATCCCTGGGTAAAATTGGGGCATTGGTTCCGCGACACCCACTCTGCCTGGCCGTGGCGAACGCGGCGCACGCCCTACGGCAGCTGGGTGGCCGAGGTCATGAGCCAGCAAACCGGCCTGGGCGTGGTCGCGCCGCGCTGGCAGGAGCTCATGGACGAGTTGCCCGACGTCGCGAGCCTCGCCGCCTGCCACGACGAGGTGCTCCGCCGCCTATGGGCCGGTCTCGGCTACTACGCCCGCGCCCGAAACCTGCGCCGCGGGGCCCAGCACATCGCCCTCGACCGCCATGGCGCGTTTCCCACGACTTACGCACAGTGGCTCGAGGTCCCTGGCTGTGGTCCGTACACCGCGGCGATCCTCGCGAGCCTGCACGGTCAACAGAGAGTCCCATGTATCGATGGAAATGTCGTTCGCGTGGTTTCGCGGCTCCTCGATCTGCGAGAAGGCACGCATTCGCCTTCTGGTCGAGCGTCCACCCTCGGGCTTCTAGAGGCAGAGATAGAGCGAGCGCAGGAACCCGGCACCTTCAACGAGGCGATGATGGAGCTCGGTCAGCGCATCTGTCGCAAGACCAAACCACTTTGTCAGGCCTGCCCGCTTGGGCAGCTCTGCTTGGCTAGGAGTCGCGACGCTGTGGAAATGAGCCCTCCGCCACGACCTCGCCGGGCCAAGGTCTCAACGCCTCTGACGCTGCTCGTGCTGCGGCGCTCAAGTGGTGAAGTCGCCCTCTTGCGACGGACGAGCGGCTTGCTGCGCGACACCTTCGGATTGCCCATTCTCTCGAGAGACATGGCCGATACCGCGCTGCAATACCTCGAAGCAAAGGGCGCTCGCCCAGTGGCAGTCGCAACCGACCTCGCCCACAGCATCACCCATCACGTCATTACGGCAACGGTATGGACATTGTCGTTGCGCAGCGTTCGCGCTTTGCAATTCGCTTCGGACGTACTCCAAATCGACAGTATCGAGTGGTGTCCTTTTGACGAGGCGCCTGCCTGTGTTGCTTCTTCCCTGGACCGCAAGGCGCTCCTCGCCGCTTCGGGCCTGCCGTGAGCCTTCTGTCCGCCCTGCCGACCTGGGCCAAAGACCTGCCCATGCATGGAGAGCTCGAAAGACTGCTCAACGCCCTGGCCAGCCATCGGGCCGCGATCGTGGTCGCCCCACCGGGCTGTGGAAAAAGCCTGCTCGCGCCGCTCAAGGTGCTCGAGGCGCTGCGAGAGACCGACCAGCAGGTGTGGCTGCTCGAGCCGCGGCGGCTGGCAGCTCGCGCCGTGGCGAGAACCCTGGCCAGCCTTGTCGGCGAGCCCCTGGGCAAAACCGTGGGCTACAAGGTCAGATTCGATGAGCTCGGCGGAACCGACACGCGCCTGTGGGTCGTGACCGAAGGGATCTTCGGCCGTCGAGTGGAGCAAGACCCCCTGCTCGAGGGGATCGGCTGCGTCATTTTGGACGAGGTGCACGAGCGTTCCCTGCACACGGACCTGGCCCTCGGCTTTCTCAAAGAGATCAGCGCGGCTCGAGATGACCTGTGGATCTTGGCCATGTCCGCGACCATCGATCCCGCGCCGCTGGCCGCCTATTGGAACCACTGCCCGGTGATCCAAGGGAACGCTCGCGCCTTCCCCATGGAAATCGATTATCAAGATCGGAGCGATGAGCGGCCTCTCGAGGAGCGGATCTGCGCCGCGGTAAGGGGCCTCATCCGGCGCAGGGACGATGACGGCGGCGATGTGCTGGTGTTCTTGCCTGGCGCGCCCCAGATCCATCGCTGCCTCGAGCGTTTGCAGTCCTGTCCCTTGCCCGGGGCTCCGGTCATCGTGCCGCTCTACGGAGGGCTGCCGGCCAAGGAGCAGGATCGCGCTCTGCTCCCGCAAGGAGCTCGACGCATCGTGCTCGCCACCAACATCGCGCAGACCTCGCTCACGGTCCCGCGGGTCACGGCCGTGGTGGACAGCGGCCTGGCCAAGACAGCGACGTTCGATCCCTGCACTGGGCTCGATCGACTCGTGCTCGGACGGATCGCCAAGGATGCGGCCGATCAACGCGCTGGCAGGGCCGGGCGCATCGCAAAGGGCAGAGTGATCCGTCTTTGGACCGCGGCAGAGCATCAAGGGCTCGCGTCCCACACCGCGCCCGAGCTGCAACGCATCGATCTGTGCTCTGCCGTGCTGCAGGTTCTTTCGTTCTGCCCCGCGGGCCTTTCCGCGTTCCCGTTTTTCGAGGCGCCGCCCCAAGGACCGCTGCGCGCCGCCCTCGAGCTGCTCCAAGCGCTGGGCGCGATCGACGAGAGGGAGCGGCTTTCGACTCTGGGCAGGCGCATGTTGCGCTTGCCCGCGCATCCGCGCATCGCCGCGGCAGTGCTGGGCTGCGACCCATCGAAGAGAGCGCGGGCCGCCTTGTGCGCCGCGCTGCTCGAGCCGCGCGACATCCTCGCTCGCCCACAGGTCGTGGTTCCCATGGACGACTGCGACCTCGCTCATCGCGCGAGCCTGCTGGCGCGCCTGGCCGACTCTCCGAGAACCGCGCGCGAGGCCCTCGCTCTGGGGCTCCTTCCTGGCCCGGCTTTCGAAGCCGTAAAGTCCGCAGACCAACTCCGCGGCGACGCTCGCGTGAGGCCCTATGGCTGCGAGATCACCTGCGCTGTCGGAGCGCTCCTGCTTCCCGGCTTCGTCGATCGGGTGTGCCGCAGGCGCGCGCCCGGGAGCCCGGAAGCTGTCATGGTGGGCGGACGAGGGTTTCGCCTGTCCGCGGATTCTGCCGTGACGCAGGCCGAGCTGTTCATCGCCCTCGACGCCGATGCTGGTTTGAGAGGCGAACGCTCGACAGGGACCATCCGCGCCGCGAGCCGCATCGAGCGCGAGGATCTCGAGAGGCTGAGCAGCGGCGCGCTTCGCTGGGAAAGCCTCGTAAAATTCGACGAGCAGCGACAGGCGGTGAGCGCCGTGGAGCAGCTCGTGTTTCGCGACCTTGTGCTCGAGGAGCGGCGGCCGAGGTCTGTCGACGAAGGCGCCATGGCTTCCTGTCTCGCCAGCGAGGCCCGGCGTCGATTCGCCTCGGTGTTCACTCCGACCAAGGGCGCCATCGTGCTGCGTCAGCGCATCGCGTTTGGTCGCTTGGCCCTGCCCGAAGCAGACCTTCCAGTGGCCTCTGACGAGGCCCTTTGCGAATGGCTCGCCGAGCTGTGCATGGGGCTGCGGAGCTTCGACGACGTGCGCCGCATCGACTGGGAAAGCGCGATCCTCGCGCGGCTGTCCTTTGCTGCGCGAGCGCTCCTCGACCGGGAGATCCCCGAGCGCCTCGAGGTGCCCTCGGGCCTGTGGCATCCCATCGACTACGAGGCCGCGAGCCGCGGCGGCGCGCCGGTGCTCGCCGTGAAGCTGCAAGAGATGTTCGGCTGCGCCGACACGCCCCGCATCGCTAAAGGCAGAGTCCCCCTTTTGCTGCATCTTCTTTCCCCAAGCGGTCGGCCGGCTCAGATCACGAGCGATCTGCGCGGCTTTTGGAACGGCGCCTATGCCCTGGTGCGCAAGGAGCTGGCAGGGCGCTACCCCAAGCACCCATGGCCGCAAGATCCGTGGACCGCCCTCCCAACAGCCCGGACCAAACCGAGAGGTCAGCCAAGATAGCGCAGCGCGCAGCGCGCCAAGAGCTCCACTCCAAGGGGCAGACCCGTTCGAGAACGCACTGGGACACGCTCCAGCGAGGGTCGAAGTTCGGATTGTTAGGGAGGTTTATGTCCCTGGTGGGTGACCAGGTTGACGATAAAGAAAAGAAGCGCCGCTGCGGGCAGAGATTTACTCGAGCGTCATCTCGAAGACGTTCATATCACCTGCCGCGAGCGTCCTCCCCATGACGAGGTCAGAGAGGTCTTCAGCGCCCTCCGCCTGGGCGTTCACTGGACTCGCGTCGTAGCGCGCGCCGAAAATCATGCCCCCGGCAGCCCAATCCGCCAGGGTGCCTGCCCCTAACGCCTTGGATTGCGGGTAGACGATCGTGAACGGGAACTCGTAGGCTCCGGCAGCATAGGTCCACAGGAAGTCGGGCATGCCCATCGTGTCCATGGCATACACGTACAGCGGGCCCGCAGAGGCATTGCAGGTCGCGCAGGCGATGTTGACTTGCACATAGATCGCCGAGGCCGGCACGAGCCACAGCTCCAGAGGCGTAATCTCATCGTTGGCCAGGGTCACGCTCATGACCTCGGACAAAAGGTCGCCATTGGCCGCGTCAGCCTCCACCGGATCGTCGCCGCCGACGTCCAAATAGGCCTGGATGAAGGTCAAGCCCACGGGCCAATCGATTAAGGTACCGCCCCCGAGCACCTTGGCTTGGTCCAGGATGGCGCTATACGGGAAAGTCGTGGCCAGAACGTTCCAATAATAGTCCGGCTGGCCACTGGGAGCCCCAGTCCAGCCGTAAAATACGATGTGGTCGTTGGCACCGACTGTGCAGTCTGGACACTGAATGGAGAAGTCGATAATCGGCGGAACCGGCTCGACGGTATCGCTGCCCGTATCGCTGCCCGTATCGCTGCCCGTGTCACTGCCTGTATCGCTGACTGTGTCGGTCTCGTCGGTCGACTCGGCGTTCGGATCTAGCAATGTCAGCTGGAGGGTCGTCA
>JALOQD010000302.1 GCA_025453525.1 Myxococcota bacterium
CTTGTCCGTTCCATTGCAGGAGCCAGCGGCAGAGGCGCCGCTAGGTCCGATGAGCTTGGTTTGGATCTTGTCCTCGGTGAGCTGGCCGATCTGGCGGCAGACTTCGGCCTCGAGGGCAAAGGGCACGGAGGCGAGCTCTAGCCTCTCCATCTCGGTGTCGCCGGCGATCTGAATGCCCAGCCACAGCTTCTCGCTGTCGAGCAGGTTGTCGATGGGCAGAGACGTCACAGAGCCCAAGTAGACCGTGAAAAACCCGTCTTCAAAGACCACGGCATTGTCGTTTGTCCACTGCTCTTTCCACAGTGCCGTGCCGCCTTCCTTTTTGCTGTATAGGGAAAAGACGACGTCTTTGTTGCCGTCAAGGGCCTTTCCCGCCTGGTCCGTGATAAGGCCCTGAACCGGGAGCAGGTCTGGCACCGTGGCTCGAGCGGGATGGCCTGCGACGAGCACGCTTAGAAAAACCAACGCACACCCAAACTTCGTTCTCATGGATTTACGCCTCGTTATGGTTGGAGCTGCGCGCCCAAGCCGATCTTGGCTCGATGCTGCTCGCTGTTCACTGTTTGCATGGGCATGGCGCCGATGAGCACCCGCGCTCGGTGGTTTTCGGAAGAGACGACGCCGCCACCGGCTGTGACGCCAAAAGCTGACTGGATCGCGTCTTCGCCAGGCCCTGTGTCTGTTCCCGTGTCTGACTCCGAGTCCTTGACCTTCAAATCATTGAGACCGGAGTTCGAATTGCATCCGCCAAAGACCGCTGTGCTCAGCAGCCAAACGATGACAATGACCGCTCGCTTCATGATTGTCCCTCGAGACTTCCAAGAAAAAACGTCTTGAAGTCAAGCTTGCCGCGGGTGCGTGGCGAGTCAAGCCTGCGGCACTTGGGCTAGACTTTCCGCATTTTTAGCCCACCTGAGTGCCACAAACGAATGTCCTCTCCATGAGTCGCGAGCGAACCAAGAAAAATGGACACAAAACGAATTTTCAAAGCGACACCTCCGGTCAGAAGGTAGAGCACAAACCCGCCGCGAAAAACCTTCATGGCTTCTGCGCCACCCCGATGGCCTTCGAGCCCAATACTCGCCTTCATAGTTTTGCGCGGGTACCACGAACCGCAAAGGAAATGAAGCCGTGCCTCTTATGAAAAACCCGATTGCGCATTTGCCTCGGCGGGCCGATAGTTTTGAAACTCAAAGGTTAAGGAGGCATTCGATGGCCAATCCGCCAGATCTTTTCCTCATAGACCTTCCCCAAGACCAACCCGGTTTTCGGAACTTCCTCAGCGCCTGGCTCGTCGTCGGAGATCCCTGCTTTGTCGTGGATCCAGGCCCAGCCTCCACCGTGCCGCTGCTCATCGACTCTCTGAGGCGACTGGGCGTTGCTCGGCTCGACGTCGTGCTTGCCACGCACATTCATCTGGATCATAGCGGCGGCGCCGCCGAGTTGCTCGAGGCCTTTCCCGAAGCGCGGTTTCACTGCCATGCCCTGGGTCGCGAGCATGTGATTTCTCCGGCCAAGCTGTGGCAGGGCTCTCTCAAGGTGCTCGGCGACGTGGCGCGCATGTACGGCGAGCCCCGGCCCGTGCCAGCCGAGCGATTCACGGACGACGAGGCGCTTTTGGCCATTGGGATAGGAGTCATCGATGCTCCTGGCCACGCGGCGCATCATCACTGCTATCTCCACGACGACTGCCTGTTTGTCGGAGAGGCCCTCGGGACGCGCCAGTCCCTGCCCAGCGGACGGCCCTACCTGCGGCCCGCGACTCCTCCACGCTTTTTTTTGGACCAGGCGCTTTCGACCATTGAAAGGCTCGCCGCGCTCGACCCTGAGCCTCGACGCGTGGCCTTTGCCCATCATGGCCTGGTTGAAGACGGTGTTCGACAGTGGTGCGCGAGGGCCAGGGAGCAGCTTCTGCGCTGGGTAAGCTCGGTGCAGACGCTGCAGACAGAGTCGAAAGAGAACCTAGAAGAGCGCCTCTTCGAACATCTCATGGCCACGGATCCGTTTTATGGCCTGGGCGCCTTCGACGAGCTCGAGGACGAGCTCAAGTTTCGGGAGCTGCACTTCCTCAGAAACACGCTTTCGGGTATCCTCAGCACCCTTGAGGCAAGCGCCACTTGAAGGCTTGTTTTTCGCCACATTTGGCAGATTGCCAATGCCTGCTTGACGAATACTCGAAGCGAGTCACGATTCTTTATATGTAGGAGGAAGGGAACATCATCATGATCGTCTCGGGCACACCCGAAAACTCCGCCATTCTTCTCATCGACGATGAAGAGATGATCCGCGCGCTCCTTCAGCGCAGCCTCGTCGACAAAGGCTATATCGTTGTCACTGCAGGCAGCCGCATCGAAGCCATCGACAAAATCAGCCAGCGGGAGTTCGACCTCGTCGTGGTCGACAAGAACCTGCCGGACGGCAGCGGCTTCGAGGTGATCGACGCGATTCATCGACGCGGCCACAAGTCCGAGGTGATCGTCATCACGGCCTACTCGGACACGGACTCCGCGATTCACGCGGTGTCCCTCGGGGTGTTTCGTTACGTTCGCAAGCCGTTCGACATCAAGGCGTTGGTCATTGATATCGGTACGGCAGTGGAGACAGGGCGTT
This sequence comes from Myxococcota bacterium, assembly GCA_025453525.1. GTDB lineage: Bacteria > Myxococcota_A > Polyangia > JAAYKL01 > JAAYKL01 > JALOQD01. The sequence goes on from JALOQD010000302.1 coordinate 2,611, forward strand.
TGCGTCGGGATCTGGCGCGCCGCACAGCCGAGCTGGAGGACGCCAACCGCGCGCTCCGGACGAGCGAGGGCCGCTACCGGCTGCTGTTCAACTCGGGCAACGACGCGGTTTTCGTCTATCCGCTCACTTCGGACGGCTTGCCCGACAAATTCGTCGAGGTGAACGACATCGCCTGCTCTCTGCTCGGATACAGCCGAGAGGAGCTGCAGAAGCTGTCCGTGGCAAATCTGTACGACGTTGTCTCTCTGGCGTCCTTGGCCGAGCGGACGAGCCACCTGATGTTGAATCGGCATGTGCTCCACGATGTGACTCTGTGCGCTCGGGACGGTCGCCAGATCCTCGCGGAGATCAATGCGAGGCTCTTCGAGCTCCAGGACCGCCAGGCCGTGCTGGCCGTCGCTCGCGATATCACGGGCCGGCGTCGAGACGAGCTCGAGCGGCTGCGGCTCGAAGACCAATTCCGCGAGTCCCAAAAGATGGAAGCCATCGGCAGGCTCGCCGGCGGCATCGCCCACGACATGAACAATCTGCTGGGCGCTATCATGGGGCTGTCGTCTTCTCTCGAAACCGGCTTCAATGAAGACGATCCCATACGCAAGGACATGCGGGAGATCCTCGCCGCGTGTCGCAAGGGCCGGGATTTAACGCGCGATCTGCTCGGCTTTGCGCGCAAGGGCAAATACCGCAAGCAGCGCTTCATCCTCAATCAAGTGGTCACCGAGACACAGAACATTTTGTCTCGCACCATTCCCCGCACAGTGACGCTCAATGTGAAGCTCGCCGAGGATCTGTGGGCTGTGGAGGGCGATACTGGCCAGATCGGCCATGCCCTGATGAACGTGTGTATCAACGCCCTGGACGCCATGCGCGGCCGGGGCTCGCTGGACATCGTCACCTGCAACGCGGAGATGAAGCAGGACACGGCCAAGGACGTGAAGGACTTACAGCCAGGCAAGTACGTGCTGCTCGAGGTGCGTGACACCGGCGCCGGCATGGACAAGAAGACCCTGGAAGCTGCGTTCGAGCCGTTCTTCACCACCAAACCGCAGGGCAAGGGCACTGGGCTGGGTCTGGCGATGGTCTACGGTACGGTCAGAAACCACGGGGGTGTGGTGACGCTCGAAAGCCAGGTTGGAAAGGGAACCCACGTTCGCATCTACCTGCCTGCCCGAGAGAAGGAAAAGGTCGAATCCAAGCCCATATCGCGACCGCCGTTGCAGAACGCGAGAATGGGCGCAAGGGTCATGCTCGTCGACGATGAGCCGATGATTCGGACCGCCGGTCAGCGACTCCTCGAACGGCTTGGCTACAAACCCATCGTCGTCGGTAGCGGCGAGGATGCCATTCGCGTGTACACCGAGAACAAGGGTCAGATCTGGCTCGTCATTCTCGACCTCATCATGCCCACCATGGACGGTGAAGAGGTGTTTTACGCTCTGCGCTCCATAGACCCTGCGGCGCGAGTGCTCCTGTCCTCTGGCTACAGCAAGGAAGACAAAGCCGAGGAGCTCTTGGAAGAGGGCGCCGTCGGCTTCATCCAGAAGCCCTTCGATCTCAAGGCCCTCGCGGCGCAGCTCGCCGAGCTCAGTTAGTTCTTTCGTCGATTAGAAGGCCAAGTTCCACTGAGAGAGGGCGAGGCGCTGCTGAACCGCCTTGAAGTCTCGGCGCAGGGGCTCGTTGAACGGCACGCCCTTGTCGCGTCGATCGAGCCAGGCGAGGTGCTCCTTTTCCCCTGGCGTGTAGATGCGCTCTGCTCCGGGCGCCCTCTTCGAGCTGCGCATCTGCCGGCAGATATCGCCCACCGTGGCCTTGAACTTATCGAGCTCGGTGAACGCCTCGACGTTGATGACCATGAAGAAGTGACCGAGGTGGTAGGGGCGCTTCTTGCCCTCTGGATCGAAGCCGAGCAGGGCCTTGAGGTAGGAACCCTGTTGCAGCGCGGCGCAGAGGATTTCGATGACCATCGCGAAGCCATAGCCTTTGTATCCGCCTTGCTCTTCGCCCAAACCGCCGAGGGGAGTCAGCGCTGCGGTGCCTTTGACCAAATCCATGAGCACCTGGTCGGTGTCGGTGCGGGTGGTGCCGTCCTGTCCGATGACCCACCCCGCAGGCAACGAACGACCTTCGCGTTGGTACACTTCGATTTTGCCGCGCTGCGTGACGCTGGTGGCGCAATCGATCATGAACGGGAAGTCCTCGTCCGACGGCATGCCCCACGTCATCGGGTTGGTGCCCAGGAGGTTCTCCACGCCAAAGGTCGGGGCAATCGAAGGTCGCGCATTGGAGCCGGTGAAACCGATCATCCCCTGCTCGATGGCCATGAGCGGGTAGTAGCAGGCTGCCCCGTAGTGGGTGGAGTTTCGCACCACGGTCATCCCCAAGCCGTACTTTTTGGCTTTGTCGATGGCCATCTGGTTGGCCACATGGGAGATGTAGTGACCCATGCCGTCATGGCCGTCGATGACCGCGGTGGTGGGGCCTTCCCGCACGACCTCGACTTCGCTCACGGGTCGCTGAATGCCGTCGAGAATTCGATCCACGTAGATGGGCTTGAAGCGGCCCACGCCGTGCGAGTCGATGCCGCGTTGATCCGCCGTGATCAGAACCTTGGCGCACACCGCGGCCTCGTGGGCCGGCACGCCCAGCGCGACAAAGGCATCCTGCATGAAGCGCGATACGTTGTCGAAGTCCCAGTAGGTAATGGTGTCGTTCATATCTCCTCCTAGAGTTGCCAAACCATCGCACTCCCGCGACTTCGTGACAAGGGCTGTCCCTTTAGAGCGATGCGGAGTAGAGGGGAGTAAAGGGGACAGGTTTAAAAACCGAGAGAGCCTTGACCGTCGATCTTGGGCGCTGCCCGAATGGCTCGGGCGCACCGCTCTCCTTCGATGGCTTTCCCGTACGGGAATAATGTATCCTGTGAAATCCATTTTCTTTGCGAATGATCCCGAACGGGAATACGGTAGGGTTCGGAGCGAAAAATGGAAGAGAACATCCCGTACGGTAAAATTGCGACCCCGGAGGAGCTCGGGACACTCGTACGGGAGACCCGCCGTCGGCTAGGCTTCAAGCAGGTGACCGCCGCCGGGTTGTGCGGGGTGGGGGTGCGGTTCTTGTCAGAGCTTGAGCGCGGCAAGCCCACAGTGGAGCTTGGAAAGGTGCTGCGGGTGCTGTCGCGGCTAGGACTCGACCTGCATGTGACCCCGCGCGCCAGCTCGTTGAGGCGGTGCTGCAGCAGCTAGAGCCAGCAGCGACCAGCTTTCGCGAGCTCTACGGCGCTCACCCTGTGCTGCAGCTCGTCGTTCCGGTGATCCGCAAGCATGCCCAAATGACCCTTCGCTCGCTGGCGGCATAGTCATGGGGAGTGCGGCAATGGGGGACGCAGTGGGGGACGTTGTTTTCTTTTCACTCTTATTTGATGAAGATCGGAGAGGAGATGGCTTCGTTGCCATCAGACTCACGCACGATGACGTAGAAATAGTCTCCAGCGACGCCGCTTAGGGTCGTGGATACGGTCGGGCCTGCGGAATTCGGGGTCCATTCCTTGGCGAGAACCCCCTTCTTGAGCAGGCGAATTCTCGAGAAGCTCTCGTTGTCTTTGTCAGAGGCTTTGATTTGGAAATTCAGGGAGCCGCCGCTGATTTTAGAACCCATTTCCGCCCCATTGGCCGTGAACGACAACACGAGGTTCTTGTCGAGCGTGGAATAGAATCTTCGCGCCTTGAGCGCGCTGTAAATGGCGGCGCGAGTTTTCGCCGTAGCCAGTACGGCCAGGCGATACCCATTGGTGGTGCCCCAACTGCCACTGTGGTTGTCATCGCTGCCGCTGGCGCCAATGTACCAGCCCCGTTGAATGGCTTCGTCGAAATACCCTAAGTTTCCGTCGTTTCTATAATAGCCGTCGTTGTAATAATAAGTGGAGAACCCGTCGCCTCTGTTCCACAGCTCCATGCCGACGATCTTGTCGGTGACACCGGATTGGAACTTATCAAACGTCGTCCCGTATTGGCCCGGATGATTGAAGAAGGCAACCACATCTCTCGTGGAAAGCCACGTTCCCAACTGGCTCATGGTGCGGGTCGAGCTGGAAATGCAGAAGTCGCTCGAGTTGATGATCGTAATATGGCCCAGACCGAGACCGTTGGTTTGATACTCGGGAGTGTCGCTGGTCCATTCGAACCCCCAGAAGGTGACAAAGGAACCGTCGGCGTTATAGCTGTTGGCGGCGTTCTTGATCGTGGTCCAATCCGACGAGGTCATGTTGTCCGGGTAATAGTCGTGATCAGCGATGCTGAAGAAGTCGAGCTTGGCCGTGTCGCGT
>JALOQD010000490.1 GCA_025453525.1 Myxococcota bacterium
GACGATGATGTCGTGAATCTCTTCGCAGTCGTCTCAGCCCCGGCATTTCCCCTTCTCCCTTTCCCTCTCGATTTACGCCAAGCTGTCAACGCATCATGGGCTCGCGAAATCGCGCCCGCTCAGATGCGGGAACGCACATCTTCCATGTACTGCCTCTTCGTCCATCCAAAGTGCTCAAGCAGCTCGTGAAACACACCTACACTGAGCGGATCCCGTTTTGGCAAAGTGAACCCACGGCCGCCCGGCCCCTCCCAGAATTGATGACTCCCTTTCCCGCGCCGACTCAGCAGCCGATACCCGAAATGCTTCAAGACGCCTACTATCTCCTCCCGAGCGGGGGAGGAGAACAGCATGTCTGCAACGACGCCTCGCCCGACCCAATACGAGGGCACGTCGCAATCGTGCAGATCGATCAGAGCCCCTGCTCGCAAGACCTCCCCCAGGGGGTTCGAGAGCGGTGTAGACGATCTGGGACAGGGACGGCCATGAGTTAGCTCACTTCCAAGGCGATCCCAAGCATCGTGAGTATTCCCGTCACGCCAACGCCGATACCCCTCTGGCGAGAAGTCCAGCCAGTCAGCGACGAGACTCTGAAGTCCGGCGATATCGTCGACAAGCCCGTCCCCTTGCAGCCGAGCGACGTTTGTCATTAACCACTGATGAGCAACCCAGTTGGCAAGTGCCTCCTCTCGCCAATCTTCGGTGAACCTCAATGCGTCATAGATATTTTTCTTGTACGGTAAGTAATGCTTTTTTGAAGTAGCCAGCTCTAACCAAGCGCAAATGAAATCGGCTCGCGCGTGGAATAACTCATGGGCCAATGTCATCTCGAACATCAATGTAGCTGCGAGGGTGCGCGGCAGGCGACTGAGCCTCCTCTTCTGCACATCGGACGCGAAGTCCGCGACCACCGTGTCGAGCGTCCCCGCTGCGAAGTGGATCCCCCAGAACTCTTCTTCGTAGCGATGAAAAGACTGGTACCAAGCAATCGCCTCGAATCCTCTTGCACTGAAGCTGCCCCTTCCATCGTCGAGCGGTCTTGGAAGACGATCTGCAAGCTCGGCCTCTTCTTGCCTGGGCCAGCCCTGAGCGATCCCAGCTGCCCGAGCCAACACGCCTTCCTCATCTGATTCGAAGGTGGGAGGATGCCTCCCAGTGAGTCGCGGCCTCGCGAATGCGGATGGCCGCTTCTGCTCCAGCGCCGCCTTAACCTCGAGCGCCGGTGTTATGTCACCGCGAGGCACCCATCGAACCAAGGCGGCAGGCTCGAGCTTGCAGGTCCTAACCGCCGTGCATTCATACATGCCGTCCCGCGGAGGGCTGATTCCGGATGACGAAATTGTTCGAATGATTGCTTTGGTCTTGTCTCTCGCTCGCTTCGGGAGCGGGACAATGAAGCCCACGCGTTGAAGTTGAAGCTTGAGATCGGAGAGACGAGGTTGGATGAGGCTGTTAGCCTTCTCTGCCCATTTCAACTCACATCCAAGAAGAGACGCTTTCTTCGCCTCTTCGCTGAAGGACACGTCACCGCGAATGCGCGCCTGCTCTTCCTGGTAGGTTTTTTCTAGTGCCTTACTCGCCTCTTGGTAATCGCAAAGGAGTGCAATAGCGCGTGCTACGTTTGGCGGCGCGAGCCCCATACCCTGGCCAGCAGCCGGTGGTGAAGGACTCAACAGGACGAGGACACGCTGATCGGCGACGCCATAGAGACCGTGAAGAAATAGCCGAAGGCTCTCTTTTCCATTTCGCTCGGTCGCCAGACGGCTGGCTAGCAGCCGGACCTTGCCAAAGAGATCGTCAGACGGTTCGTCCAAGGCCTCGCACATAGCCACTTCATGTTCCGAAAAAAGTGGAACATTTAGGCCGCCGTCTGCGACGGCCAATAGCAGCAGTGTGTCGTGTTCGTTAGCAGAGCACGCAAAGACATCGTTAAGAAATGACCATGATTCCCGCGGCCGAATCCAAGAGACATCCAAGTGTGCTTGGTGTCGTATCTCCCGCTCCTAAACGACACCAGCTGACCTCGTTAAGGGCGCGATCCACTTTCAGGCCACCAGCGCCTTCAACAACGCATCCTGCGCGTCCTTGTAGTACTCGACATCCAGCTTGGTCGCGAGGTCGTCGGACAGCTCGACCATCTGCCGCCGCGCTGACACCGGCACGAGCAGCGCCTTGGCACCCTTCTCCGCCGCGATCTCGGCCAGCTCGACGGGGTTTGCACCGAGAACTCATGGCCACGTGGATCCTTGTCGCCGACGAGCTGCACGGCGCGGCTATACAGGTTCTGGATGGCGAAGTTGGCTGACTCCTTGAACGGTCGCGGCGCGGGGTTGTTGAGAATCCGCAGCCCGCTGCCCGGACCGACCGTCACCTCGACGCGGAACAGCCCGGGAGTTTCCTCCTCCGACCCCGGACTCAGCGCCCACACCTGCCCGGGCTCGAGCGGCTCGTCGCCGATGGTCGTGTCGCTGTGCACCTCGGGCGTGGCAACGAACTTCTCGATGCCGTCGTTGCCG
>JALOQD010000303.1 GCA_025453525.1 Myxococcota bacterium
GAGCTGGGGCTGCTGCCGTAGCGCCGATCTGGTATGGGACTTGCGGACCCCCCCAAAAAAAGCTCAGCCCGGAGCGAGGGCCTTGGCCACGGCGTCGAGGAGCTCGGCGCGGCTGAACGGCTTGCTCACGATGTTGAGGGTCGACGGCTCCAGACCCTGTGTGGTGATGACCTCGAACCCGTAACCGCTCACGTAGAGGATGGCGAGACTCGGCTTCTTTTGCTGGAGCGCGACACCGAGCTCTGTGCCTTTCATTCCGGGCATGACGATGTCGGAAAGCAGAAGGCTGATGTCCTGTGCGGCCTTTTCGAACATGTCCAGTGCTTCTGCGCCAGACCCTGCCTCGATGACGCGGTATCCGCCGGCGCGCAGGATCCTGCTCATGGTTGCCCGCACTGCGGCGTCGTCGTCGACGAGAAGGATCGTTTCTCCGCTTCCGGTCATTTGCTTGAGCTCCTCGACCAAGCTCAGTCGCTCGTTTTTGGAGGTGTAGTGGGGCAGGAAGATCGTGAAGGTAGAGCCAGCGCCGGGAGAGGAGTTGATTTCGATGACTCCGCCCACTTGGGTCACTGCGCCGTACACCATCGACAGGCCGAGGCCTGTCCCCTTGCCTTGCTCCTTGGTGGTGAAGAACGGGTCGAACACCTTCTTCTTCACTTCGTCGGTCATGCCCACGCCCTGGTCGATGACCGAAATGGCCATGCGGATGCCCGAGCGCTTGATGCCCCATCCAGGGCTCGACACTTCCATCTCGATGAGCTTGGTCTCTACTGTGATTTTGCCGCCGCTCGTGCTCGCGTCTCGCGCATTGACCACCAAATTGACGAGCACCTGCTCGAGCTGACCTTTGTCGAAATAGACGAAGCCCACTTCCGGGTCTAGGACGATCTCGAGAGTGAGCTCTTCGCCGATGAGACGGCGCAGCATTTTGGCCAGCTCGGTGATGATGAGGTTGGGTGATTGCAACTTGGGCCGCAGCACTTGCTTGCGGCTGAAGACGAGCAGATGGCGTGTGAGCTCGGCTGCCCTGTGGCCGGCGGCTACGATTTCCGCGGCGTCTGCGCGCGCTTTTTCGTCGCTGCATTCCTCGGTGATGAACTCGCCGCAAGCGATGATCACGGAAAGCAGATTGTTGAAGTCGTGGGCCACTCCTCCAGCCAAGCGGCCAACCGCGTCCATCTTTTGGGTTTGGAAGAGCTGCGCTTCGAGCTCTCGCTGCTGGGTGATATCGGTCATGACGCAGACGTTGCCGGATGCTTCCTGCCCATCATCCACAACTGGGTCGATCGCCATGCTGTACCAGCGCTTGGCATGTTCGATGAGAACCTGTCCTTGCGGCGTCGGGCCTTGCGAAGCGTCGGTTGCGGTGCTCTTGACTGGAAGCCAGGCTTCTCCCGCGATCGTTTCAGTGAGCGCCAGTCCGGGCAGGGTCTCGAGCGGCTGGCCGAGGATGACGGCCATGGCTCGATTGGCCCGCAGGATATGAGCGTCCCGATCGAGGAGGCACACTCCCGCGCCGATGGCGTCGAAGGTCGTCCGCCAAGCTTGGTTCGCCTTGGACAAGGCGTCCTTCACCTCCTGCTTTTCGCAGAGGTGTTTGCGCAGCTCTGTGTTGAGCGCTTCTGCCTGCTTTGTGCCCTGGGCCACCTTTAGACTCAAGGCGACGAAGATGCAGACGCAGTAGGCGGTCAACGCGACCGAAATCAACCGGAGGCCGCCGAGCGGCTCTCCCAGGGCGAGCCAACCTGGGATTTCGATGAGCGCGCAGGCCAGCAAGGTCACCCACGAACCGACGTTCAGCCAGGCGTGGAGTGGTGGGTCCTTGCGCAGCACGAGCCGCAGAGCGATGACGGTTTGTGAGGCCATCCCAGCGCCGCTGATGAGGCTAACCAGATACGGCACCGCACGGCCGGCTCCGTTTCCCAAAAGTGCGGTTATGACGACGAATCCCCCTAGAACAATGGGCACGAGCCTTGGAACGCGGCCGAGAGAAAAGACGGAATGGATGAGATAAAAAGAGAGAGTCAAAGACGCCATCACGGCGATGCCGACGAGGTTGACGGAGTAACGGCCAAAGAGGTTCTGCATAACGCCCAGCTCGAAACCGAACCACGGGAGCAGAAAGAAAATCGTCCCAGCGTACAGCAAGGCCTCAAAATCACGGCGATTGCCCAGCCAAAGGAGGAACATGGTCAGCGAAGAAATCATGACGATGGCGATGGCGATGATCGCGGCGGCTTGGTTGAGCGAGCCCGGCCCTGCTTCGCTCGCGGAGCCTTCGACTCTCATGTAAGGGACAGTGTCGAGCCAAGTGCTCATGTACCAAGCGTTTTCAAATTCGAGCTCGAGGAGGATTGTGCTGTCCTTGTCGAATTGCGCGGCTGGAACGACCCACTGCCGAGCCCCGCGTCCGATAGGACCGCCAAACAAGGGCTTCTGCGTCACGATGGCCGCTTCTCCATTCACCCTCAGCACCACCTCGGTATCCAAATCGGGAAAGACGAAGCGCATGGATTGACCAGCCCAAGACGCAGGCCGCTCTACCGTGGTTCGAATCGTGTATTTCGGTTGTGAACGAGGAACCAGATCGTCGAGGATGCGCGGCAGCACGATGGCGATGTCGGGTTTGGTCGATTCGGAAAGGAGCGTCCAGCGCGAAAGGACCACGGCGTCGTCCGGAGCGTGGCAACCCCAAGAGGTCAGGGCGATGAGCCACAACGACAGGCAACAGAGCGCGGGGCTCCTGGCTATAGCTTTTCGACGACACATCTCGCGTAAAGAAGTGTGAGCGCTTTTTAGAGTTGTTCTAGGAGAGAGGGGGAAGAGCCCGTCGATGGGGGGTGTCTCTCATTGGGGGCGAGAGGCGCTCTCAGCCGCCGCAGCCGCCTTCGGCCGGGACATTTTGGGGCTGGGTGGACTTGATTTCAACCTTGCAGCCTGCCAGGGTCGGGTTGTCCTGGCAGAACTGAGTTTGGATTTCCTTGGGATCGACGCCGTTGAAGACACGGCGATTGTTCACCATCCAGGTGGGGCTGGCGCCGATGTCGAGGGCCATGGCCATGGCCGCGTCCGCTCCGAGAAGCTTCTTACCTTGCTCGCCGGTCACGCACTTCTCGATCTTGGCTTTGTCGATGCCGGTCTTCTCACCGGTGCACGCCTGCCATTCCGGGCTTTGGATGTTTTCGTTGCGACACCAGAAGTAGTCGAGCCACTTGTTGTTTTTGGGGTGAGTCTGGATAGCGCAGATCTGGCGCAGGTCTTCTTCGACTTCTGCTGGTCCGTGCATGGACTGAATACCCTCCGGGGTTTCAGTGGCGATGAAGTGGACGCCGAACTTCATGTCCTTGCCAAAGGCGCCGAGCACGTCCTTCATGTTGTTGACAGCCTGCACGCCAAAGGGGCATTGGCTCATGATGAAGACGTCGAGCTGGGCCTTCTTCTCTTGGCGGCAGGCCAGCGCCTGCTTGCAGGTTTCATCGTCGCAGTCCATCTTGCCGTCGCCTGTGTCATCGACCTTGTTGTCGCAGATCTCGGCCTTGGGATCGAACTTGCCGCCCAGGCGCAGGGACTTGTAGGGCCCCGCGGGCTCAAGCCATCGGCCCATCTGCTCATTGCCTTCCTTGTCTTTCTCGATGGAGGCATCGAACAGCGCGGCGGGCAGGGCCTTGAGCTGGGCTTCTTCGTAGATCTTCTTGGCCTGCGGATCTGCCCAGTCGAGGGTTTTGGGCTTGAGGCCTGGGAACACGGTGCCGAGCTTGGCGATGAGTCCGTCCACAGCGCATTCCTTGCAACGAGCATCGGTCAGGACAATGACCTGGACTTCGGGGGGTGGAGGAATGTTCGTGCAGATCTCGGGCTTGGTCTTGAGCTTGTCGCACATGCCGCGCAGGAAGTCGTCGCCGCGGCGTCCACCCTGGTAGTCGCTGCCGGCGATGCGGATAGTGGGGCTGCCCTGAACGCCGGAGGCCTTGGCGCGAGCATAGCTCTCTGCCAGGAGCTTCTTGCCTTCTTCGCCGGTCTTGCACGCCGTGAGCTTGGCCTTGTCGAGACCTGCCTTATCGGCGCAGGCTTCCCATCCCTCGGGGATGGCCTGCCAGTTCTCGTTCATGCATTTGAGCATGGCGTAGAACTTGGTGGGGTCCTGCTGAGCTGCGCAAATTTGAATGATATTGCCTTCGACCTCGGCTGGTCCGTGCATGGACTGGAGGTTGCTCGCATCTCCGTCGCCGATGAACTCGAGCTTCAGCTCCACCGCGCTGCCGAGCTTTTGGACAGCAGGCAAGATGGCGTCTACGGCTTGCACGCCGTAGGGGCACTTCGACATGACGTAAAGCTGCATGGTCACCTTCTCGGTGGAGCCCTCTGGCCCTGCGGAAGTTGGCTTCTTCTCGCAGGAGGTGAGGCTGGCCACGGACATGGCGACGAGGGCCAAAAAGACGAGCTTGATTCTTGGCATGGTTGGGATTCTCCTTTGAATTGCCCAGCTGTCGGGCCCATCGCCCCAAGGGCAGCTTGAGGCATACCCCATTGTGCTTTTCCGCACCAGAAAAAATCCTTTTATTTTCGACGATCCGCTATGAAGCCAGAAGGCGAGCCTTACCCTTCGAACCTGCGAAACTCGAACATGGAACGGAACGACTCAAACAGTCCTCGGTTCTCACGGCAAGGCTCGCCTTCTGGCTTCATAGCGGGCTGTTGTTTATTTTGGGAGGGGCAGCAGCCACGATTCCGTGGGAGGCTCGCAGCGAATGATCGTCTTTGCAGCCGTTTTCGGATGGGTGAACCGAATCTCATGACAGTGGAGCAGGAGTCTCGAATGCGCGTCCCCTCCATACAGCTCGTCTCCGACGATGGGGGCGCCACAGGAGGAGAGGTGAGCCCGGATTTGATGCCTGGCTCCATGGAGAATGGTGGCCCGCACGAGCGCGAGGCCTCGCCCTCTGGCGACGAGCGCTAGCTCGGTGGTCGCCGCGATACCCCCGCTCGCCGTGGGACGCATTCTCGCTCCTCCGGTTCCAGCTGGCGCGAGCCGGTAATCGATGCGCGGCGGCAAGTCCACGTCAGGCACGACGGCGAGATAGGCCTTGGGCATTCGACCTTGCTCCTGCTCGGCGCGCAGAAACTCAAAGGCGCTCCGATTGCGCCCTGCCAGCATCAGGCCCGAGGTCCCGCGGTCGAGACGCTGGAGAAGACCACCGTCGCCGGGGCGATGTCCGATGCTGGCGCATTCTGGAAAATGGGCGCGCAGAGCACCAGCCACGGTGTAGAGCTCTGTCGGTGACAATGGCACTGAGGGCATACCCGCGGGCTTGTTGATCGCGACGATGTCGTCATCGACCTGCACGACCTCGAAAGGCGCGTGGGGATCTGGCGCCGGCTCTTGCCAGTTGCCTGGTCCGAGTCTCGCGAGCTCCACGAGATCGCCTGGCGCAAGCTCCTGAGATTTGGGTGCGACGCGGCCGTTGACGAGCGCATCTCCTGTCTCGATGAGAGCTTGAGCCCCGCGTCGACTCAGCTGCGGGACGCGGTAGGCCAAGTAGACATCCAATCGAATGCCGGCCTCCTCCTGCGTGACCTCGAGGTGTATGGGGACGGGTTTGGAGGGCATCATGGCTCGGCGAGCCTCTTTCGGCCCTGCGGCAGAGAAATACGCGTAGACTCCAGCTCGATGATCAAATTTTTGTCTTGGTCTGGTACGAAGGGCAGTCGCGCTGTCTTATAGCCAGGCGCGAACACTCGGAGCTCCACGGGTGAGCTCCCGGCCGGTATGCTGACCTGCGGCTTTCTGACCCGTTGTTTGCCGATGAAGACCCTGGCTTTGGGCGGGGTGACCGAGATGCTCAGCGTGATCTTACTGACGCGTGCAACGGTCCCAAAAGACGACAGATCGAACACGGGGAACTTGGCGGGCGCCATGGGGAGCGCAAAGACGAGTGTCTCGTGGTCGCGCTCTGAAACCACGAAAAATTGTGGCTTTGTCATCCATGGTACGACCACTTTGATGGCGATGGCGGCGATGCCAGCCATGAGGATCGCGCTCGCGAGCCACCGTGCAGGAGAACTCCACTGCCGCTTGCCAAAGGTGGCGCCGATCCTTTGGCGAAAAAGAAAGGCGAACGCACCGCGCCGTCTTTTAGGGGGCAATGGCTTTGGGGCCGGCCTCCAGCTCGGCAAGGGAACGCCCGATTGCCGGATTGAATCGATGTCGAGATCGATACCGCTGCCCGTTTCCCTCGGCGCCATGGGCAAGGGAGTGACACGGCTATGGGACTCTTCCGCACTTGGTAACAAGTCGCTCACGGACAAATCCGAAGGGTCGATGGAGCCTATGGCTGCATCGCTGAAGGCAGAGGTCGGAAATGGGGGAATGCTCGACCGACCGATCTCCTGGACGAACAGTGGAGTCGCCCCTTCTTCGGAGTCATCCTCTTCGATGTGCAGCATCGACGAAATGTCGGCCGCGATTTTCGGACGAGACGGAGCCGACATCGTCTTTTCAATCGTCATCCCGTCGGGCGGGTCGGCTTGTTGGAGGAAAGACGGCCAGGGTCGGCTCGTCGTGCTCGGAAGCGGCCTCGAATCCTCTGGCACGCGTCCAACGGCCGCCATGGTCAGGCTATAGAGAAACTCCGAGGCAGAGGCATATCGTTCGTCTGGATTCTTGGCCAGCGCGATCAGCACCAAGCGCTCCATGGCCTCGGAGATCTCGGGTCGAAGAGAGCGAGGAGGCGCGGGCGCATGGGACAGCGTGGCTGCGAGGATTTCGTGAACGTTGTCCCCTCGGAACGGCCTCTTGCCCGTGAGCATCAGATAGAGCAGCACGCCCACAGAGAAAAGGTCGGCGCGGCAGTCGACTGCGGCACGGCCGATCATGCTCTCGGGCGCGATGTAGCCCGG
>JALOQD010000304.1 GCA_025453525.1 Myxococcota bacterium
GAGGGCATTCGTGTATGGGGCTCAGGTCAATAAATTGGCAAAATGGATCGCCTCGCGATCAAATCTCGGGTGGGCTGAAAATGGCGAAACTCTAGCTTAGCGGGTCGTTGAAAAAAATGCAGGGGAAGGAGTTTCACGGTTTCGTTTGAAAAAGCAATCAAGAAGTCCGGGAGGGTCGTGGCTTCGAGCTCTCGGCCGGGTTGACGAAACGACGCGGCAACAAGACGCGGGCCTCGGTCCACTGCCCGGCCTGGCTGTGGAGCTCGAGGGTGCCGCCATACAGGGCCAGGTACTTGGCGGCCTTGCCCAAGCCGAGGCCCATGCCCGTCGAGGGCTTTGTGGAGAAGAACGGCTGGAACACGCGCCGCAAGTTCTTAGTCTCGATGCCGACCCCGTTGTCCCACACCGCGAGGCACAGCGCCTGGTCGCCCAAGCTCGCCGACACCTTGAGCCTACGGGTCTCCGAGGCGGGCTTTCCCGACGCCTTCAGCCCATCCAAGGCATTGCTCAAAAGGTGCTCGAGCACGGCGGTGAAATGGTTGGGGGCGCCGACGATCTGGAGGGTGGGATCGATCTCCAGCTCCACACTCACGTTGTCCTGGCGCTCATGGCGGAGCGCTTTGTCGATGACGTATTTCGCCAACGAACACAGCTCGATGTCCTGGTTGCCGGGCTCCTCGGTTCCGATGCGCGAATAGTCCGCGATCGCCGAGGTCACCTCGAGGCTGCGGTCGATGGAGGTCGAGGCGTTTCGGGTGAGCTGCTCCACCTGCATGCCGATTTCGCGGACTTCCCGGACAGCGAGGGCGACCTTCTGCACGGATTCGGACTTTAGCTCGGACTTTGCCACCTTGAGCAAGCGCAGCAAGGGTTCTGTGCTGCGGCTGAGCAGGCTGGTGGGATTGCCGCCCGCCCGTCCCTCTGGATCGAGGATCTTGCCGATGACCAATTTGGCCCCGACCAAGGAGTTGCGAACTTCATGGGCAAACCCGCCTGCCATCTGCTTCTCCGTGGTTTCCCGTTCGAGAAGCACAATGCGGGCATGGGCTATCTCGAGCTCGGCCGTGCGCTCCTTTACCTTGGCTTCGAGAGCCAGGTTGCGAAGGTGAATGATCCGGATGCGCGCATAGGCCGCGCCTGCGACCAAAGCGACGAATCCGACGACGCAGGTGAGCAGGAACCACCACGTCTGCCACCACGGGGGCAGCACCACCACCCTTAAATGGACGGCGTTGGAGCTCCATACGCCTGCTGCGGACTGGCAACGGGCGACGAATTCGTATCGACCTGGCGGCAACGTGGGGTAACGAGCGAGCGACAAGTGCGTGACAGTGTCCTGCTGCTCGAGGCCGCTCAGTCGATACGAGAAGCTCACCGATTCTGGCTGGCGAAACGTGAGGCAGGACAACTCGATCGACAGCGCCGTGTTTTCCGGATGCAGAACGATGTCTTTCGAGGCGCGGCCGTCGACTGGCACTCCTGCGGCGAGCGCGCTGCGAGCCACGACCTTGGGGGCTACCTTTGCCGGACCATCTTCGCGGGGATCGTACGCCGAAAGCCCGCGGCTCGTGCCGATGAGCACTGTTCCATCTCGGTCGCCGAGAAAGGCCTCGCTGGATACGTCGTTCCAGATGAGTCCGTCGGACCTGGTGAGGAAGCGGCTCACGACGCTGTTTTCGAGCACCGAAATTCCGCGATTGCCGCCCGCGAACACCCGTCCCAATGCGTCTTGCCCCACCAGAAAAATCGAGTCGCTCAGCAGGCCGTCTGCGGCGAAGAAGTCGCGCGTGCGCACCCCACCCTTTTCTAGCCACACATGGGTCAGCCCGTGGAAGTCGCGGTTGGTGACCCACACTTCGTCTGGTGAGACAGCGCTCAATCCGTCGGCCCTCAGCTGACGGCTATCGCTTTTGGAAAAATAGTGAGCCCATTTTTGCCCGTCGAAGCGACACAGGCCGTTCGGGCCGCCTGACCACGTCACTGTGCCCCTTTGCGCAGCTTGGGTTCTCGTGCACCCAGTCGCCTGACTCGGACGCGGCACGGTCGCCACCTCGAAACCGTCGCCGACGGCGCGCAGGGAGAGCAGGCAGTCTGTCCCTCCTGCCCAGACCTCCCCTCCCATCCTCGGCTGGAGAGACACCGGTGTCTCGCGGCAAACAGGCGGCAGCTCGACCGCCTGGACCTCCAGGGTGTCCGGGTCGATGCGACCGATGCCGATCCGCGATGCGATGAACCAAACGCCGTCGCTGGAGTCCACGGCGACCTGGGTGATGTTGTTGCCAGCGAGCCCAGTGGTGATGGGTTTCCAGCCTTGTGCACCGGGGGTCCACAGGGCGAGCCCTGCTCCGGTGCCGACCCACAGACGATCCTTGCGATCGCGGGCCATGTTCCATATCACGCTGTCAGGCAAGCCCTCCTGCGCGGTCCAACTCCGAAAGGTCCGCAGTCCTGGGCAGCGTGCGACCCCGCTGCCGCCCAGGCCGATCCAGACAGCGCCCTCATGATCCTCAAAGGCGCAAAGGGCCATGGCCACAGGCAACCCCTCTTTATCGCCGAGCCTTTCCCATGCGTTGTCTTGTGTTTCGTAATACAGGCCGTTGGAAGTGGGCAAAAGATAGCGGTCCGTGCGATCGAGTGCGGGCATGCCGTAGAAGAAGGTCGCCGGTGGGAGCTGTGCGTCGGACTCGGTCAGCCGCGAGGCGCCCTTGCTCGCGCGCCACAGGTGGTGCTGTCCTCTCACCCACACGGTGCCATCGTGAGTGACATGAATGGTGTGCACGAGCTCGTTCGAAAAGGGGGAGTGACCAAAGGGGAACTCCACTTTTTTGCTCTTGGTGTCGATGGTCGAGAGGACTCCGCCCGCGCTCAACCACAGGACTCCGTTCCATGCGAAGAACACGGCGTCGATGTCGTTGCTGTGCAGTCCGTCGTCTTTCGTCCATCGATGGCTCGGCGCGAAGTTGCCGTCTGGAGAGGGAGGGAATTGCCAGACTCCATGACCGCTCGCCACGAGCAGACTTCCATCTTCCGCGAACGCCAGGTGCTGAGCCCTTGGCGTGGCCCGGACCTGCTCGTCCTCGGGGATGGGCCAAGAGATGGGTGCGAACCGCCTTCCGTCAAAGCGAGCGACCCCTCCGTGCGTGGAGGCCCAGACACTGCCGCGGGCATCGATCACGAGCTGAATGCACAGGGGACTGGGGAGCCCTTCTTGCGGCCCAAAGCGCTCCACGACTCTGCCGTCATAGCGAAACAGGCCGTCCATGGCGCCGATCCAGAGAAACCCCTGCCCGTCTTGAACGATGGAGGCCACGGTCTGCGTGGCGAGACTCGTGTCCTCACCGACGCTCTGGCAAACGTGCCTGGCGCCTGGGGGCAGAGAGGCGGCCATCGCCGTGTAAGTCCACAGCTCGGTTGCCGCGACGACGATGGCGCCCAACGTCGCCGCGCGCATCGGCCCAAGCCTTTGCCCGGCCCGGTGGGTTCTGGCGCAGCTCATCCACTAGAGTATTGTCCACAAGCGCTCGGCGACCAGCGAGTACCCATCCCGAAAGTCCCGTTTTCGGCATCCTTCTCCAAGGCTGCGGAACTCGAGCATCGATTTAATCGACTCAGACAGTCCTCGCCTTTCCGAAGGACGCCGGAAACTCCTTTCTTTCGGGACGGGTACCAGCGAGGAACGAGAAGTGCCGATCACCTGCGTCGTGGAGATCAGTCGGCCGAGGTCACGACACAGCAGTCGCGCCCACTGTCTTTGGCTTTGTACAGGGCCCGATCGGCGATGGACATGATAGCGTCCACGGATAGGTTCTTGACGGTCATAGGGGCATGGCACAATCCCACGGATATCGTGAGCTTGTGCACCACCTCTTGGTCGTCGTGCGTCTTGACCAAGAAGCGATGGGTCGCCACGCTCGCGCGAATGCGCTCGCCGTAAACGCGGGCGCCTTGCTCGTCGGTCTCGGGCAGAATCACCCCGAACTCCTCGCCTCCGATGCGAGCGGATAAGTCGCAGAGCCGGTGGTCTTCGAGCAGCAGCCTGGCGAACTCCTTGAGCACTCGATCACCCTCCAGGTGTCCGAAGGTGTCATTGACCTGCTTGAAGTAGTCGATGTCGAGGATGGCCAAGCTGAGCTGCCGCCCATAGCGTCGGGCTCTGCCGAGCTCCTCTATCAGACGCTCGAGAAACACGCGGCGGTTGCTGAGCCCAGTGAGGTCGTCAATGGAAGCCATTCTTCTCACGTCGGTCAGGGCGCGCTCGAGATCTCGAGTGCGACTCGCGACCCGAGCCTCGAGCAACTCGTTGTGCGCTCGAAGCTCGTCGGCCATTCGCAGATTGGCCCGAACCTGACGGGAATAGTCCACCGCGCTCGCCAAGGTGTCGAGGAGCACCGCGGTGTTGTTGCCCTTTTGAATGTATCCAAAAGGTCGGTAGTAGTTCATGACATCGTAGGGATCTTTGATGTCCTGATAGGCTGAATGAAAGATGATCGGCACATGCGGGTTCTTGGCCTTGATTTCCATGAAGGTCTGGAAACCGTCTGAGTCGGGCATCTTGATGTCGAGCAGGACCGCAGACGTGCTCTCGTCGACCTGCTCCAGCGCTTGCTTCGCAGTCTCTGCCAGCTGCATGGTGTATTGATCTGAGAGAACGAGCCGCAGCGCGTTGAGGATCTGCTTGTCGTCGTCCACCACGACAATGCACGGACACTCTGCCGCAGTCTCGGGGGGGGGAGGGGACTCTCCGAGATGAGTGACCAGGAGCTCATCGAGCTCGTTTTGGCTCGGTCGATTGCGGTTTTCCATAGGGGAAAGCTACTCCAATCGAGGCAAAACGCCAATCCATAGGAAGGATAAGAAAATGACCCTTCACGCTGGAGCGCGAGATGCATCGGCTGCCCAAACTGGGGAGTTCTTTCTGCGTGAGCCCTTAGTCCAGCTCCAGGTACTCCACGAGGATGGTCTTGCGCCCAAAACCGGGAAACTGGACGTCGACCTTGGGCCTTGGGCCTGCCATGACCTCGAGGATCTTGCCCACGCCGAACCGCGCGTGACGGACCGCGCGGCCGGGCAGTAGGTCAGCTCCGCCAGTGGTCTGCTCGAAACTGCGATCCACCCACGTTTCGTCTTTGTTCGCTGCGGAGCGACCCGGTGGCGCCATGGGCCGTTCCAAGCTCGCAAGGCCGGTTTGCTTGTGATCGCGCGACGACCCAGGACGGGGCGACACCGGACGCGCCGTGGATTCGGCGCTGCGCTGCACAAACGAGGACAGCGGCGCCATGGACGGCCGAGCGCGTGTGATGTCCCGGATGACCTCTGGTGGAATATCGCAGAGGAAACGCGACGGCGGATCGAACCTCGGTTGGCCGAACAGACGGCGCACTCTGGCCCGATGCAGGAAGAGTCGCTTGCGAGCCCGGGTCATGGCCACGTAGCACAGGCGCCGTTCTTCGTCCTGCTCGTCCCGAGTGCTGTCCAGGGCGCTGCCCTGCTTGTAGGGGAACAATCCGTCCTCGAGCCCGGTGACGTGCACAACGTCGAATTCGAGACCCTTGGCCGCGTGCACGGTCATCAGGGTCACTTCTTGGCCGTCGAATTTGGCCGCGTCCACGTCGGACTGAAGGGCCACCAACTCGAGGAAGGAGCAGAGGTTAGGCGTCTCGGCCTCGCGCTCGAAGTCCTCGATGGACCCGATGAGCTCCTGGAGGTTTTCGAGCCGAGCATCGGACTCGGCGGAGTTCTCCACCTCGAGCCCGCTGGTGTAGCCAGTGTCGGCGAGCACCCGTTTAGCCAGATGCGCTGGTCCCAGGTCGATCTCGGCGCGCCAGGCCTCGACCATGGCGCGAAACGCTTCGAGCTTGGTGTGGGCATTGCCCAGCTCCTGCTTGCCAAGGGTGATGGCGTCGAACCCCGAGACCCCGAGACCCGCGGCCACGGCCAGGAGCTTGTCGACCGTGGTTTTCCCAATACCCCGCGTGGGCGTGTTGATGATGCGCACGAGCGCCGCCAGGTCTCCGGTGTTTTGGATGAGCCGCAAGAAGGACAGCACGTCCTTGACCTCGGCCCGTTCGTAAAACCGCATGCCGCCCACGACCCGGTGCGGAATATTCAAGGTGCGGAAGACCTCTTCGAAGACGCGAGACTGAGCGTTGGTGCGATAGAACACCGCTTGGTCGCCCAGGGGAAAACCATTGTGATCCAGCTCCCGCACGGCCTTGGCCACGGCCCGCGCTTCTTCGCGTTCGTCCTCGGACTCGAGGTAGTCTATGAGCTCACCGTCCGGCGCCGTGGTCCAAAGTTGCTTGGAACGGCGTCCCACGAGCCTACTCACCACCGCGTGAGACGCCTTGAGAATGTTGCCCGTGCTGCGGTAGTTGCGATCCAAGGTCACGGCCGTGGCGCCGGGAAAGTGCTTTTCGAAATCGAGGATATTGGTGACGTCCGCACCGCGCCACGAGTAGATGGACTGGTCATCGTCGCCCACCACGCAGACGTTGCCGTGGGGCGCGGACAGCCGCCGCACCAGCTCGAGCTGCACCTGGTTGGTGTCCTGAAACTCGTCCACGAGCACGTAGTCGAAACGACCGGCCACCTCGGACTGCACGGCGGGGGTTGTGCGCATGGCTTTGACCATGCGGTACAGGAGATCGCCGAAGTCGAGGGCTTTGGCCTCCCGCATCTTTTTCTCGTAGAGCTCGTAGACCTTCTGAATGCGCTCGCGGTAAAAATCGCCCCGCGGATACTCGTCCGGGCCGATCATCGCCTGCTTGGACCGGTTGATCTCGTTTTGCAAGGAGCGCGGCGGGAACTTCTTCTCGTCGAGCTCCAGCGCCTTGAGGCAGCGGTTGACCATGGCCTTCTGATCCGAGTCATCGTAGATAGTGAATGAC
>JALOQD010000305.1 GCA_025453525.1 Myxococcota bacterium
GCAGCGAGCATCCCCGTCCTCCGTGGTTCGACGCTCGCTAGCTTCTATCGATTTGCGTTCTCGTGAGTGAAAAAAAATCGTCTTCTCCCATGGCGTTCGCCTGGACTGGAGACGCAAAAACAGCGCCCTCTCCAAAAAAGGAGAATCCGGCGCGGAGGGGTAGAAAAAATGAACCGTTGGTCCGCTATCGCCATGTTCGCCATCGCCGTTCTCGCGTTTGCCGGCTGCCTTCCCAGAGCCACGGAGCAGGAGTGCTCGGATATGTGCGCCCGTCTGGTCATTCTCAAGGCCGGAAAGGACGCCGGGCCGCTCGACCAGCGGATCGCCGCCATCGGGGAGTCCCACCTCAAGCGCATTGCCGGCGCGAATGCCCAAAAGGACGCCGCGCTCGCCGAACTCGACAAGCAAATGGCGGAAAAGCTCGCCGCGGCCAAATCCGATGAAGACAAGAAAAAGGTCACCGACGAGTTCACTCCGCTCAAGGAAAAAACAGCAAAGGACGCGGAGCTCGCTTTGGCCGACCTCGAGGTCAGGACAGCCCAAGAAATCGCAACGGCGAACGAGAAGGCCAAAGCCCTGGAGGCCGACTCGGCCAAGATCCTCGAAGATTGCATAGCCCAGAGCAAAAAAGAACGCACACTCCAAAAAGTCGCCCAGTGCCGCATGGAGGCTGAGGACATCGACGCGTATTACAATCGCTGCCGCTGATCTTTTCTTCCAAAATCGAAACGGGCCGTTGTGGCTTTCGGGCGAAGGAGATCCGCTTGTGAAGGCAATGGCAGTCCCGCCGGCTCGATTCGAAGGTCTTCCAACCTTCCTTTCCCTTGCGCAACCGCTTCGAGAACCTCGAGATTGTGACCGAGAGTCTCCACGCGATGCGTCCCGGGCAGCTCCTGGAGCTGTTTGCAAAGATGCCATGCCTGCTCTGCGCTAGACTGCCCACCGCAAAGCGACACGATCGCAATATTCAGGTAGGCTGCTATGCAAGCAGGATCCTCATTCGTCGCGCTGGAGAAGCTCTCAAACGCGAAACCGAGGTCTCGGTGCTGCTGTCCCCCTCCCCAGGGCGGATAGTAGCCGAGCGCACGGACTCCCATATCCACATGAATTGCCGCCCGCTGCAACGGCGTATCGCAGGGAACTCCTGCCTGACAGTACATGCGCTCCACGACTGCCTTTGTTTGGTAGCGCTCCCGCACAGCTTGAGTTTCTCTCTGCATCGGCCCTGTTCGTGTAATGGCGTCGTTTCTGGCGAGATAGAGGCCCAAATACTGCGGAATGTGGACCGCTGTCGCGAGCTGATTGAAGCGACAGTTGAAGTCATAGTCCCCAGCAGCCTGGAAGCTCGGATCGAACTCGAGGCCCAGGGACCGCCGCCACATGAACTGCGGTCCAAACTGAAAATGAAGCAGTGAGGATGGGCCAAAAAACTCAGGATAGCGAAACCCCATGACTCCCCGAGTCGAGGCCTGTTCGAGGCTCTCGTTGGGCACGGTCGTCACGAGACAGTCTCCATACACCAAGCCAATATCCGGTTTCGCATTCAGCACCGCGGACATCGATTCTAGGGCATCGCGTCGATGTCGGTCGTCGGTGTTGGCGATGGTCAAGTACTTGCCCCGAGCCGCGCGGATCGCCCTATTCCAGGCTGCGTAAAGGAACTCACGCTCGGTGCGCAGGTAAACGACGTTTGGATGAGAGAGCATCGCCGCTTTGGCCATCTCCCCTTCGGCTTGCTCAGAACCGCTGTCTATGATGACGATCTCCAGTGCTCGTCCGAGACTCTGCCTCAGCAAGTCGTCGAGACATCCCTGGAAGTAGGTCTGCGAGTTATACGTAGAAACAATGGCGGACACCTCGAACACCGGCTCGGCCATCCCCTCGACGCGGTTGCTTTGTGTTTTTTCTTCTGCCTCGTCCAGGGCGCGAGCCTGGCTGACAAACCACTTCCGAGCGGCGCGATATCCGGCATCGACCACGGGCTTTCGCGAAATCGTGATCGAGCCCGGATGGGCACAAAAAAAACACAGCGCTTCCCGCACGTATCCGACCAGAGGATGGCTTCTCGCTGCGAGAAGAAAGCACATGAGGTCAGGCCCAGCGCCATGGTCTGCAAAATCGTCCCTGTCAGCGCCAGGCAATTCCACTTTCAAGTTTTGTCTGAGATCACGAGTGCGGAAAAGCCCGCAACTTGGAGACACCGGAAAGGAACCATCCGCCGTCAAGGAACCCTCGATGAAGCTCGCGGACGATTGGAGGCCGCTGTCGACATACGGAACATAATAAATAACACCTTGTTCGATAGTGGCGCCGATGGAGGCAGCGCTAAAGACAAACGCAACGTCTGTCTGAAAGAGCGGCAACGTCTTTTGAAGAAACGTAGGTGCGAGGATGTCGTCTGAGAACAAGAGCTTGGCGTATTCACCCCGTGCCTCTTCGAGGCATCGAGCCCAATTTCTCACCGGACCCAAGTTCTCAGGATTTCTATACACCCGCACACGAGGATCCCTTTGGGCATAGGTCTGACAGATGTCGAAGGTTGCATCCGTGCTGGCGTTGTCGACGACCACGACCTCAACATCGGCATCGACCTGACTGAGAGCGGAGTCGATGCAGCGCCCTATCTGGCCCTCTCGCTGATAGACCGGGATGAGAATGGACGTCAGATTCGCTTGGAGCATTTCCTTTGACCTTTCTATACTTCCTGGCGCTCACGAAGCTCCTTGAGAACCATCGCAACGCCTTGGCGAGCCGTTGTCTCGGGCGTCCAACCCACCGCCGAACAGACGCGGCCATTGTCGGATACGAAGACCTTCTGATCGCTATCCCGCCACGGTGTAAGCTCGTAGCGCAGGCGAACTCCGAGCAACTCCTCGAGCAATGCGAAGAGCTCCACGAGCGACAGACTGTTTTGCATGCCTCCCCCTACGTTAAAGACCTTTCCCGCGATAGAATCGATCTGATCCGCGAGCTGGAAGTACAGTCTCATAAGGTCCGAAGAATGGAGCACGTCGCGAACTTGCTTGCCATTTCCGGCTATCGTAAACGAGTCTATCTCCCCTCGCGCAACGCGTAGCGCTCGGTCGCAAAACCAACCGACCCAGCCTTGGTCAAAAGTCGCGAACTGCCGTCCTCCGTACATCGAGGAATGCCGCAAGACAACGGTGCGCAATCCGTAGCTCCGATGATATTCCCGCACGAGAGTATCTGCCGCGGCCTTGGAAACTCCATACGGCGTGCATGGCGAAAACAGGAGCTGCTCGTCGAAACCCTCGGAAAAGTCTGGAGCGATATACCTCGTCTCGGTCTGCGCAAAACGCACGTGGGACAAGTCGCCATACACCTTGTTGGTCGAAGAGAAAATAAAGCGAGCCGACGGCATGGCTCGACGCAGGGCCTCGAGGACATTGAAGGTTCCGAGGGCGTTGGTTTCGAAATCGACGCGGGGATTTTCTATCGAGGTCGTCATCGCGACCTGTCCCGCTAGATGATAGACGACATCTGGTAGAAAGGTCTCCACAGCGCGTTCGACATCCTTGGCATGGCGCGTGTCGCAATGCGTGAAGACGAAGCGGGAGCCCGCTCGTTGTCGCAGCCACGCGAGGTTGTCTGCCGAACCGTGGCGCGAAAGATTATCCAGCAACGAAAGCTCGTCTCCACGCTCGAGCGCGCAAAGAGCTAGGTTGGTACCCAAAAAGCCACAGCCACCGGTAATGAGCAGTTTCATATCAAATCCTCCGGTAATGCGAAGCTCGCAAGAGCTGTCTCGAAAGAACGGGGTTCGACTCGCTCGAGAGGAAGTCCCACCCTCGCCACAAATGTTCGAAAGCGAGTGGGATCGCCGACGACCGTCGTGGACTCATGCGTGCGGCTTTGCAGCTGTCCAAAGCGGAGCAGATCCCTTCCCCCAAAATGCTCGGCGATTCTCTGCGCGAATTGCCGTATCGTCATTGCTGTGCCACTGCATAGATTGAAGGTTTCCCCAACCGGAAAGACACCGAGAGGCAACTCGGCGAGCGCCACGAGCATGGCGGCTACATCTCCCACAAAACTGTAGTCCCTGACATCCGCGCCATCGGTCAGGTCTAGGGTCTTGCGCTCACGGCAAGCCCGAATGATCTGGGGCACGAGCTTGTGATCGCCCTCTCCTCTTCCAAACATCCCGAACGGACGACAGAGAGTCCAAGCAGGTCGCGGCGAAAGCTGCGCAATGAGCTTGGAAGCCGCCGCCTTGGAAGCGCCATAGATACCGGTCGGACACAGTGGATGCAGCTCAGTCAAAAGCTCGAGCGCCGAGCCATATTCATAGGCCGTGCCGACGTAAACTATCTTCTCCACGCTCGTCTCGGCTGCAGCCTCATGGACACAAACCGCTCCGCCCGTATTGACGAGAATGGCGCGGAGCGCATCCTGCTGCCGATAGTCCACGCCATAGGCTGCACAATGAACGATCGCATCGCATGCCACTGCCTCAATAACATCCTTTATCTGTTGAGCATCACACACATCACAAACCACGGCTTCGACTCGGCAGGCATAGGGAGAGGAGAGGGCATGGTCTTTGACTTCGTTCGCCTGGCTGCGCGTCGTGCAGCCAACCACGACATCATGCCCAGCCTTGTGAGCTGTGCGCACCACCCATCTTCCCAAAAAACCGCGTGCACCGGTCACGAGCAGCTTCATTGAGCTTCACCAGTGTAATGCGCAATTTGCCGGCCAGTCAGTGCTCGCAATTCCTGCGCTTGGGCGCCTTGATAAAAAGCCCTGTACCACTCCACTGTCATCGCGATGGTCTCGGGCAGACCCAACCGCGGTTCCCATCCCAAATCGGCCCTTGCCTTGCCGGCATCGAGCTTGAGAATCCTCGATTCGTGAACAGGTTCTCCTGTTGAACGGAGATTCTCGTAGCTCGCAGAACCTTGCCACGACTCGCAGAACATGCTGATCACAGCTTCAACATCTGCTTGCTCACTCTCGGCCGGGCCAAAATTGTAGGCCTGGGACAGACCGCCGCGTTGGACAGCGTACATCGCGAGCATCATGTAGCCCGCAAGCGGCTCGATGACGTGCTGCCATGGCCGGATCGAGCCGGGGTTTCTCAATCCCACTGGCATTCCCTCGGCTATGGCCCGAACGGCGTCGGGAATGAGCCGATCCTTGCTCCAATCGCCTCCGCCGATCACGTTCCCTGCGCGGGCAGAGAGGATTACCGGACCGCTTTTGGGGGCACAAGCGAAATACGAGTGTCGATAAGCATCAACGGCGAGCTCGCATGCCGCTTTGGAGCCAGAGTAAGGATCCTTGCCGCCAAGAGCATCTATCTCTCGGTAGCCCCATTCCCACTCTTGGTTTCGGTATACCTTGTCGGTTGTAACGATGATAACAGCCTGAACGCAGTCGAGCTTGCGCACTGCCTCTAAGCAGTGCACCGTGCCCATGACATTCGTCGCGAAAGTCCCCACTGGGTCTTCGTAGGACTCTCTGACGAGAGGCTGCGCCGCGAGGTGAAAGACGACCTGGGGAGCAAATCCGCTCATCGCATTCTCGAGCGCTCGTCGTTCCCGAACGTCTCCGACGTGGTGCTCGCTCAGATCTCCACGGACATCCAGCGCTTGAAACATCGAAGGGTTCGTGTGGGGCTCGAGCGCGAACCCCGCGATCTCGGAGCCTAGCCGGCGAAGCCAGAACGTCAGCCAGCTTCCCTTGAATCCCGTATGCCCTGTAATGAAAACGCGCTTGCCTTGAAAAAAGTCGAAGGAACACCCCCTGCTTGAGGAAGTCATCGCCAAACCTTCCAGGGAGCCTGCCCACTCGCCCATAAGTCATTCAGGTATTCTTTCTCGCGCAAGGTATCCATGGGCTGCCAGAAACCTGAATGACGGTAGGCCATGAGCTGTCCGGCTTCCGCCAATCGCTCCATGGGCCCGCGCTCCCAAATGGTGTCTTCCGAGTCGATGAAATCGAGGACCTTCGGCTCGAGCACGAAGAAGCCGGCATTGATCCATCCCTCATCGGCATGGTGTTTCTCAGCGAATTTTTCGACCCTGTCTCCCTCGATGCTCATCGATCCAAAACGCGCAGGCGGCCTCGCCGCTGTTACGGTTGCCAGTTTTCCGTGTCGCTTGTGAAAAGCCTTGAGCTCGGCGATGTCGACGTTGGCAACTCCATCGCCATAGGTCAGCATGAAGGAGTCGTCCTTCAGCCAGTCCACAAGGCGCATCAACCGTCCGCCTGTCATGGTCTTGCTTCCTGTATCGACGAGATGCACGGTCCAATCCAGTGTCTTCGAAGTGCTGTGAACCACGGTTTGTCCGCTATCGAAGCGAAAAGTGAGATCGCTGCTGAGCTTGTGGAACCGCTCGAAAAAGTCCTTGATGAGATCTCCACGGTACCCCAGAGCGACGATGAACTCCTTCTCGCCGAACGCCGCGTAGATGTTCATGATATGCCAAAGAATCGGCATTTGCCCTACTTCCACGAGCGGTTTGGGCCGAATGGTCGTCTCCTCCGACAGCCTACTTCCCAGTCCGCCAGCCAGAATGACGGTTTTCACGATGTCGCCTCCTTTGTCGCGGCAACAAGGGCTTCAATCATGTAGTCGATTTGAGCTTGATTGAGACCAGGCCAAACGCCTATCCAGAAGCTATCGTTCATCACGCGCTTGGTCATTGGCAACTCACCCACCTTACGATACTCCACCTCCGCATAGGCGGGCTGCTTGCTGAGATCTCCGGCAAACACAAGCCTCGTTCCGACGCCGCGCCTCTCCAAAAATCTCACAATCCTGGCCCGCTCGAGCCCGGATTCAGGTCGCACGGATAGGACGAAACCAAACCAACTAGGCTCGCTGCCCAGGGTCGCCTTGGGCATCTC
>JALOQD010000306.1 GCA_025453525.1 Myxococcota bacterium
TCAGGAATAAAACCTTTTGAATCAAAAATGAAATCGAGGAGTTCCACTAGAGTCACCACTGCGACGGTACCAAGGGCGACCTTCCAGGGGAATACTGTGCGCCATAGCTCTTGAGTTGGGTTTGTGCGAGGCGGCCTATCGAAACTGAGCGCCGCGATTATGGCCCAGTCCAGGGCATCGTCCTTCTTTCGAACGGGCGAGCGCTCTTTCCACTTGAGCCAGAAGGGCCAAATGACGAGGAGGATCGCTGAGGTAACCGAGGCGACCATGAGAGCGGTCGGCCCCTCTTTGATGGAGGTTACGCCAGCAGAAACCACGACGAAAGTGCCGAGGAAGAGAGCGAGCAGCGAGAGGGCTGTTCTGTCATCTTGGGACCACGCAGCGAGGTACATGCCTGAAACAAAGGCCAGCATTCCGGTGCTGACAGCCACCTGCCAATCGACAAAGGGCGCGAGCAGCGCGGCAAAAGGCAGCAGGAGGGCCGCCTCCGCGGCATAGCGGGTTTTCGTGCCGATCGGCAGGGTGCTTGAGAGGCTCTTGGTGCGCGAGTCTGTGGAGAACGGTCTAAAACAGAAGAACAGCAGCGCGATGAGAACAAGCGCAATGAGCAGCACCGGATAGGGTGATTGGCGTTCGAACCCTATGGCGGTGGCCAATTCCAACGCAACAACGAGAGCTGCGACCGCGAGCGCCCCCGGCCGCCTGACGAAAGCAAACCACAGCGCTCTTTGATGAGTAAAGAACCCGTTCATCCGGCTGCTCCCCAGGCGATGAGGGCTTCCTCGAGAGTTCGACCTTCCCCGATGAGCTCTGGGGCCATGCCCTGTTTGATGACCGTTCCATTATTGAGAACGAGAAGCTTGTCGGCGATGCGCTCGATGTCCGCGAGTTGGTGCGAGCTGATGATGACACATCGATCTTCTTCTCCTGCGGTGCGCAGGACATATTCGAGGAGTTTGCGGCGACCTCCGAGGTCGAGGCCAGTGGCGGGCTCGTCGAGGAGCAGAACCTTGGGGCGAAAGCTCATGGCGAGCACAAGCCTGAGTTTGGTGCCCTCTCCTTTGGAGAGCTTGCTCGGGCGGTCGCTGGGGGACAGGTCGAAGTCGCGCAGCAGCTTGCGGCACAGGTCCCAGTCCCAGGTGGGGTAGTAGCGGCTGATCATCTCCATGAGCCGGCTGAGCTTGAGGTCGAACACAGGGAGGTCATCGCTCATATACCCCAGTCTGCTTCGCACCTGTGCCGGATGCTCGAAAGGGTCGAGCTGAAATACTTGGACCATCCCAAATTCCGCGCCGAGCATGCCAGCGAGCAGTTCGAGCAGGGTCGTCTTGCCCGCGGCGTTGGGGCCCACCACACCGAGCACTTCGCCACCCCCCACGGAGAGACTTTGCACCTTAAGGGAGAATTGGCCGCGCACGACTCTCAGTCCACGGAGTTGCACAAGTTCACTCATCTCGTCCTCCGAACGCTGCCAGGGCTTCTTGAACCGTGGCGCTGATCTCCTCGGCTGACAGGCCGAGCCGGCGGGCTTTCTGAACCGCCTCCCCAAGTGCATCCTGGGCCTCTCCACGGGATCTTCGGCGGGTCGCAGCCTCGATTTTGCTGGCGACGAACGTCCCTTGACCCTGGCGTCGGATGATGAGGCCTCCGGCCTCGAGATCGGCATACGCCCGCCGCACTGTGATGAGGGAAACCAAGAGAGCCTGAGACAGATCCCTGACCGAAGGCAGGACCGAGTCTGGGAGCAGCTCGCCAGAGCACACCGCTTCGGCCATCTGATCAAAAATTTGTTTATAGAACGGCACGCCCGAGGCGCTGGAGAGGTGAATGGGAATAGGAATGACCGGTGACATGCTGTGTATACACATAAGCACAGTTGCCGAGCTGGTCAAGGATTTTGTGGGGGGGGGGTCTGACGCGGTACAGACCCTGGGATTCGCATTGGTTACTTGAGCAGGTGGCTTTGTCGAGCTACACTTCGTTGAACGAGTTCTTTTAGGATCGCGTGGTGGTCGGTGTTTTACGACTGCCTAGATCCTTTTGAGGAGGCTTACGAATGCGCACGTCGGTTCTGGGTGTGTTTTTGCTCGTCGCCCTTGGGGCGAACGACGCTCGCGCAGCCAACCTTTCGGGCAAGGTCACGGTGACCCCTGCCTTCCGCGAGGCACTGGCTGCACAGGAAAAGAAGGTCGGCGAAACAGAGCGACTGTACTACTGGCAGGAGCCCAACAGCGCTTTGCCCGTCGTTCCTCCGGCAGTGAGTCCCACCAAGGATCTAGCGATCATCATCCGTCTCGATGGCGCACCAGATCCCGGGCCAGACGAGCTCCAGACCGTCGATGTGCGGGCCGGATCCTTGGCGAAGAATCTCGTGGTCACCCGTCCGGGGAGTACGGTGCGATTCAAAAGTGTCGACGTGTTCGAGCACGAGCTCTATTCGCCCAATCTGCCGAGCTTTACCCCTGAGCGTCAATCCAGTGGCGCCTTTCGTCCCATCGAGTTTCCCTCTGAGGGGCTCTTTGAGGTGCGCTGCAAGCTGATGCCTCACTTCGTCGGCTATGTGCTGGTGACCAAGGCTACGCATGTGGCGTCGCTGGCCGCCGACGGCGCTTTTACGCTCGATAAGGCCGAGCCGGGCAAGTACACGGTTCAGGTGGCGTTCCGTGGGGTCGTAATGGCTTCCGAGTCTGTGGTCATCGAAGAGGGAGGCCGCAAGGACGCGACCGTGGCGCTGAAGCTGGAGAAGCTCGTCGTGGCAGAGAGCAAGCCGGCGAACAAGACCGAAACGCCAAAGAAGTAGGGAGCACGTACATGTTCATATCGAGATTCTGGACACTGCTCCTCGCCCTAGCCACGGGCGCGATGCTGACAGTGATTCTCCTGGCCAAGGATGTGGTCAACCGCGAACGCACCGTCAGCGCCACCATGGTCCTGTACAAGGAGATGAGCAAGACCGAGTTGGCGCTCAAGCTCCACGCCCGCAAGCGGCTGGACGTGCTCCTCAACGTGGCGAGCGATCCCGACGTACGCAAGGCTCTTTCCCAGGTGTCCAATGCGCCGGACAAGGCGGACTCTGTCCGAGATGACCTGCTCGCCTCCTTGCGCAAGCGCAACACCGAGCTCGACAAATATGCCGCGGACTGGCTCATGGCCGTCGATGCGCGAGGCATTGTCATTGCCCAGGCCGGCGTGGACGAGCGACGCAGCGGCGCCGATGTCTCTGGTAAGCCAGCCGTGGCTGCAGCCATGAGGGGTTACCTAAGGGACGATACTTGGAAAATCGAAAAGGACGTTTTCCTTGTCGCGGCTCGGCCGGTCATCGACGGTGAGCGCTATGTGGGCGCCGTGGTGCACCTGACCAAGTTGTCCGATAAGCTGGCCCAGGACATTTCACCCAACACCCAGCTCGCGTTCTATTCCGGCGACATGATTTTGGCCCTCGGCGCTGGGGTGCCAGATACGCTCAAGGCCCAAGGCGCTCACGTCGCCAAGGTGCTCGACCAGGTCGCCAAGAACGAGAGCTATCTCAAGAACGGTTATACTGACGTTCTGCCCATCGAGACCCAGGAGGGGCGTTTTATGGGCGTCTACTCTCGAGTTCGAGGAGAGGCGGGGCTCTCCAACGTCGGCTTTGCCCTCGTGCTGCCGGTGGAGCAGCTCACGAACGCCACGGAGTTCTACGAGAAGTCCAGCGAACAGGATATTCGGGCGCTGCCTTGGGTGGTGATCATCCTGCTCGTCCTCATGGCGATGGCCCTGGGCTGGGTCTGGAACTACCTCGAGGGCGAGCGTCCGGTGTCGCGCCTTTTAGCCCATGTCCGTGCGCTCAAGGAAGCCGATCCCAAGGACCAGCTCAACGTCTATAAATTCCGCCGTCGTATCCGCAAGGTCGCCATGGCGATCAACGAAGTCATGGATTTCAAGATCCAGGCGATGCTCGAGAGCCCAGACCGCAAGTCCCAGAGCATCGACGCCATCCTCGGCACGCGCGGTTCGGACTCGCGCCTTTCCGTCGCGTCGTTCAAGCTGCCCGAGCCAGGAGAAGCTCCACCACCGCCCGGACTGGCGATGTCCAAGCCCGGGCCAGGCTTTGGGGCCATGCCTCCAGCGCCGCCGCCTGCCGCCGTGGCGGCTCCGCCCAGTCCGCCGCCCCAGGCAGCTACTGCGGGGACCGGGCCGATGATGAAGCTAGGGGCTACCGGGCCCGTCAAGCCAATGGGCCGGCCTAGTCCTTCTGCAGAGCCGACAGACGATGTGCCCGAGGTGGGCTCTGTGGGCGAGCAGGCATACTTCCAAAAGATCTACGACGAGTTCTTCGCCCTCAAGAAACAGCTCGGCGAGTCCGTGGACCAGCTCACCTTCGACAGGTTCGCTGTGACCCTGCGCAAGAACCGCGATGCGCTCATCGCCCGGTATGCCTGCAAGGCCGTGAAGTTCCAGGTCTACGAGAAAGACGGCAAAGCCTCCCTCAAGGCCACTCCGGTCAAGGCCTGAAACCCGTCGTCGGCATTCGAAAAGAGAACCCTCCGCCTGTGCCGGTTCGCGGTTAACTCTAACCCCGCTTCCTCTAACGAGGTGGGCTCCGTATTGTCGCTTCAGGCTTCCGATTCGCCTTGACCGGCTTGCTCACCACGACAAGGAACAGATCCCGTGGGTCAGGTACAGCGGGATTGTCTTGTCTTGTTTTTCGACCGCTGCCCGTACACCGCAGAGGGTTCGAGGAAGAGTCTAGCCACGTGGCCGTCCCTGGGTCAAGCCTCGCTTGGCATCCCCCCATCCGTATCCCTTGTTTCTTAGAAATCGACCCGCGCTCGCAGATAGACCTGATCGAGCTGCTCAAAGAGGCGGAACGTTGTCCCAGACTCCCCTAGGGCGAGCAGTGCGCCGACCGTGAGCGCCGTGGCGTCGAATGGACGGTAGGTGAGAAAGGCGTGAACGAGCCCACCCCAAACCGGGTTGGGACCGTTCAAGTTAAGCTCTCCACCGAGGTCGAGCTCTAGGTGGAGCTTTTCGGAAAAAGCGTCAAAGCCAATGGCTGGAAACAGGTAGTCGTGCAGCGCATCCCCAGACACCTCGGTGATGAACCCATGAACCCACTGCGCGTTTATGAAGACGCCGCCGGGAAAAGTGTACTCTGTGCCCAGCACCCATTTGACAAAGGGTTGGTCGTCGATGACCTCCACGCCAGTGGTGCTGCTGGGAAAACCGCCGAGCTGCACGTCGACAGAGGTGGCCATGCCTTCGGGAAAGATAAGAGCGGCTTCGGCCCATAAACCCAAGTCGCCGATACCTCCTCGCAGGTTCGCGCCGATGATGTGCACGCGAGGATGGTAAAGCCCCACCTCGGACAGCCCCAGGTCCACGCATAGAGGGCCGCTGGCCGGGCACCCTGCGCTGCCGGGAGGCGACAGCAGGGCCTGCCCTCGGGCCAACCAGGCCACAGGGACGGTCTCCCGGGCCCGAGCGTAACTGATGGACCAATCAAACCCGAAGAGAGACCACCTAATCCTGGCTCCGACCCCCGCGTTCTTCCAGTCAAAGGGCACCGAAAGCACGGACACATCTTCTGGCTCGGGAAGCGCGAGCCGGAGCTCCACGGGCTCGCCGAGCAGGGCTTCGAGCTCGCTCGTGTCCAACGACGGGACGAGCGGGCTGTCAGCGCCTGCTGGGCCGAGCAGGAGCGAAAGGGGAAACACCGACGGCGCGAATCGAGGCGCGAGCACACCCTCGAGGCGCACCACGTCGGCTCCAAAGGCCAGGGCCGCCTTGAGAGCCAAGGTCGGCAACTTGGCGTCGTAGTCGATGGGGTTCTCCAGGTTGTAGGGGTCGAATGGATTGGTGGGGTTGATGCCGTCTGCTTCGCCCCATGCCACGTATTGATTGCCAGCGCGAAGCGACAAAGCCACAGCGGACGTCATGGGCAAGAAGTCGTCGATATCGAGGTAGGCTTCTCCGACGCGCAGCCTGACCGGGGCGGCGAGATCCCTCGAGCCGAGCATTTCGAGGGAGGCGTTGTCGTCCATGTTGACGTTGTGCAGCTCGACTTCGGCTACGGCGAGCACATGCTCAGCTGGCCGGGCCTTGACTCCGAGTCCCACAACGTTGGCATTGCGAAAATCGTATAGGGTCGGGTCATTCAAAGCTGCGTGAAGCGAGACTCCGACGAACCCGTGAAAGCCGATGGACGCTGAGAACGAGCCGATGCTGAACAGGGCCTGCTGGGAGGCGTCCCCGGCCACGGCGCCCTCTTCGCTACTAGGCTCTTCCGAATCCGTGTCTTGCGCGTGGGCCCAAAGCGGGACGAGGCATGTGAAGAGAAAAGCAATGGCTCTCAGCGCTCGAGCTTGCTCGGGCTGAACACATCGTCCGCAAGGCCAGTGTCGCAGCGGATGACCTCCACTTTGGTCGTCGTGGTGTGCTTGGCGACGAGATCTTCCATCACGGCGGCAAACGGTACGACGTAACGCCCCACGGGTCGAAAATCGCTGCGAGTCAGAACCTTCCATTTGACTCCACTGCCGTTGTAAAGCTCGAGGCTCGAGAACAGGTCGTCGGCCTTGCGCACGGCCATGATCACCTTTGAGTACTGCGACGGCGCGCCCGGCTTGGGAACGAGCTCGAGTATAAAGGACTCCTTGTTTTCGGTCATCTTCGAGACGCTGAATCGCGCGCCATAGGGCTCTGGGTCCATGTCTTCGTAGCTGAAGTCCGTGCCGGCAAACGGCTTGTTCTTCACATGCCCGGCGAGCTTGCGGGTTTTCTTGAACGCCGACAGATACACGTACATGCCCTCTGCGCCAGCGTCGAGGAAGGCCATTCCCTTGACGTCGGCTGGCTCGAGGAACCGCACCATCCGCTTGTCCGAGCC
>JALOQD010000036.1 GCA_025453525.1 Myxococcota bacterium
AGTATGGCGGCATGGACATCTGCGCCAAGTTCTCCCTAAAGATCGATTTCAACGAGTATCGCTCGAGCAACCGGCTCCACGGGCTCAAGAAACTCAACCTTCACGCCATGGCCGCTGACCCCACCAAGCTCCACGAGGTCCTCGGCTATGGTCTGTTCCGCAGCCAGGATATCCCGGCGTCGCGCACAGCCTACGTGCAATTGGAAATCAACGGTGTCAATCAAGGGCTGTACCTGGCAGTGGAGCAGGTGGACGGCAGATTCACCAAAGACCGCTTTCCAGGCTCCGGCGATGGCAACCTGTACAAGCAGGTCTGGCCTTCGAAGGGCAAAACCAAATCCGACTTCGTGCAGGCGCTCGAGACCAATGACGATCCCGGGCTCATGGATGTCTCGGACATGCTGGCCTTCCGCGATGCCGTTGTGAAGACCCAAGCCGGTACCTTCGCGGCAGACATGGCGCCATTCCTCGACCTCGATGCCTTGGCTCGGTATATCGTCGTGGACCGCGCCATCGCCAACTTCGACGGCATCTTCGCGTGGTACGGCGTAAAGATCGGCAACACGATGCTCGGCGCCTACAATCACAATTACTACTGGTATCGGGACGAAATCAGCGGCCGCTTCGTGCTCATCCCGTGGGACTTGGACAAGACGTTCATCTACCCCGAGCCCATCTTCTGGTCGAAGAACAAGCCCTGGAACAAGCACGGCATTGTGCCGAACTGGAACGTCGTCACCGGGAGTTGCGCCGGTTACACGGTCAACTTCGATCCCGGCGATCTCGCAATAGGAGGCTACGGCGTACAGGAGATGGATTGCGACAAGCTCCTAAAGCTGCTGCGAAGCGCGATTTGGTCTCAAATGGCGCCGCTGGCCAAAGAATTCATCGAAGGTCCCTATGCCCAACAGGGCATGGCCACAGCGATTGCGCGATATCGAGGGCTCATAGAAACGACCGTGGCCAAAGACACCACCATCGATGTGCAACATTGGCAAAATGCCGTCGACGGCCTCCTCGACGACCTGCCGCTGCATCGCGAAAACCTGACGTTGATGATGAGCGAGCTCATCGAGCTCTAATAGATGTGACTCGACCGGCTGTCACTTGGTTTTGAGCGACTCATAGTCCCCAATAGCGCGAGACAGCTCGAGCAAGGCGATGTCGCGCTGCAGCTGTTCAATGACCTCGGTGGTCCTCTTGTTCGAGAGATCGGAGGACGCGGTGAGCACGTCCAGGGTGGTGGCCAGGCCCACATCGTATTGCCGCGAGAGCTGATGGTGGGTCTGCCGGGCCAGCTCCACTTGTTTGGCCGCCAGAGCCACATTGCGCGCCGAGCTGCGCAGGGTGATGAACTGGCTCTCGACCTCTTGTCGCACCGAAAGTTTCAGAGACTCCATGGAGTTCTTGGCTACGGCGATCTCGCTCTTGCGCTGCTCATTGTCGACGATGCGATGGCCTCCGTCGAAAAGATTCCAGCGCGCGCCGAAGATGAGCATCCAGGTGTCTTTCTCTCCGCCGAATCCCGCGGCCGAGGACCAGCTCCAATTGTAGGTCACATCGAAGGTCGGCACCCATCCGAGCAGCACGGCGGTTTGGGTCTTTTCCGCCATCTCGATGCGAGTGCGGGCTGCGCTGAGATCTTCGCGGCCGCGCAGGGCCTTGTCTGTGATTGCGGAAAGCTCCCCCGGCTCTTTTCGCGCCGGTGGTGGGCTGACTTCGAATGGCCGCGCGAGACCCGTCATGTAGTGGAGCGCCGACAGGGCCAGCTCATGGCTGTCCTTGGCGTTCTCGAGATTTTTCTCCGCGTCGCGCACCTCGATCTCGGCCCGCAACACATCGATGCTGGTGCCCTGGCCCGCCTTGGTGAGCGCCTCGGCCTGTTTGTGAAAAGCCGCGGTGATCTCCACGGCCTGGGCGTAGACAGACACCATCTGAGCTGTGGCGCTCGCCTGGTAATACGCCGCTGCCACGCGGAACAAGATCTCGTGGCGCAGGTGATTCACCGTGCTGGTCGCAGCAGCTTCGTTGCGCCGGGCGATCTGAATGCCAGGGATGGACTGCGCGTTGAAGATCGGCATGTTCGCCGTGAATCCAAAGCGCTTGCCCCACTTTTCTTGAATGACGATTTCATCCATGGGCATCTCGCCAGTGGCCGGATCCGGCATGGCGCCCGCAGCCGGGAAGCCTACGGAGATCTCCTTGGCGTTGCGAACGATGGAGCCGTCGGCCGACAGGGTCGGAGCCAGAGCGGTCCAGGCGCGGTAGAGGAGGAGCTCGGCTTGGCGCGAGGTCTCCTCGAGGGAGCGATAGTCGAGGTTGCTCGCGACCGCCGCGGACAAGGCCTCGTCGAGGGTCACGGTGCGCACCGCTTGGGGCGGTGGAGGGGGCAGAGGCTCTCCCGCCACAGCCGGCAAGGCAGCGGTGCACAAGCTCAAGACAACGGCTAAGATCGACGCTTTCATTTCACTTCCACCTCCTCGGGAGCTGGCTCGGGCCTGCGAAACAACCCTACGAGCCAGCGTTGGGTGTTTTCCTGGAGCATGTACATGGACGGCACGAGCACGAGCGTGAGCGCTGTCGCGAAAACGAGGCCAAAGGCCACGGCGCGGGCCATCGGGCCCCACCACTCGAGCATGGGCGAGCCCACGTCGATGGTGAAACGGCGGAAGTCGATGCTGACCCCAGCGGCCATGGGCAACATGCCGAGCACCGTGGTGATGGCCGTGAGCAGCACGGGCCTCATGCGCACCTGACCAGAGCGCAGAAGCGCCTCTCGCAGCGGCACGCCGAGCTTTGTTCGCAGCTGATCCGTGTAGTCGATGAGCACGATGGCGTTGTTCACCACCACGCCGGCCAGGGAAATGACGCCCAGACCGGTCATGATCACGCCGAACTTGGTATTCGTGACGAGCAGGCCCACCATGACGCCCGACAGAGACATGATGACCGAGGTCATGATGAGCGCTGGCCGCTGCACGGAGTTGAACTGCGCGATGAGAATCATGGCGATGAGCATCAGACCGATGAGCAGCGCCTCGGTGAGGAAGGCCTGGGCCTCGGCCTGCTCTTCGTTTTCTCCGGTAAAGCTAAAGAAGTAGCCGCTCGGGAGCTTCACCTCCTTCTCCAGCCTGGCGATGACCTCGGGCATGACCTCCGAGGACGAGCGGCCCGAGACGTCCGCGGTCACTTGGACCGTGCGGCGTTGCTCGATATGGCCGATGGCGCCGAGACCGCCGGTGGTCTGCACCTTGGCGACGTCTCGAAGCGGAACCTGGATGTCGTCTATACCTGTCACGCGGATGGACAGGATGTCTTCGATGGATTTGCGGAAATCACCCTGGTAGCGCACGACGATGTCGTACTCATCGTCGCCTTCGCGCAGCACCGCGGCCTTGGTGCCGTTGACGGCCGTGCGCACGGCCTGGGCCACAAAGGCACTCGATATCTTGCGGGTCTTGGCCAGCTCGCGATCCACGTCGATGCGGATCTCTGGACGACTGGCCTCGTAGTCGTTCTTGATATCCACCACTCCGGGGATGGCCGCGAGGATCGCTTCGACCTTGGCGGACAGCTCGGCCAGCACCTCGAAGTCCGGGCCCGAGAGCTCCACCGATACCGGCGCGCCCGTGGGCGGTCCCATCTTCTCGGCATCCACGATGATCTCGGCGCCGGCAATGCCGGCAACGCCCTTGCGCAGGGACTCGACTGTATCCCATGTGGAATGCGTGCGCCGTAGGCGGTCCTTGAACTCGAGATCGATGACCGCCTTGTTCGTATTGGAGCCGCCCGTGGCCACCCACGAGTTTGTAAATCCCACGCTCGAGACGACGGTCTCTACGTTGTCTTCCTTGGTCGCCATGGCCTCGACCTTTTGCACGATGCCGTCTGTGCGGGACAAGATCGTGCCTTGGGCCGCGTTGATGGTGACTTGGGCCCGGTCTGGCGTGGTGGAGGGGAAGAACTCCACGCCTGCGTTGCCCATGACAAACACGACAGTGATGGCTGCGAACGTGACGATGGCGATGCCGAGCGTTGACCACGGATGGTCCAGGCTCCAGGCGAGGACACGGCCATAGACTTTGCGCGACCTGGTCTTGGCCTCACCGCTCTCGTCGAGGATGTATCCGGCCTTGGCGGTCATGAACTTCGCGCCGATGACCGGGTTGATGACGAGAGCGACAAAAAGAGAGGCCGACAGGCTGGCCATCACCGTGATGGGCAGGTACTTCATGAAGTCGCCCATGATGCCCGGCCACAGGAGAAGTGGAGCAAAGGCCACCACCGTGGTCAAGGTGGAGGTGATGACCGGCCAAGCGACTTCACTCGTCGCCTCTAGCGCAGCCCGTGCGCGCGAGGCGCCCTCGGCCATGTGGCGGTAGATGTTCTCGACCACCACGATGGAGTTGTCGACCAACATGCCCAAGGCGAGCACGAGCGAGAACAGCACCATGGTGTTGAGTGTGATCCCAGCGATGCGCAAGATGACGAAGGTCATGAGCATGGACAACGGTATGGCGAGGGCCACGAAGATCGCGTTGCGCACGCCCATCACGAACAACAGCACGCCGACCACCAGAAGGAGGCCGGTGATGATATTGTTCTCGAGGTCAGTCACCTGGTCGCGCACGAATTTCGACTCGTCTTGGCGAACGGTGTAGGACGTGCCGCTGGGAAAGGCGGAGGACTCTCGAGCCATGAGCGTCTTGATCTCATCGGCGATGCGGACGATGCTCTCGCCCGTGCGCTTCTTGATGCGCAAGGTCACGCATTCCGTGCCACTGATGCGCGCCATGGACTCGCGTTCCTTGAGGCCGTCCACCACATGTCCCACGTCGCGCAGCCGCACCGGGTTGCCCTCTGGCGCCTTGAGGACGATGTCCTCCATGAGCTTCACGTCGCGGTATTCCCCGGGGATGCGCACGGCGTAGCGCGAACCGCCCAGATCCAGGTTGCCCGCTGGAGTGGTCATGTGCTCTTCCTGGATTCGGCCGATGACCTGACCTACGCCCATGGAGTAGTACTCGAGCCGCTGCGGATCGAGGTAGATCTGGATCTCGCGCTCCACGCCACCTGTGACATCGACGTCGAGCACTCCCTCGATCTGCTCGATCTTCTCCTCGAGCTTTTCCGCGACCTTCTTGAGCTCCACTTGGTCGTAGCTCGCCGAGACGTTGATCAGCATCATCGGGAAATCCGAGACATTGATCTCGATGATGACGGGATCTTCCACGTCGGCGGGGAGCTTGGCCTTGGCTTGGTCGACCTTGGCCTTGAGCTTTTGGTAGGCGACGTCGAGATCCACTCCCACCTCGAATTCGACATTGACGACCGAGACCGACTCGGCGCTCGAGGACGTGAGCTTCTTGATGTCCTTGAGCTCCTTGACCTCGCGCTCCATGACGTTGGTCACGAGCTTCTCCATGTCTTCCGGCGCGACCCCAGGGTACACAGTGGAGACGAGCATGACCGGGATCTTCACCTCGGGCATGGACTCGAGGGGCAAGGCCCTATAGGACATGACACCCACCACTGCGATGAATAAGACAAGGACAAAAACAGCGGCGCTGAGCTTGAGAGCGGTTTCGGTGATCTTCATGGAGCCTCCCTCGATGGACGAGCACAACTGCGCCCACTGCCCCGCGTCGCAGCGTTCGTTGGATTCTTAAGGTTGCCTGCGACGTCGGACGCAAACGCCTTGGTGATTGGGCGTGTGGTTTTGCCTTTAGTTCACGATGGTGATCGGCTGTTTCTCCTTGAGGTCTCTCTGGCCGACCACAATGAGTTTGTCCCCAGCGTCGAGGCCCTCGAGCACCGCGACGCGAGCGTCGACAGACTGTCCCAGGGTCACTGTGCGCGCCTTGGCAATCCCGTTTTGCGCCACGAACACCTTGCGGGTTCCACCGGTCTCGATGACCGCGTCATGGGGGATGAGCACCGCGCTCGTCGTCGCGTCTGAGGTCACGCGCGTGCGGGTCGCCATGCCCACGAGAATGCGTTCGTCCTTGTTTTCCACGCGGATGCGAACCTTGAAGGTCTTGCTCTCTGGATCCGCGGTGGGCACCACGGTCTCGACCTTGCCCTGGAACTCCTCGTTCAGGGACTCGACGCGCACCATCGCAAGGGCCCCAGAGCGCACAAAAGATATCTCGGACTCGGCAAACCGCGCTTCCACCACGAGGTTGCGCACATCGACGATACGGGCGATGGGCGAGCCAGGGGCGACGAACTCACCCTGGTCCGTGTAGGCCTCGGCCACGATGCCATCGTACTGAGCGCGAACGGTGCCCTTGCTCAGGGAAACGGCCGCGATCTTGCTCGCCGCCTCGGCTTGCAAGAGGCCTGTGCGCGCTTCGTCGACCCGCTGTTGGCTCACGATCTTCTCGGCCGACAACGCCGTGAGACGCTCATGGGTCAGACGAGCGAGATCGAGGCTGGCCTCGGTCTGCTCGGCTTGGGCCGAGAGCGCGGTGTAGTCGATACGAGCGATCACTTGTCCCTTTTTGACTCGCGCGCCGGGCTCGAGCTTCATGAAATCGAGGCGACCGCCGATTTCGGCCGAGTAGGTGATATCCCTGTCGGACTTGGTCACGCCCGAGGCGATCACTTGCCGGGTGAGCGGCTCGCTTGTGACCGTCACGACCTCTACGTTCGCCGGTCTGTCGGCTGGCGACGCCTTCGGGAGCTGCGCGCCGGGGTCGCGGGGCCTTTCCGCGGCATTGGCTTTGGACGAATCGCAGCCGCTTTGAAGCCCAGCCCAAACCACGGCGAGCAAGACAAACACCGCGGTGCTCAAGTGCATTTTCATAACTTCTACCTCTTTTCCGCGGCAGGCGCTTGTGGCCCTGCCGGTCGGTTCGTAGTCAGCCTACTCACGCTGGGCAAGGTTTATTTCCGGGCAAAGTGACATCCTCGGTTTTTTTTGCCTCGTCCGCTTGTTCAACACCGGTCGGGCTCGCAACCGATCCTTTCAAAATGGGGTCGAAGAAAATCTGACGAACAACCCTTTTGACCTCTTGCGGATCCCAACGGCCGCCGAGGCGAAAGTGGGTCGTAAAGAACATGGAGATGAGCACTCCATGGAGCGCGCCGGCCAGGTAATGGGCCGGGACGTTCGCAAACAGCCCTTCCTCGATGCCCTGCTCAAACACGGTCTCGAGCCTTGCAAACTGCTCGGCCTTGCGATCGCGGATCCACGACAGATCCCCCTTGCCGCACTGGTGTTCACTATCAGCCCGCGGGTGGATGTAGTTGAGATAGAGCATCATGTAGTCAGAGCGCTGAAGGAATTTGTCTATAAACATATCGATGACACGACCAATAACCTCTAAGGGAGAGCCACCCTGGTCTATGGCATCGTGGACCGTGCGGAAGTTCTCCTCAATGCGCAACTCGAGCAAAGCCTTAAACAAATCATCTTTATCTTTAAAATACTTATAAAGAGTGCCGACACCGAAGCCGGCTTCCTTGGCGATATCGCCCACTGAGGTCTCGTGGAAACCGCCGCGGGCGATCAGCCGCTCCGCCACTTCGAGGATGTAGCTTCGGCGGCGCTCCTCTTCTTGCTCCTTAAAGGTCATGTTTCCCTCATTCGCCATGGCTGATTCCATCTTCTGAATCCTGATTCAGAATTCAGAGCCAGGCGCATACAGCCAACATTGCCATTCAAAAACGCCAGTCAAGAGAGCAACAGCCAGAAAAATGAGCACGAAATCAGATTCTGAATATGAATTCGGGATACACATCGACACCAGAAGGACGCGCTATCGACAGGGCCGTCGAGGCCAAGGTGTGCAGAGCGCTCTATACTTGCGCGCAGGCGCTTTTGGGGCGCGTTTCCCACGAAAAGGAGTGATTCATGCCGCGCATCTGGGCCAGCCTCGACGACTTCCTACCGCCTTGCGCCGCTCCGGAGCAGGTGGGACGCAACATGGCCAACCATTACTTCCTGCGGGCGCTCTTAAGGCACGGGACCTTCGACGAGTATCATTTCTTCCTGTGCAACGAGGCGCATGCTGGGCTCTTTTGGCGCGCCCATGGCCCAATGCTCGACGAGCT
This sequence comes from Myxococcota bacterium, assembly GCA_025453525.1. GTDB lineage: Bacteria > Myxococcota_A > Polyangia > JAAYKL01 > JAAYKL01 > JALOQD01. The sequence goes on from JALOQD010000036.1 coordinate 8,059, forward strand.
TGCGGCCCGGAGCAGGGTTAAAGTGTTTCCTCGCGTCGCGCTCCTCGATCAGGTGCGCGAGACGGACTACACCGTATTTCACCTGAGCGATCACGTGACCTCGTTCAATGCGCTGTGCCGGGTGCGCAACCGTCTGGGGGCGGCGTTTCCGGTCAGCGGCTTCATTCACTCGGTGAGCTACGGCGACTTCATGTCTGCCTATCTCGGCATGCTGCACGGCGGAGGCACGGCTCATGACGTAATCCTTTGTTCGTCCACCCAGGGCGAGCAGGCCGTGCGCCGCAGCATCGAGAGACTCTCGACCGGCTTGTCGCTGCCGCCTTTGAAGGTCGGCTTCGAGGTCGTGCCGCTGGGAATCGACGACGCGAGCGCCACCGCTGGAACGAGCTCGCGCGATGAGCGACGCGCTGCGGCGAGAAGCGCCTTGGGGCTGGCTCAAGACGCGGTGGTGGGCTTGTGCTTCGGAAGATTTTCCGAGGTCGACAAGATGGACCACATGCCGCTCATCCAGGCCTTTGCCGCTCTCCATCGAATGGAGCCACCCCACCTGCTCGTGCTCGCTGGGGCCGTGCAGTCCGAAAACTACGTGCGCATGCTCGAGCTGTGGAGTCGCGCCATGGGCGCGCAGGAGCGGGTGCGATTCGAAAAAAACGTCGATGAGGCTCGCAAGCGGCTGCTGTACGACGCAGCGGACTACTTCGTGTCTGTCTCGGACAATCCGCAAGAGACCTTTGGACTGACTTTGCTCGAGGCCTTGCGAGCAGGGCTGCCTCTCGTGGTGTCGGACTACGACGGCTATCGCGATATCGGAAGCGACGAAGTGGCCCTGCGAGTCCCCACGATTTGGCACAGGCCCAGCGGCCTAACGCTCATCGAGCCCATTCTCGACGCCCGCACCTTTCACCTGTACATGGCCCAGTGCCTGAGCGTGGACATTCCGGCTCTGACAAAGGCCCTGGACGTCATGGGGAAAGACCACGAGCGACGCCACCGCATGGCCCGTGATGCGGCGTTGCGGTTCGACGAATGCTACAGTCACAAGCGCACGATTCAAAAGCTCGAGGCCATTTGGGACGAGCGCAAGGCCCACTTCACCGCAGGTCCCACGGACGAAGATCCTCAGAGCCTCGCGGTGTTCGACACCTTCGACCACTACCCCACGCGCTTTCTGCGAGGCGCAGATAGGCTGCGCATCACTGGGCTGGGACAGACCCTCAAGGACACGGGCGCGAGCCACCCTCTTTTGTCCGGGATGTCGGACCTCGTCGATCCCAGCGTCGTGCGGGATGTGCTGGCACGGCTCGTCGACGCAAGCACCCTGGACGAGCTCGAGGCCCAAGCCGCACACAAGAGCTGGAAGACCGGCTATTGCATCGCGTGGATGCTCAAGCACGGACTGATCGAGCTCCACGAGAGTTGATCTTCCTTCGAACGACGGCCGTTGGGCTGGCGGTATTGGAGGGACTATTCCGGCTCCCCTTAAGGGACGTAAAAGCTCGCAAGAAACTGCGAGATTCGCCTGCCAAACCATGATAAGTTATTCGCTCGAAAAGGACCGAAAGACGCATTTTGTCACGGTTTAGTCACCGTTAATCGGTGATGTCATTTTGCCATATATGCAAAAAAAAGGATGGGACGAACGTGAGCAAAACCAAAAAAGACAAGCCCAAAAAAGCAGCCGAAGCCTTAAAAAAAGCAGCCGCGCAGAACAGCCCTCACGATTCTCTCGTGCCGCGTCCCTCTGATCTTCCCGAGCCCTCGACCGGTTTCGACAAACTGAAGAGGCGCGTGGAAAAAGCTGTTACCGTGCTCGCGACGCCTCCGGTGGCGCGCCCCAACAACTTGGTCGAGCTCTTCGAGTCTGGGATTCGCCGTTTTTATGCGAACCCGTTCATCGGAACCCAAGGCCCTGATGGCGAGTATCACTGGGCCTCGTTCGGAGAGACTAAAATCCGGGTCGATGACCTCCGCGCTGGGTTGGCCACCCTCGGAGTGGGGCCTGGGGATGCGGTCGCGATCATCGGGAAGAACAGCTTGGCCTGGGCCGTAGGAGCGTTCGCGACGTTTGGTTTGAGAGCTCGCTGGGTGCCCATGTACGAGGCCGAGCTCGAAAACGTGCGGCGCTATATCATCAAAGACTCAACCGCCAAAGTCGTGCTCGTTGCGACTCCGCAGATGCAGGAGCAGGTGCGGGTCTACATGAAGGACATCCCGACCCTCAAACACGTGATCTGCATCGAAGGCGACGGCAGGGACACCATGGCGAAGCTCGAGCGCAGAGGTCGCAAATCGCCAGCAGCTCCGCATCGCCCGACACCGGATGAGATAGCGATGATCATCTATACCTCGGGCACCACCGGCGACCCCAAGGGTGTCATGCTCTCTCACCGGAACCTGACGACCAACGCCGTAGATGGCGCAACGATGGTGTCAGACCTCGATGAAAATTGCCGCTGCTTGTCCATCCTACCGTGGGCCCATGCCTATGCGCTCACTGCCGAGCTGCTCAACTTCGTCAATATCGGCGCTTCCATCGGGCTCGCCCAGAGCGTCACGACCGTTGCCGACGACATCAAGAAGGTAAAGCCCACCCATCTCATCGCCGTGCCGCGTGTTTTCAACAAGATCTACAACAACATAAAAACCAAAATGGCCGAGCAGGGCGGGCTTGCTGAAACGCTGTTCAATTGGAGCCTAAAGCACGCAGCCCGTAAGCGAGAGCTTGCACAGCAAGGTCTCAAAAGCGCGGGGGTCAATGCAAGGGTGGCCATGGCCGAGAAGATCGTGTTTTCGAAAATTCGCGCCAGGCTCGGTGGAAGGCTTCGCGTAGCGGTCACCGCGAGCGCCACGATGAACGAGGAAATCGCCCGCTTCTTTTCCGATGTCGGCATCACCGTTCTCGATTGCTATGGGCTCACCGAGACCTCGCCGGCGGTCACGATGAACCCCTTGAGCGCAGTGCGCCTGGGCACAGTGGGCAAGCCGATTCCCGGAGTGCGCGTGGAGATCGACAGGTCGCTCGGCAACGGAGAGAGCGCTGACGGAGAGATCGTCGTTTACGGGCCCAACGTCATGGTCGGTTACCACAACAAGCCCCAGGCCACAGCCGAGGTGCTCACCCCCAATGGCGGACTGCGCACCGGCGATCTGGGCAACTTCGATGAAGATGGTTACTTGCGGATCACGGGCCGCATCAAGGAACAGTTCAAGCTTTCCAACGGCAAGTACGTGTTTCCAGCAGCCATCGAGGAGGAGCTCAAGCTCATGCCCGAGTTCTCGAGCGCGATGGTCTATGGAGAGGGAAAGGACTACAATGTTTGCCTGCTCGTGCCAGACTACGAGTACCTCAAGCGCTGGGCTGCCGAGAACCGGCTTCCGACGAGCCCAGAAGAGCTCTCCCATCGCGAGGAGCTCTACAAGTATTTGGAGCAGAAGGTGCAACTGGCCCTGCAAGGGAAGTTCGGCGGCTATGAGATCCCCAAGAAAATTCTGATTCTCAAGGAGGACTTCTCGCCTGACAACGGGATGCTCACACAGACCCTCAAGCTCAAACGCCGAGTCGTGCTCGAGCGCTATTCGAAAGACATCGCCAGCCTGTACCACTAAAAGGTCCGCGCAAGGCTGTAGCGGAAAAGCGCTGACACCCCTTTCTAGGCCATAACCTTTTTTGCTGCATAGTACAGAGTGAGTTTTTTAGCCGCCCGAGGCCGCAGAGCTTTTGGCGCAGGAGGATCACTATGGGAATCGAGTTCTTGGGAATGGAGCTCAGTGGCAACACAATTGCAGAAGGCGTTGCGATGGGATTTTGCGCCTATTTTGTGCTGCGCCATGTCGTCTTTGGCATTTACACGGTCGACCAGAACGAGCGTGCTGTCAAAACGAGCTTTGGCCGCGCCCACCGGCTGGGCGAAAGAACGACCGTCAGCCTGCCGATCGCCGAGACCCTGCGGGAAGATGAGAAGAAGCGCTACGACTACCCGCAGGTGGAGGTCATCGGTCCGGGCGGTCCCTACTTCCGCTGGCCATGGCAGAAGATCTACAAAGTATCGATCGCCACATGCACAACGAACATGGCGTGGGATCCGGACGACCCGCGCGCCAACCACAATGGCACTCAACTCGAGGCAGTGACCAAGGATCAGCTCAACACCGGGCTCACCGGCGATATCCGCTACCGCGCCTCTGAGCTCAATCTCTACGCCTACATCTTTGGCATCAAAAACCCGCTCGCCCACATCATGGGCTACTTCGTCTCGGTGTTGCGGCAACGCATCGCCAACTTCGAGGCTCCACGGAAAGACGCAGCCGGCGCAGCGAGCATTCTGGGTGAAGCGGCCTCGGTGCAGGGCGTCTCCATCAACGACCTTCGAAAGAACTTGCGAGACATCAACGACCACATGGACCAGGAGTGCCGCTCCTCCGAAGCGCGCTATGGCATGGTGCTCGACGCTTCGCTGATCACAGGCATCGATCCTCCGGCCGAGGTGGAATCAGCGCTGGCGGCGATCAACACCGCCCACAATCAGGTGTCGTCCGACATCAGCCTCGCGCAGGCCGGGGCTGACCAGAAAATCGTACAGTCGCAGCGCGCGGTTGAAATCGAGACGCTGCGCGCCCAGGCTGAGGTGCAACCGCTGATAGCCATGGCCAGCCAACTCGCCGAGCTCAAACGCAGCGGCAAAGATGCGCTGCGTTCATACCGGCGCTTCGTTCGTCTCGACCTGTTCGCCAAAGCCGAAAGAGCGATCCGGGAGGTGCCCCAATGACTCTTCTCCTCCTCAGCCTGTTCGCGTTTGTCGGCTGGTTCATCGCCGTGCCAGTGTGCTTCTTTGCGCTGCGGCTCATGGGTGTTTATGCCATCGTCAACGAGCGCAGCTGCCATGTGTACACGCTGTTCGGCAAGGTCGTCGGAGTGCTCAAGGAGCCAGGGCTCAACTTTTTGTGGTGGAAAATGGGCTGGCGCGCGTTGTTCGTTTGCTGGCTCGGCAAGCGCTACGTGCTCGACATGCGCCTCGACCAGACCTACATGCGCTCCAACCCGGTGAACTCCGAGGAGGGCGCGCCGATGGGTATCGGCATCTGGTACGAGATGTACATCAGCGACCCGGTGAACTTCCTGTTCAAAAACACAGATCCGCGCGGCTCGTTGCGGGCCAATGTTTCGAACGCCACTGTGCGTTGCCTGTCGAACATGAAGCTCTCGGACATGCTCGGCACTCGCCATATCATGAGCGAAACCGTGCGCTCCGAGGTGTCGCCCAAGTCCCACGAATGGGGCTACCTTCTAGGCTCTATTTACATCCGCAAAGTGCACTTCCGCGACGAAGGCATGATCCGGCAGATCGAAGAGAAAGTCGTCAATCGCCTGCGGCAAGTCACCTCGGCGATCCGGCAGGCTGGCGCTAACCAGGTCAACGTGATCAGCAGCGCAGCCGAGCGCGAAGCCGCTGTCGACTTTGCCAAGGCCAGGGCGCTCCGTCCTCAGATCGTCGGCGCCACGCTCCAAGAGATCTCCGCAGATCCCGAAGTCGAGCAGACGCTGTTCGAGATCATGGAGATTCAGCGCCTCACCGAAGGCAGTGGCCGCATCACCTTGGTGCCAGAAAAGAGCGCGCTCTTGCCCGACCTGCTCGCCGCCAACCGGCCCGCGCGGGCCATGCCAACAGAGACGGCTGGACGATAAATCGATCATACGTAAGGCCACGAGCCCCTCCGGCTTGGCCAAGGACTCTTGTCTATGAACGCTTCGCATTTTCTACATGGCTTCCTCGCTCTGTACGCTCTCCACCACGGCTTCGAGGCCGTGCTCGACGCGCTCCAGCTTGCGCACCTGCGGCGAAAAGGGCATGTGATCCCCGCGCATCTTGCCGGCAAGGTCACCGTGGATGACATGCGCAAGGCCGTGGCCTACGCCTGCGACAAGCTCAAGCTGTCTCTCGTGGGGCGGGCGTATGACGCGACCGTGCTCTTCTGCCTCGTCGCGTTCGCCTTTGAGCTCGTCGATCGGCTCATCTCTTCCCTGGAGCAAGGCGCGTTCGTTTCGTCCCTGTGCTTGCTCGCCGCGTTGTCCCTAATGCAAGGCGTGCTCGAGCTGCCGTTTGCGCTGTATCGAACATTTGTCCTCGAGGCGAGGCATGAGATGAACCGCCAGACGCCCAAGGGGTTTGTCGGCGATGTCTTCAAGCAACTCGGCTTGGGCCTGGTCCTCGGCGGCGCCCTCTGCTCGGCTCTGCTTGGCACGATGCTCCTGTGGGATGAGTGGTTCGTGGCGCCAGCGGCGATCGCGGTGATCGCGTTTCAGCTTTTCGTGGGCTGGATCTTTCCCGTGCTCCTTTTGCCCATCTTCAACAAGCTCGTACCTGTTGCAGCGGAGCTTGCGGAAAAGATCTCCGCGCTCGCTTCGAAGGTGGGCTTTCCCGTGGCCGCGGTCTTGTCGATGGACGGTTCGCGTCGTTCGGTCTTGGCCAACGCATTCGTGGCCGGATTTCGGCGCAGTCGCAGAATCGTGCTTTTCGATACGCTGCTCGCCAAAATGAGCCACGACGAGGTCCTCGCAGTGGTCGCCCACGAGCTCGGTCACGCAAAGCTACGCCATATCGAGACAAGGCTCGCGCTCGGCGCCTTGGCAACGGTGGTGGCCATCGTCGGGCTCGGGTTGCTGCGACACTTCGCCTCTCTCGTCCTGGGCTTTGGCTTCACCTCGCCGAGCGACGGCGCGGTTCTCATCGTTTTTTCCTTGGTCCTACCGGAGCTCGCCTTCCCTCTCGCGTGGCTCGGAAACTCCCGCTCGCGGCGCAACGAGCACGCCGCTGACAGGTTTGCCGTAGGGCTCATGGGCGAAGGCGCAAACCTGCGCGAAGCGCTCATCGCGCTCTCCAAGCAAAACAAGGCCGCGCCCACCTCCCATCCTCTGTATCGGAGCTACCACGCCTCCCACCCCGGACTGCGGGCACGTCTTGCGGAAATCGATAGAGAGCACAAGAAGCTGGTTGAACGCTACTGCATGTAACCCATGGCCTTGAGCCTGCGCATCTCCTCTGGGCTAATGGGCACCGGCGCTGTGGTCGGGTACTGAGGCGACAGGCTCGCGGTCCACTCGAGGAGCTTTTTCTTCATGGCCGCCGCGCGCTCGGTCTCAGTGGCGGCGAGATCGCTTTTCTCCGTGGGATCCTTGGACAAGTCGAAGAGCTGTCCCGTGCCGGTCTTGAACGCGTGGATGTACTTCCACGGGTACTCCAGGATCGCGCGGAACTCGCCCAAGCGCACCTCGTGCAACTCGGTGTACACGGGCCTGGTCTCAAAGGGTTTGCCCTCGATGAGCGGCAGCAGGCTGCGACCCGAGGTCTGACCCTCGATGGGCTGTCCGAGGACATCCATGATCGTGGCCATGATGTCCATGGTGGAAACCGGTGTGTCGATCACCTTGCCCGCATGCTTGCGTCCTGGCAGCACCATGAGCATGGGCACGTGGATGAGCTCGTGGTAAACCGAGCCGTTCAGCCGGTGGTCCATGTGGCCGTGCTCCATGAACTCCTCGCCGTGGTCAGCGACCACGATGACCAGCGTGTTTTCGCCAATGCCCAGCTTTTCGAGGAGCCGACCGAGGGCCTGGTCTGTGGCCCTTATCTCACTGCGATGCGCGGCTCGTAGGAACTTTATCGGCTCCGAGTCGGCGCCGGCCTTTAAGTAGGACAGGCCGAGGTTGAGCATCACCGGCTGCGTCGCAGCGAGCAGGGCGAGCTTCTTGATGGGCACGGCATGCGGCGGGAAGATCGGGCCTTTGTCACCCAGGTTCGCCTTGCCGCGGTAGTACGCTGCGGTGAGCTCGAAGGCCAGCGCTTCCACGCTGTCGTACGGGCTCTCGTTCCACTGCGTAAACCAGGGAGACTGAACCTTGTACGGCGCGTGAGGATCGAAGTAGTGGACCCACAGGAAATACTTGTCGAACTTGCGCATCAGCGGCAGGAAGGACTCGGCCGCGAAGTTCGGAAAAGGCAGGACATCGAATTCCTGGCCCACGAACATGTCAAAGCCTTGGGCGTAGCCGTATTTGGCAGACAGATGAAAGTTGGTGCATACGCCGAACGTGCCGTAGCCCAGGGCCTTGAGTCGCTCGGCAATGGTCATTGCCGCCTGGGACAGCACGGGTTGACCCAGGATGCGATTGCCCATGGGGCTGACGATTCCGCCGGTGATGCCATGCTCGGTGGGGTACATACCGGTGATGAGGGAGTACATGGCCGGTACGGTCCATGGGCCCGGTGAAATGGCATTGGCGAATCTGACGCCTTGTTTGGCCAGAGCCGCAATGGCCGGCGAGGTCTCGAGCTTGCTTCCAAAGCCACCCGTGTCGTCGAAGCGCAGGGTGTCCACGGTGAGCAGCACAACATTGAGCGCGCTGGGCTGGAGCTTGTCCGGCGCCGAGTTGAGGCGCAAAGTGGCCTTGCGCGCCTCTTCGTACACCGCCTCTTCGCGTGCTTGAACGGCTTTGCGCAGCATCGCGACTCGCTCGCCTGGCTTCAACTTTTCCGTCGGCCCGCCAGCCCCAGGGCCTTGTTTTGTGCCTGCCTGAAGCGGGTTGTTGGGCTCGGGCGGCTTGGCCCCCGAGAGGGGCGCCTGATCGCTGCATCCGGCGAGCAGCGACATGCAGAGAACGGCGGAGCCGAGCCAAGCGCAGTGAGACAGCGCGGTCATTTCTTCCTCGATTCCCCAGAAGTGGCGTCATGGGGGGTAAAGGCCGCCCGTTCCTCGATGAGCGCAATGACGCGGTCTATGCCCACGAGGCGAGCGAACGATCCGAACCTGGGCCCGCGCTCTTGGCCGAGCAGGACTTCGTAGATAGCCGAAAAAAACTCCTTGGGCTCTACCCCTTGTCCCTTGGCGATATCGAAAATGAGACCTTGAAGTCCGGCCTCGTCGAGCTGCGCTGTCGGCGGCTCCACGAGCTTGTCGAGCAGTTGCGCGAAGAGCTTTTTCTCGAGCTGCGTGGGCTCCCGATACTGCTTGTGCGGCAGGATGTGGTCGGTGTAGTAGGCCAGGCCCTTCTCCACCAGGGACGCGACGGTGGAGGCGTGTTTGCCGGCGCTCGAGTCGTAGCGATCGAGATACTGCCCGAGCAGAGCGGGCTCGGGTTGGCCCAGGGCAGAGACCAGGTTGTTGACCATCGTGAAGTTGATCGAGCAATCATACCCGGGGACCACGCGGCCGCGATCGTGGATGTGCCACAAGGGCGAGTCGGGCTTTTTCTCCTCTATCACGACCGGGTACTTGCGCAGCTGATCGAGATACTCGTCCATGACCTTGGGAATGACGTCAAAATAGAGCTTCTTGGCCGTGCGCGGCTCTTTGAAGATGTAATAAGCCAGAGACTCCACCGGCGCGTAGGCGAGCCACTGCTCCATGGTCACGCCATTGCCCTTGGACTTGGAGATCTTCTCCCCGTTTTCGTCGAGGAATAGCTCATAGAAGAACCCGCAAGGCGTCTTGCCGCCCATGATGCGGACGATTTCGCTGCTGAGCTCGGCCGAGGGGATGAGATCCTTGCCGTACATTTCATAGTTGACGCCGTAGGAGAACCAGCGCAGCGCCCAGTCCACCTTCCAGCCCATCTTGACCGCGCCGCCCAGCACCGAGCATGTGCCCTTGTGACCGCACCCATTGATCTGTCCGAACATGGCGTCGCAGGCGTAGTCCAGGGCGAGCTCGCTCTTGCGGTAGGACACGACGCGAGTGGTGTAGATGCGTCCGCACTTTTCGCATTTGGGTAAAAACGGCGACCAGAGGGCGCGGTTCTCTTCCTTGAGCGTGGGCAGGATCACTTCGAGCACCCGCTCGACGTTGTGGAGCAAGACCTCGAGCCCCTTGTCGAACTCCCCCAACCGGTAGGCCTGCGAGGCGCTGCGCAGCTCGAAATCGAACCCGAAAGTGTCGAGAAACTCCTTGAGCCTGGCGATCATGTGACCCGAGAACGACTCATGTGTGCCGTACGGGTCCGGGATGTCCGACAGGGGTTTGCCCAGGTGCAGGGCGAGCATCTCCTGCTGAGGCAAGTTGCCCGGCACCTTGCGCAGGCCGTCGAGATCGTCGCTAAAGGCGATGAGCTTGGTCTTGCCACCGCACAGCTCTTCATAGGCCTTGCGAACCCACGTCGTGCGGGCCACCTCGGCAAAGGTGCCGATATGGGGACGACCGCTCGGACCGAACCCGGTCTCGAAGATGGCCAGAGGCAGGGCCTCTCCCCTACCGTGGGACTTGAGGATTCGCTCAGCCTCTTTGAAAGGCCAGGACTTGTAACTCATCTGCATCGTTCTTCGTCGCTCCTTTTACCGCCTGCCCGCTGCCGCGGCGGATCGCCTACGTTGACCAGCGGCGGCCCCGGTGTCAAGTGCGTCGATGCCTTGCCTCGGACGGCGCGGTTCGCGGTTGAGCTGCTATTTGAGGGACAGAAAGAGGTGCGCTATAAACTTCGTGCAAGAATTTTTCCTATCCTCGAGGTTGAAGAATGCCCAAAGCACGGAGCCTGGTTGCCGCTTTTCTCCTCACCGCGATTTCTAGCCAAGCCATGGCTGTCGATGGAAGGGCCGTGGGCAACGAGTTCGGGCCGCAGGCCAACCTCATCGGATTTCAAACTGATGGATTGGGAACGATTGTCCGTTACGACATAAAGAACAGCGCTGTCGTCGCCCGCGAGACGCTGTACGGTGGCCCGGCCCGCTACCCCATCTTCAGCCCAGACGGTGCGCGGGTGGCGTTTTTCAAAGACACCGGCGCCATCTCCATCGTGGCGACCGATGGCGGGCATCCGACCGAGGGCCTGGTCTACACAGGGGGCTTGCATGGATTGGGCCGGTGACTGGATTTACTACAGCATGGGCGATGCCTCGACTGAAGGGTCGAAAACCTGGCGCCGCACCAACGTCGTAACCGGTGAGGACCAGGCATTTGTCACTCTCGTAACCTCAGCCATCGGTCGCTTCCATGTGTCGGCGAGCGGCACCAGGGCCGTGATTCGCGGCGCCAACTACTATCCCCCTGGCGAGGCGCACATCTTCGCCTACGATATGGTGCGAAACGACGGCATCCTCGATCTCTCGCGAGCCACCCCGGATATCATGAGCTGCGGCGAGGCGTTCTCGCCAGATGGCCTTTACTTCACGGACGGTTGGTTGAACCACGAGGGGTTCGACGTGCGCTCCTGGGACGACATCTCGATCGCGGAGTCATTTGTGAACGCCGACATCAACGAGCTACCTCCAACGGCCAACTCCGGTCCCTACGAGGCACGCAACCGCTGGTCGCGCAACGACCCACAATGGATCTGCCTGCACCTTGGATGGCAGCAGAACGTGACCAACGGCGGCAACATGGTGCTGTTCAACTGGGTGAAGGACGAGAAGGTGGTGGTCTCGCAGAACGAGGAAGCCGCTCGGGTATGGACCGGATGCGGCGACTTCTGGGTAGAGCACCAAGCACCTCTCGTCTTGTCAAATCCAGAAGACGCAAGCGTCATCGCTGGGCAGGAGGCGATATTCATCACTGTGGCGACCTCGGTGAAAAAGCTCTCGTATCAGTGGCGACGCAATGATGTGTCCATCCAAGGCGCGACCTCGGCCATCCTTGGGTTCGTCGCATCCATCGAGGACGAGGGAGCGCGCTACACCTGCGCGATATCGAACGGCACACAAGAAGTCGTGACCGAGCCAGGGTATCTCACCGTCACGAGAGATCCCAATGGGGCGCAGCTCGTTTCCGCAGTGGTTCAAGGCCGAGAGGCCCTGCTGCTGACCTTTGACAAATCTATCGATCCAAAGGCGGCATGCGACGAAACGCTGTTTTCACTTTCGGATGGGGCTTTGGTTCTGTCGTCCGAGCAGCTCAGTCCAGTGACGATTCGGCTGTCCTTGACCGAACTCACTTGCGAGCAGAGCTACACGCTGCGAATCGACGCGCTTGTCGACGCCTCTGGCCATGTCTTGGTCGCAGAGGCGGAGGTCGTCGCGCTGTGCGAGGTCCACAACCAAGCGCCCAGCGTGGAGCTCGGCCCATCCCAGTCCACCCTGACCGATATGCAGATGATGCTCATTCCCATCGTGACCGACGATGGGCTGCCGCAGAACACCTTGAACTACCAATGGTCGGAGGTGGAAGGGCCAGCTGCCGCACACCTGTCGACCCCGCAGAGCGAGCGCACTGCCGTGAGCTTTCCCCAGGCTGGTTCCTATACCATGCGTCTCGTTGTCGATGACGGCGATCGGACAGGGCAAGACGAACTCATCATTGACGTTTCCGAGGCACCAGCGGTTGTCATCTTGAGCCCCAATGGCGGAGAGGTGCTCACAGTCGGAGAATCAGCGTTCATCGAATGGAGCGCCGTCGGCGTAAACGACGTGGTCCTGCGCTACTCCACGAACAACGGCCAATCTTGGGTGGACATCGTCCCGTCCATCGATGACACTTCGCCCCATTGGAAGCGCCTGCCCTGGACCGTGCCCGACGAGCCCTCGGATGAATGCCGGGTGATGATTGAGGGCTATTTCGGCCAAGGCGCGGTCATCTCCGAGAACCCGTTCTCCATCGTGCGCGCTGTCGAGCCCGAGCCAACCGATGGCGTAAATGGAAGCAAGGATGGCGACGAGTTCTCAGGCTGTCGTCAGCTCGCGGTGGGAAGGGACAAAAGAGCGCTCTGCCCGCTGCAGTGGCTTTCCGTGCTGTAGGCGCGCAGAAAGAGTGAAATGCACAGACCGTCCCGCAACAACGCTCATGACCCTCTTGAACAGGGAAACCAACGCAGGAGAGACCAATGATTCCCCGTAAAATACATTTTGTGTTTGGTTTGGAAGAAGATTTCGGTGGAAAGGTCTTCACCTTTGCCCATTGGGCAGCCATCAAGTCCGCGGCAAAATTGAACCCAGGATATGAGATTCATTATTGGTGCAAATACATTCCCGAAAACACCTACTTTGACGACATTAGAAACCTGGTAAATATCAATCTAATTGAGCCTCCAGTTCAGATATTTGGCAATGAGTTGCTCCATTTCGCCCACAAAGCCGATGTGATTCGCCTTCAGACTCTCAAAGAATATGGTGGTGTCTATCTGGACATTGACACAATTACGACAAAATCATTTGATGACTTACTCACAGAGAAGTGTGTGCTTGCTTACGAAAGCATCAAAGGGACACCTCATGGATTATGCAACGCCGTAATGCTTGCAGAGAAGAATTCTCAATTCATCAGCGAGTGGCTCGAAAGCTATAGGAGCTTCAGATCGAAAGGAAGGGATGAGTTTTGGCAGGAACACTCGGTATTTCTGCCTTTGCAGCTCGCCGCGCGAATTCCCGAGTCAATTACAATATTGAATCAGAAAACCTTTTTTTATCCTGATTGGACAGAAGAAGGGATCGCTGCGATGTTCTACGAGAATCATGTTTTTCCAGAGGCCTACGCACATCACCTATGGGAGCAGGTCACCTGGGGAGCACTCAAATCATTCAACGAATTCAACTACAATAAAATCAACTGCTCATATACAAGCCTCTTGGGAACGATATTGTCTGAGGAGATCGAGTGTTTGTCCTCAAAAAGACGAATTTGGACAAACAATGAATTGGAAAATAAAAACGCCAAAATCAACTTAGGCTGTGGTCCAAACAGAGACATGGACCACATCAATTGCGACCTGTACGCCAAGACCGGGGCAGATCTCATCTTCGACATGTCGCGAGACCCCTGGCCGATGCCCTCAGACTCTGTCAGTTCCGTAAAGCTCTTTCATGTACTTGAGCATCTCGACTACAGCACGTATGAGCATTTCTTCCGCGAGCTATATCGCGTAACAAAAGACGGCTGCGATATACAAATTCGTGTTCCCCATCCGCGTCATGATTGGTTTCTAATTGATCCTACGCACACCAAAGCATGGCATCCAGAATCGTTCACGTATCTCGACAAAAGAATCTCTCTGCAGCGGTATTTTCAAGGAGATTCGAAAACCCCCCTTGCATTGTATTGGGATATTGATTTTGCGGTCTTGCAACTACAGGTTTTTATTGAATCCAATCTAACCGAAAACAAAGTGAGAGCAGCGTTCAGCACGACATCTAAAATCATGGAAATCGAACCATACATCAACAACTGCATCTCCGAGATCCATGCGCAACTCAAGACGAGAAAGCACACGGGGCAATAGATACCATGCAGAGCCACGCGGTTGGTCGTCGTCTTGGGGCAACAAGACCTCTGCGAGTGTGGGGGCCGCATGAGGATCGTCGCTGCCGTCACGGATCCAGCCTCGGTCCGTCGCACCCTCGAGGGAGTGGGCCTCCCCGCGCCCCAACCGCTGATCGCCCCGGCGAGGCCGTCACCGCAGCTCGACCTCGACTTC
>JALOQD010000307.1 GCA_025453525.1 Myxococcota bacterium
CAAGCAGTGCATTCCGGCGATGGGACCGCTGTGCGACCACTTGAGATGGAAGTCTTTCTTGGCGCACAAGAAGTTGTCGTCCCATGTGTGTGGGTCTGCGGGCTCATTGATCTGAACGCAGTGCATGCCGTGAATGGGCTTCCGGTGCGACCAACGGAAAGACCACTTGTCCTTGCCGTGGTGGGGGCCATGGCAACCCTCTACGGGATCGGCGCTCATCGTGAATTCCTCTGTATCGTAATCGACCTCCTCGTCTACCATTTCACACGCAGCGCTGACCATGGCGGTGAGAGCGATTCCGAGCCACCCCACCAGTCCAATAAGAGCATCGCGTTTAACAAACATCGGACACCTCCTAACATCATCTGATTACAATTCACCGTCCCAGGAAGCTGCCGGTGCCGCCTGGTGCCTAGTGCCAGTTGCAACGGCTGTGCCGCTATGCCAAACACGCAACGTGACGATATTACTATGCCGAGTCTGGATTTTCTGGACAGCACGAAGGTAAAAAGGTCTGTGGCGCACGACTAGGGAGCGCAGGCAGGTGACAAGGCCACATTACATGTGTCTCAATGGTGTGACAGGTAGGGGCGACACCGGGACAAAAGGGTGAGGAGCGTCACTTTCAGCAACACTCGATTTTTACTGCCAAATCACATCTCTCCGCCTAGGAGCTCGAGTCCGGCGACCACCTATGACGTCCTTGTGTGTCGACAAAAACTCGGTCCGGGGTATTCTGCGGCAGCAGGTGGACTGCTCCGAACCCGAGCAGAGTACCGGCTCGCTCCGCGGCTCTTGTGGCATTTTTGAGGATAGTCTCGCGCATGGGATTCAACTCGTTCTTATTCTTAGGTTTCTTTGCCCTGGTCCTCCTGTGCAACAACGCGCTGAGGCGGCATCACGCGTGGCAAAACCGCATGCTGCTCGCGGCCAGCTACGCCTTCTACGCAACGTGGGATTGGCGATTCGCTTTTCTTCTGCTGCTCACGACGAGCATCGACTACACGATCGCCCGCCTGCTCGGAAGAGAGGACCGACCGGCTCGGCGCAAATGGCTGCTCGGGTCGTCGATCGCCGCCAACCTCGGGATTCTCGGTTTCTTCAAGTACTTTGGCTTCTTCACCGACTCGCTTGCGGCCCTGCTCTGCCACCTCGGCCTGCAAGTATCGCCTCTCGCCTTGCACATCGTCTTGCCGGTGGGCATCTCCTTCTACACGTTTCAAACCTTGAGCTACACCGTCGACGTGTATCGCGGCAAGCTCGAGCCTAGAAGCCATTTCCTCGACTTCGCCCTGTATCTGTCCTTCTTTCCGCAGCTCGTGGCTGGCCCCATCGAACGCGCCTCGACTCTGCTGCCTCAGATCGAACGGCCTCGTATTGTCACCCGGGCGGCCATCGACGCGGGCGTGTACCTCATCCTTTGGGGATACTTCAAGAAGCTCGTCATCGCCGACAACCTGTCGGCTATCGTGGAGCCGGGATTTTCGGCGCCAGACTCGGTCAAGGGCTTTGCCGTGGTACTGCTCTTGTTCGGCTTTTCTGTTCAGATCTACTGTGACTTCTCTGGCTATACGGACATCGCTCGAGGCGTGGCCAAGCTCCTGGGATTCGAGCTGATGCTGAACTTCAAGCTGCCCTACTTTGCGCTCAATCCCCAGGACTTTTGGAACCGCTGGCACATCTCCTTGTCGAGTTGGCTCAGGGACTACCTGTACATCCCCCTGGGCGGAAACCGCCATGGCCAAATCGCCACGTACCGCAACCTCATTGCGACCATGGTGCTCGGTGGCCTATGGCACGGCGCGGCGTGGCACTTCGTGGCTTGGGGTCTGTTCCACGGCATGCTGCTCGCCGTGCACAGAGGCTACAGAAGTCTCCGTGGACCCAGTCCCGACCCCGGCGCATTTGGCGCAACTTGGCGCATGGCGGCGATGTTCACCTGCACCATGCTGGGTTGGACGCTGTTCAGGGTCCACACTCTGGGAGATGCCATCACCCTCATGCGCGGCTTGATCGAACCGTCCCACTTGCCGATGCTCAAGCCAGCCCTGGACATCGCGTTCTTCACACTGCCTTTGCTCATCGTCCAAGTGGCGCAGCACTGGTCACGAGATCTCCTCGTCGTGCAGCGCTTGCCGTTTTGGGGTCGTGCACCCATCACCGCGTTCCTGGGTTTATGGCTGCTCGTGTTCGCAGAACGCGAGACCTCACAATTCATCTATTTCCAATTTTAGGAAGGAGGAGCTAGAGCCCCCATGTCACAGACCCCGCGTAGCCACCTTCCGATCGAGATCGAAAAGCAGCGCAGCATACTCGATATGGCCTTGGGTCTGAGCCTCGCTGCCGTGCTCTTCGTCGGTGCCGAAGTCGGGCTGCGACGCTACCTCACGAGCCATCCGAGCTCGGTGTCGGCCTGGCTGTTCGACGGCAAGTGGAACCTGCTCATGTCCATGGACAAGGGCGCCGATTGGATCATCCTCGGAGACTCATCGGCCAGCTTTGGGATCGATCGCGAGCTGTTCCTCGCTGGAACCGGGGAGTCTGCGGCGAATCTGGCCACCGTGGCCGAGGCGCTCACCGTCAACGACGCCTGGATGCTGGAGACCTATATCGATAAGTTCGGCCCTCCCAAACACGTCCTGCTCATCCGCTCGGCGCGCCAGTGGGGATTGCCTGTCAATGAAATCCTCGCCACTTCGGTCCCCCTCGACTATGGCTATTGGGAGCGCCTCGACCCGGCGCTGCCGTTCGACACCCATGCCAAGTGGCTCTATCTCGTCAATCGCTACGCGCCCTTTTACAAAGCGCCGCGCACGATTCGCCAGCTCCTCGAGCCACCGTGGCAGGGCCTTCCCGACGCAGCCCAGATACAACCTGGCGGGTTCCTCAAGTTCGACGGACGGCCCTCTTCCCAGCTGTTCGATTCG
Organism: Myxococcota bacterium; assembly: GCA_025453525.1. GTDB lineage: Bacteria > Myxococcota_A > Polyangia > JAAYKL01 > JAAYKL01 > JALOQD01. The sequence continues at coordinate 2,928 of JALOQD010000307.1, forward strand.
GTAAAGCAGCTTGCAGGACAGCTCGAGTCGAGTGGTTTCAGCGTCTCTACGCCGAGTCTCTCAGGACTTGCTGCACTGGCGCGGCTCGCCGAGAAACACGGCTTTCACATCTATATCGCCATGGCGCCGGTGTGCCGGTTGGTGTACCTCCACCCCCGCTTTCGGCAGGAGCACCAAAGGCTCGCGGCCCAACTGACGCGTCTAGTGGCCCACAGCCCCTATTTGCATTTGCTGAGCCGAGATCCTATGTTGTTCACCGTGACGGAGATGCAAAATGCCGATCACCTGCTCGCGCCGGCAGCCACTCGTTACACAGCGGCGCTCGTCGAACGGCTCGAATACGAGATAGAGATTTGGGAGTGAACCTCACCCGTCCCACTTTCGCCCCGGCAACGCCGTGCAGAGAACCGTGCGTGGCGTTAGCGCTCGCAGCGCTCTTGGCCTGCATGGCGCCATTGCCGACCGCGGGACCGTTGACACCCTATTTCGCGGCGGTCTCGAGTGCATCGCTGCCCTTCTCGGCTCCGGCCCTGACCCAGGAGCACGGCGGCTCTCGCCTCGCCAGCAATGAGACCCGCACAGCCTGGTACTTCGGACCAGCTCTTTGGACCTACGACACGGAACTCGACCACGATCGAGGCAGCATCTCGTGGTTGTCGCTCTGCCATCCTCGCGGTGGACCGCAGCCGCCGCGTGCCCCGGATGAACCTGCTCGCGCTCCTCCTGCTCGAAGCGCGAAATAGACCAAGTCAGTTTTTTATGTGGGTCCGCGCAACGAACCGCTCTGTTCAAGCGCGAAGAAAAAGGCCGGTTGTCGCCATTTTTGTTTTTGGCGATGACCAAGCCGAGGAGTTTAGGAGAAAACCCTATGGAATCGCAAAACAAAGAGAACAACGAAGGGATGCAGCCGCAGGCCAGCCATGGAGGCAAGCTCTTCCTGTACCTCTTCGGTATTCCCCTCATCGTCACGATCATTCTCGTCGGCGTTGCCAACGCGTTGGGTTGGTAAGTACCGCGAACCTGCCCTTAGGGCTTCGAATGACCTAGCGCTCTGCGGACCACAGCGGCAAGCGCTCCTCGTTCCAGGGGCCTGCTCAACGTCTCGAAGCACACATGAGACAGATGATGGTTCGCCAGCTCGGACTCGGTCACGCCGAGCACGATCACCACGAGGTCGGTGCGATAGTGGTGCACGGCGGTCACGAGGTCCGCCACCTCCGAGGGCTCGTTGCTTTCGATGATGAGAATGTCGTAGTGGGTGGGGTCAGCGCGCAAGACACGCGCTGCCTTGAGCGCATCGGCCATCACGAACACTTGGTAACCCAAGGGGCGGAGCGCGGCCTGAAGCTCTTCCTCAGCCTCGGTCGACGACGCGGCGATGAGGACGCGTTCTTCGCCGATGAGCTCGGGTTGGTGCGCCACCATTTGCACCCATGAGGAACGCATGAGCCCGGGCAGGTGAATGGTAACGACCGTTCCTCGATCCGCAGCGGGAAGGAGCTCGATGTATCCGCCGTGCTCACCGGCAATATGCTGCGCCACGGACAGCCCCAGGCCAGCTCGCCCTTGCGCGGCCTTGGTGGTGAAGAACGGGCGAAAAGCTTCCTCTGTCGCCCCTAGCGCCAAACCCATACCGTCGTCGCGTACCTCGATCACGAGGGGGCCAGTCAGGGAGGACTGCTGTTTTTGCTTTTCATGCACAGAGGGCGCCAGTCGGCGAAGGCCAATGGAGATGGAGCCTCCCTCGGGTGGAAGCGCCTCCGTCGCATTGACGGCGATATTGACGATCATCTGCCGCAGAGCACCAGGCATGCCGACGACAAAGGCCTCGGTCGCTTCGATGTGGACGTTCACCCGGACGCCAGCCGGCACTGAGCTTCGCAAGAATTGACCGACGGCCTCCACTGTTTTGACCAAATCGACGAGCGACCGTTTCGACACCTCGCTGCGGGTGAAGGCCAGAAGTTTGCGCCCCACGTCCGAGCCCTTGATCGCCGCGGCGAGCACGAGTTTCATGTCTTGTGCCCGCGTGTCCGACGGATCGAGCCCCTCGATAATGAGCTCCGAAAGACTAATGATCGGGAACAACTGGTTGTTGAAATCGTGGATGATGCTTCCGGCAAACGCCCCGAGGGTCTCGCGACTGCGCGCTTGCTCAATGGCGCGGCTCCGGCGTTCTACTTCCTCCTCGAGGGCTTCGCTCTCCTGCGCGATCCGCTTTTCGATGCGCCCCTCTTCCGAAACATCCCGATAAGAGATGATGTGGCCGATGAGCTGCTGATCCTGGGTATGCGCGGATACGGACACCAGGAGCTGCCGACTCTCGCCATTGACCTCGATGCTCATGGGTTGCACCCCAGCCTCGAGCTTGGACGCCCCCCCGGGAAGCATCGCGAAGCCGCGTGGAGCTGCCGACAACCCGAGCAAATCCAAGGCTCGGTGATTGGCGCTGCGAATCTCGCCATCGCGATCGACGAGCACAACGCCCTCTGGCAGGCGTTCGAACAATGCTTGGGCCACTTGCTCCACCGAGATGGTGAGAAAATCATGACGAAAAATCGCCACCGTGACGAACAGACACACGAGCGTTCCTGCCGCGGGCGCCATTTGCGGAATATCGCGAATCCCCAGCAGGACCGGAAACACCGAGTTGACGAGCAGCGCGAGGCTGAGGGCCGCCGCTCCCCCGATCACCACCAATCGAATCGCCGGGCGCAGGGTGGCTTTTTCTGGCCTTTGAAAGGCGTGCCACAGTAGTCCCAGGGCATAGGGCCCTGGCGCAGCGGCGGTGAGAACGAGCAGCCAGTAACCGCGTCCCACCTCGCCCCTGACGCCCCAGCTCTCCCGCACCGCGCTGGTCATACCCAAATCCGTCAAGGCAAACAGCGCCGAAGAGCACAGGACCAGACCCGTGAAGATGAGGAGAATGGCGTCCCTGCGCCTTTGCAGCAGGTGGTAGACGAAATGCAAAAATACCATTGACGCGGTTCCCCAAAAGACGCTGCTCGCACGTTGTAGTGCGTACTCATTGCCCACAGAGAGAGGCGTGAAAGTGAGGATCTCCAGGCAGAGCCAGGCGAGCAGACCACTGATGAACAACCTCAGGGAACGGTTGGAGGCGCTGTGTCTATTCTGACTCCAGAGCGCGCCCAGCAGAAACACGTAGACCACGGCGGCAAGCACGCACAACGCAACGTAGAATTTCATCGGTCGAGCTCCCCACGCACTGCCCGGGCCAGGGCAGAACGCGTGACCGGTTTGCTCAACACCAACTCGACCCCAACGGCTTCTGCTTTTCGAAGAATCTCCTCTGTCGCGGTTCCAGACAGTAGGATGATGGGAGTTTCGGGATGAAGCGCCTTGAGACGCGCGGCAAGCTCAAGTCCGGGCATTCGAGGCATGACCTGATCGGTGACGACGAGCTGGAATGGCTCATCCGTCGCTCCGACCAACTCGAGAGCGTCGATTGGACTATGGCAGACCTCTACCACATAGCCGAGCGCCGCAAGAGCCGTACCGGTTGCCTTGGCCACCTCGGGTTCGTCGTCCACGACCAGCACGCGTTCCGTGCCGCCCAGATAGACCAGGTCCGCTGGTTGCGGCTCATGGCTGGTCCGATCGATGACCGGCAAGTACACGGTAAATCGCGTTCCCTGGCCTGGGCTGCTCTCGACGGCGATCGCGCCCTTGTGCTCTTCCACGATTCGTTTGGCGCTAGCGAGCCCCAGTCCAGTGCCAATCCCCTCGGCCTTAGTGGTGAACAGAGGCTCGAAGATTTTTTCTTGGACCTCGGCAGTCATGCCCATCCCAGTGTCCACGACCATCACTTGGGCGAGCTTACCGGGTCGCAAGTGCTCGAAAGCGGCTCGAAGACCAACGCCCGCATCGACGCTCGAGAGCTTGAGCTCGA
>JALOQD010000037.1 GCA_025453525.1 Myxococcota bacterium
GGCCCGCAACCGCGAGCGCGCGGAAGGCTTGTCGAACAGGTGCGCTCCTGTCCATCCATCTGCGTGCGTTTTTCCACATTCATCACGCAGGGGGTTAGGACGGAGGGGATCTGGCGACTGACGACGCGCGCGTTCGACCGAGTCACCTCCCTGGAAGCCGGTTCCCTCGTGGGGGCCATCGGTCGAGTCTCTCGTGCAGCGCTTCTTCTCCCGGGTCTTGACCTGGGAGCTGCGACAGGCATAACGACGCCATGTCCTGGGCTGTTCGTCGTGGGCGATGCCCGCGGCGGTGGCCTGGGACAAATCGGCATGGCAGTAGGTGACGGTTTGGCAGCGGCCATGCAAGTCGCGCGGACTTCATAACGAGCAACGGAGGACCCAAGGCAGATGCTCAAGTTGATTTGTTCCCACGGCGACGATGATCTTGCGCGAGTGTTCGTGGTTGAGCTCGCCGATGGATCCCGCGTCGAGTGCGTGGAGAGCGTCCAGCCTCCGATACCGCGCGATCAAAAGTGGGTGCTCATCGTCTCCACTCTCAAAGGATGCCCGGTCGGGTGCGCCATGTGCGACGCCGGACAGGACTACCGCGGCAAGCTGAGCTGCGAAGAGATTCTCGCGCAAGTGGACCTGCTCATCCGCAGGCGATATCCGAGTGGACGGATCAGCATTCCCAAGCTCAAGGTCCAGCTGGCCCGCATGGGCGAGCCCGCACTCAACGACGCGGTCCTCGACGCCCTAGAGGCAATGCCCGCGCGCTTCGACGCCCCTGGCCTGCTGCCCAGCCTGTCCACCGTTGCCCCGGCGGGACGAGAGTCGTTTTTCGAGCGACTGCTCGATATCAAGAATCGCCTGTACGGCGAAGGTCATTTCCAGATGCAGTTCTCGGTGCACTCCACCGATGAAACCGCGCGGCGAAAGATGGTCCCGATTCGCACATGGTCCCTGGCGCAGATGGCCGCCTATGGGGAGCGCTTCTATAAAAAGGGCGATCGCAAGGTTACCCTCAACTTCGCCTTGGCCGAGGGCCTGCCAGCGGATCCGAACGCTTTGGTTACGACTTTCGATCCTCTCACCTTTGCGATTAAGCTCACGCCCATAAACCCGACCCGCGCCGCGAACCGCTCCGGATTACGCGGCCTCGTCGCGCCCGAGGATCCCGACGCTTGCCGCCTCATCGCGCAGCGCTTCGAGGCCAAGGGGTACGACACCATCGTGAGCATCGGAGAGCTCGAGGAGAACCGGATAGGATCGAACTGCGGTATGTACGTGAGCCAGGGGCTCTATCGCGACGAGGCAACGGCCTGCTCCAGCGCCGGTGAGCATGCAGCGATCGCTTGAGATAGCCTCCTGCCCTGCCCTGGCGTGCTGCCTTGGAGTCGCGGCGTGTTTGTGCGCGACCGGGGCCCGATGCGAAGTCGTCGCCCTCTCGGCCAGCAAGCAGCAGGAAGATGCAGTTATCGAAGCCTTCCTCGCCCCAGGGGAGTTTCCGCAAAGGCAGCTCCTGTGGACCGCGACCGGAGAGCAGGCCCTATTCGCGCTCGAAGCGTCGCTCTCGGCGACTCCTCCATTCGCCAAGCTTTTTCCCGAGAGACTCTCCTTTCCGCACGTCGCCGGCTACCCCCTTCAGATCGATAAAGGACCGCTGATGCTCGAGCCGCTGCCGCGAGTCTCTGACGAGGACATCGACGGTGGCATCGAGCTGCGAATCCTACTAGCACCTTCTGGGCAACGCTTCGAGCCCTCGCCGTCCTTCGCCGCACGCATCGTTGGGGTCGATGTCGTGGTCTCACGGGGCGGCAAACCGCTCTTGCGCTGGCGTGCTCCGAAGCCCTTGGCTGCTTGCCGCAAACCCAAAAAAGTCGGCGCTCCGACCTGCTCCGTCGAAGGCATCGGTCAGGAAGCCGTGTCTCTTGCCACGAGCCCGGACGGGTCCCTCGCGGCGCTGAGCTTTGCCGGACTGCGACCTCGCCTCGAGATGTACGACCTCAAGGCCGAGCCGACACTCCTGTGGCAAGCGCTCTTGCCGCGAGGCAGCGGCGGCGCCGTCGAGGTCGCCTTTTCCGCCGATGGTCGGTATGCCGCCCTTCTCACCGGACGCGGAGTGCTGCATCGGTTCGACGCCCGCACTGGCGAAGCCCACCTGCGCATCGCGTCGCGCGGACGCACGGCTCGCCGGGTGCCTCCAGGATATATAGTGGCCGTGGCTGGCGAGGCTGGAGCCGTGACCCTTTGGTACCTATCGGACGGCACCATCGCCTGGCGCCTTCCCCCGCGGCAGCTCCGCGGTCCCGTGGACCGCCTGGCTGCCTCGTCTGACGGACAGCGTCTCATAACCCTCGAGTACGAGGAAACGCGCAGCGTCGTTCGACTCTGGAACATCCCAACCCGAAAGCTCGTGGCCCAACTCAGCGTCGATCCCTACGCCGTCGCCGACGTGGCCGTGGCCGACGACGGACACACCGTGATCGTCAGCCACGGCGAAAAGGGTCTGCTGCGGGCCGACGCGAAAGGAAATAAGACCTTTAGCGAAGTGCCAGGCAAGTGGGCGCGGGAATGTCGCGGACGCATCCAATGGATCACCGGCGCAGACCTTGTGAGCTGCGCACTCTCGGATGGAGAGGTGCAACTCGATCTCGAGGGGAAGCTCCACGAACGCCGCACCACGCAGATACCATCCGGCCATTGGCTCGTGTCGCCCAGCGCCGAGGGAGAGACCTTGGTGGCGGTCGGCGCCGGCCATCTCGTCGTCTGGCGTAAACCGAGGTCGAAGGAGAAAAAATGAGCGGAGCACGGGAATTCGAAGGTCGTTCGGCGCTCGTCACAGGTGGTTCGCGCGGCATCGGCGCCGCTGTGGTGCGGACACTGGCCGCACGAGGCGCGACCGTGGCGTTCACCTATCGCCGCGCTAAGGACGAGGCCGCGGCGCTCGTGGAGAAGGTGCGCGCCGAGGGAGGCACGGCCAACGCCCATCTTTGCGATTCGGGCGACACGGCGGCGGTCGGCGAACTCGTCAACGACCTTGCCGGCAATGGCCGCGGTTTGGATATTCTCGTACTCAACGCCGGGATCACAAAAGATCAGTACTTGATGATGATGTCCGATGAGGACTTCCTTCGAGTCATCGACACCAACCTCGTCGGCGCGTTTCGCTTTGCCAAGGCCGCCTGCCGACCGATGATGGAGAACAGGCGCGGCACCATTATCGCCGTCTCTTCCGTGGCCGCGCAGTTCGGCATCGCGGGCCAGGCCAACTACTGCGCCTCCAAGGGCGGTCTTACGTCTTTGTGTCGGGCTCTCGCCGCAGAGCTTGCGCCACGGGGCATTCGCGTCAACGCCGTCTTACCGGGCTTTGTCGATACCGAGATGACCGCGCGCCTTCCGCGCCAGGTAAAGCAACAGAGCAAGGACCGCATCTTGCTTAAACGCTTCGGCACGCCCCAGGAGATCGCCGAAGTCGTGGCCTTTCTCGCGTCGGACGCCGCCAGCTACATCGTGGGTCAGTGCCTGGTCGTGGACGGCGGTCTCACCACAACGGTAGGTTGAACGCCATGCCCCGCATCGCCGTGCTCTTTCCCGGTCAAGGCGCTCAAGAAGTGGGGATGGGCCGCGATCTCATCGGTCGCGACCCGTTACTGGACGATTTGCTCGAGCTGGCGAGCGCGCAGGTTGGAGTCGATCTCGCAAAGCTCGCCCGCAGCGGTCCGGCCCGGGAGCTCGCGATGACCAAGGCGCTCCAGCCGCTGTTGTGCGCGCTGTGCTTGGGCCTCTATCGCAGGCTCGAAAGCGCAGGTCTCAAGCCTCTGGCATTTGCCGGTCACTCCCTCGGCGAGCTGCCAGCGCTGGCGGCTGCTGGGTTCTGCGATGATCGGACAGCGGTCGAGCTCGCCGTGCTCCGCGGCCGGCTCATGGAAGCGCAGGCGAACCAGCGCTCTGGCGCCATGATCGCCGTGTCCCCCATGGGTTTTGAAGAAGCGCAAGCCCTGTGCGGCAACCGGCCCGAATCGGTCCTCGCGGTGGCAGCGGTCAATGGACCGACCCAGGTGACCCTCTCTGGCGATGCTGGGGCCATTGACACCCTCGTGGGGCGCTTGCGAAACAGACCGAAACAGGCACGGTCGCCAGCGACGACCAATGAACTTGAGAATGCCCCCGGCGCGCAGCGGGAATGCCTCGCGAAAGCTTGGAGCGAGGCATCCCGCGTTGCAGCCGAGGGGCATTCTCCGAGCGAACTTCAGGTCACGGTGCTCAGGGTCAGTGGCGCGTGGCACAGCGAGCACATGCGAGAAGCGGTGGAGCCGCTTCGAAGAGCTGTCGAAGACGCGGGCCTGCGGGAGGGCACCTTCCCCATGGTGTTCAACCGCGACGGTAGAGGGCGCACTGACGCCGCGGAAGTACCGAGGCTACTCGCCGGCCAGCTCACCAGTCCAGTGCGGTTCGACCTCGTCGTGGCCGAGTTCATGAGGCAGGGCGTCACCGACTACATCGAAGTGGGTCCAGGCAAGGTGCTGCGAGGATTGGTTCGTTTGTCTTGCAATGACCCAGCCGTACGAATTCACAATGTCACCGATCTGCGCGCCGTCGCCCGATGCGTCGAGGAGATCGGAGCCTGAAGCAGGCCCGGCCTTTCTTTCTGGCCTACGCGAGTGATCTGGAGTTCGATTGCGAAAGAATACACATTTGGCTCGTGAGAAGTTTTGTCAGCTCCTTCATCGCACGCGCTCACTTTGTATGAATGCCATTCCGTTTGAACGTGATGTGATGCGGGCGCTTGGGGCCTTTTTCGAAGACGAAGACAGAATGAATGACCAGGTCTCGCTTGTCTTTCAGCTCATGGAGCATAGCGCAGCCCTTTGTAAATGTGCACCAGCTTGCGAAGCTGACGGGCAATCCTGCTTGTCTTGTATTTTTTGGGGCCCTTGTGGGCCGAGCGCTGCTCAGCTAGGGTCCTAATCACATGCTCGGGCGTCGTGAACTCCCCCGTGACGACATTGAAGTAGCGCGGGTAGTGTATGAGCGTACCGGCGACGAGCTCGTCGAGGCTGAGCGTGCGGGTCCGACGCTCCACTGGGTGCCGGTCGCGGGTGAGACCCCATCCAGAATAGAAAGGCTGGCCGTAGGTCGCGACTTCCAGACCGCGTAGAAGCGCTTCGAACCCCACTAGGGACGTCATGGTGTGCACCGCCACTGCCGCATCGAGGCAGCGAGCGATAGACACGTCTTCGACCACCATGTTGCACAGGGCCAGAGCTCGTTCCGCAGGCACTGCACCGTATCGGTTGCCGCTGACGACATCGGGATGTGGCTTGAACACCACGAAGTCGTCCGGACACGCAGCCCTAACGGCCTGTAGCAGGGCCAGGTTCGTGCACACGGCGCGGCAGCCACGGGTGATGGAGGCATCGTCCTCGACCTGTCCGGGGACCAGCACCACTTTTTGCCCTTTGGCAGGGTCGAGAGCGAGCGGAAGATCTTCTCCTAAGTTGTATTTGCTCACGCGTTGCTGTGCCATGGCCGTACGCAAGGCAACGGCTCTGCGCAGGTCCTCGTCGCTGAATACTGTGGTCTCGAGTATGTGCTCGAGGTCGCTGGGGGCGGTCGGATCGTAGTAGATTCCGCGAGAGTCGATCACGAGCGACGATGGCGCGACAAGGTCGGAGCCGAGCCCGACCGAGCGCAAAAAGCCGTCTTCCATGCGACTCACGGTGAGGCCGTACCGCTCCGCCAGTCTCCTGACCGGCTCCGTTTCGCGCAGCCCCCAGATCACAACGCGAGAGGACGGACCGATCCCGAGACGTTCAGCAGCGCGTGGGTTGCGCGGAAAGTGGACCTCGGTGTTCGGGCTTCGCAAATAGGAGCGTACATGGTTGCGCTTCCAGAGCGTAAAACCGAAGCAGAAGGTTTGGCTCGCGTTGAGTGAAAACATGCGACGCTGCAGTGAGAGGTGCTCAATGACACGCTCGGGTTCACACCGCTTGCCTGTATCGGGATCGATGTATCTCGGATAGTGCAGGTACGCGGCGGCGAAGACTTGCTCCAGACTGCGGCTCTGCCCCCTACGCGGAACGGATGCGCGATCATCCGTGAGACCCCAGCCCGCGTAAAAGGGAGTGCCGAAACACGAGACCGGCTTTCCGACCATCAGCGCTTCGAATCCGAGCTGGGAGGTCGCAACGTAAACACGATCAACTGACTGTAGAACATCAATGGGGTTGAGGAGGGAAGGGCTCAGTGTGAGTCGCTCGCGACGTGGAATCTGTCCCAAGCAGCCTCTCTTCTTGCCGGCTACGACATCAGGATGCGTCCGCACGATGATCTCGGCGTCGGGATTCTCGGCGATGGCGGCCTCTAGCATCTGGGGGAAGCCGTCCTTTGCGACGCCCCCCAGGCGGATCGAGACGTCTCCGTAGGTTTGGTCCACGACGAGCACACGCCGCGCGAACCGAGAATCGAAGTTGAGCCGTCCCCGGCACGAGGAGTCGTTGTACTTGGAGAGCTTCGCCGAAACGATGTCATTCATGAGTCGTCGAGCGCGCTGCAATGTGTCATTGGAGAACAGCCGCGCCGACTCGCCTAGGGCAGTGCGCAGCCAATATTCCAGGTCCGATTCGCTGGTGGCGTCGTAGTACATGCCACGTCTATCAATGACAATAGATAATGGAGCAGCGCCATGGACACCCAACCCCACGGAGCGCAAGAAGCCGTCCTCCAGTCGCAGGTACTCGAGGCCATGGGCCTTAGCGTATTCGACCGCCTGCTGGGTGTTGCGTTGTGCGCCCCAGCCGACCACGGCATCGATCTGCCTTGCCATTCCATGTGAGGGGCAGAACAGCACGCGCTGCGCATCGAGGAACTCGCAGAGGTTTGCTAGACCGGCGATGCCCCTGGAGAAGGTTGCCACAGTTCGCTGACGATGGATGGAGGTCATGGCAAGTCACCTTAACCTATCGGAGTCATTGCCAACAGAGATAGCTTCGAGTTTCATCTCTTGACCTTGGCTGGTGCTCCCACGCTAGGGCGACCGACGTTGACCTGGTGATCTCGGTCTTTTCGGTCTTTGTAGTTTCTTTAAACACCGTTCTGTATTTGTTCGAAGAACTCTGGCCTGCCTTGGCGCACCCGGATGCAGGTGATGTCGTGACAGAAGGCCCCCGGCAGGTAGGTGCAGTTTTCTAAAAAACGGCAAACTGCTTCCCATGGACATTCCTTCATCACCCTGACACAAATGTCGCGCTTTGTGGCGGCAGGGACTCAGTTGACTGGGTCTGCGAATGGGGCGGCGGGCTGGGAAACCTCACGGGCATCGGCATATTGACCACTTGTTGCGTCAAAACGAGTTCTGGCATGAGACGTGCTTAGTCGTAGTCGATGTTGATGGAAGAGAGTGATGGGACTCTCGAGTTTTCAAAGTTGTCACGAGCTTTTGCGTTTGGTGTCACAACCTGTAGAATTCCACGAGCAGCGGTCATATTTGAGAGGACTGCGATGACGATGAATTTTGCGTATGATTTTTCTACGCCTGAGATTGGCTCTGTTGGGGCTGAGTCTCGGCTGCAGTGGGAGCTCGCCAAAGTTCGGAGCGTATTCGCCGAGCAGGCTAGGGCCGTGGCGCAGCTCGCCGACAAGGTCGGCGATACCTACCTGCAGGCCGTGGAGATGCTCTATCACACGGCCGGCCACGTCGTCGTTTGCGGCATGGGGAAATCCGGTCTCGTCGCCAAAAAAATCGCAGCGACTCTGGCCTCCACCGGTACACCGGCGTTCTTCCTGCATCCTGGAGAGGCGTACCATGGCGATCTGGGCATGGTGACCTCTCGCGATAGTGTAATTTTAATCTCCTACAGCGGGGAAACCGAGGAAGTCGTCAAGCTTTTGCCCCATATCAAGGCGATGGGCGCGCCGGTCGTGGCTCTGGTGGGTCGGCTCGCGTCGACCCTCGGTCGCGGTGCGGACCTGTGCCTCGATTGTTCGGTTGAAAAAGAGGTGTGTCCCAACAACCTGGCGCCCACGAGCTCGACTCTGGCGGCCATGGCCATGGGCGATGCCTTGGCTGTTTCTCTCATTCATCGCAGGGACTTTGGGCCAAGGGACTTCGCTCGGTTCCATCCGGGCGGCAGTCTGGGCCGCAAGCTCCTAACCCGCGCTCGGGATGTCATGTACAAGGGGACGCTGCCGATAGCAGGGCCCAACCAGACGGTGCGAGAGGCGCTGCTCACGATGACAAGCGGCCGGATGGGCGTTGTGCTCGTCATGGAGGGCGACGAGTTGCGAGGCCTCGTGAGCGACGGCGATCTGCGTCGCGCTTTGCAGAAGTTCGACGACTTGCTCGAAATTCCGCTTTGGCGCATCATGACCAAGAATCCGGTGACCATTTCGGAAGACATGATGGTTGCCGAAGCCGAGGAACTGATGCGGCGAAAGAAAATCAAGGTGCTCGTGGCACTCGACAGAAATAACAAAGTATCAGGCATCCTCGATATTTTCGAAGACTGACCCCTAGCTCAAGGAACTCGCCATGTCCCTGGTTCGCGGCCTCGCGGTGCAGACGGAAATAGTCCATGCCATTCTGCTTCGCGAAACCCGGACGCGATTCGGGGCGCACCAACTCGGCTACCTTTGGGCCTTCATCGAGCCGCTTTTGTGGATAGCTACGTTTTACGGCTTGTTCTGGCTTGCCGGTCGTACCCCGCCGCACGGCATGGATCTTGTCGGGTTCCTCGCAACGGGTATCGTGCCCTTTTTACTGTTTCGCGAGACGACCCATCGGGTTTTGGTGGCCATCAGCTCCAACAAAGCCCTGTTGTTCTATCCGCAGGTTCGCCCTCTAGATCTCGTTCTGGCGCGGTCAATACTCGAGATGGGGACCTTTTTGGGTGTTTTCGTGGTCCTTTTGGGAGGTGCGGCGCTCTTGCGCGGCCAGCTTCGCATCGACAACCCGCTGCTCGTGCTGCTCGGGCTCACGATGGCCGGGCTGTTGGGCACGACGCTTGGGCTCGTCTTATGCGCGCTCTCGGTATACACGACCGTGGTGGAGAGGCTCGCAGGACCGTTGTTGCGACCGTTCTTCTGGGTGTCGGGCGTGTTTTTTTCGGCCAATGATCTGCCGAGCCAAATCCGAGAGTTGCTCCTGTGGAATCCGGTAATGCATGCCGTGGAGCTCGTTCGAGACGGGACGTTCGCCGGGTATACGGCCCGCTACGCGGACCTGAAATTTCCCTTCTTCGTCATTCTCTGCTTAGCATTTGCAGGGCTGACCCTGGAGCGCGTCGCCAGGGCCAAGCTCGAGCTGACATGATAGAGCTGCGTCGCATTACCAAAAGTTACAAGACCGAAAAGGGCATCAATGTTGTCCTGGACGACGTCTCTGCCATCTTCCCCAAGGGAGAGAATTTCGGCATCCTCGGCCGCAACGGGGCGGGCAAATCGACCCTTTTGCGAATCATCTCCGGCGTGGAGATGCCGGACTACGGCGAGGTCGTGCGCAAGGGGCGCATTTCCTGGCCACTTGGGTTCTCCGGTGGGTTCAACGGCTCCTTGTCCGGGGAAGAGAACTGTAGGTTCGTCGCGCGAATCTACGGGGAAGACATCGACCGAGTCGTCGAGTTTGCCACGGAGTTCTCGGAATTGGGGCAGTATTTTCACATGCCCATCCGGACTTACTCCTCAGGTATGAAGGCCAGGCTGGCATTCGGCTTGAGTATGGCAATCGATTTCAATATATATCTTGTTGATGAAGTGACTGCCGTAGGAGACAAGCGTTTCCAGGAGAAATGCCGTTTGGCCTTTGAAGAACGACAGGCGCGGTCCTCGGTCCTCATGGTTTCCCACAACTTGAAGACCATCACGCAATACTGCAAGCGGGCCGCCGTGCTCGATCAGGGCAAGCTCACTTTCTACGATTCAATAAAGGAAGCGCGTCTTCACTACGACGCGTGAGAACCCGATGAGCGATACATCCAAGGCGCCTGATAAGCCCATTACTGCCCGTGACCTGCGTCGCGCCCGGGCGCGCAGGGCGGTATTGCGTCTCGCCTTGGGAGTCGGCCTGCCCACTGTTCTGGCGTGCGTCTATTACGGCGCAATCGCGACAGACCTTTTCGAGTCCCAGGCGCTGTTCTCGGTGCAGTCGGCGGACGGCGGAATGGGGTCGGGTATCGAATCCTTGATGGGAATCGTGCCCGGAGCCGGGTCATCGCGCGACGCCTTGTCGGTCAGGGACTACATCCTGTCTCGCGACATGCTTGATCAGCTCGTGAAAGAGCAGGGGTTCATCGAGCACTTCACGAAGCCCGGAGTCGATTACCTCACGAGGCTCGAGCGCGACGCGACGAGTGAGGACAGGTACGAGTATTTTATAAGGCGAGTCCAGGTGGAGTTCGACAGCCAATCCGGCGTGCTCACCCTTTCGGTCAAGGCCTTCGACGCGGCCTCGGCCAAGAGGTTCGCCGCCGCGATCCTGCGCAGCAGCGAACACCTGGTCAACGAGCTGTCGCGCCGGGCCCGGGAAGACAAAATCCAATTTACGCAGGCCGAGCTCGACAAGGCCGAGGAGCGTCTGGCCGAAGTGCGCAAGAAGATCCTCGCGCTCCAGAACCAGGTGGACGAGCTCAATCCAGTGGCGTCGGCCAATGAGAGCCTCGGCATCCGGGCCTCGCTCGAGGGAGAGGTCGCCAAGACTCAGGCCGAGTTGCGGCAGGCCCGAGGGTTTATGGCGCCCGATGCGCCCAAGGTCATCGCGCTGCAACAAAGGGTGTCGTCTCTTCTGGCTCAAATCAGCAAGGAGAAGCGCAAGGTCATCGACGATGACGACAAGGGATTGAACAACTCCATCGCCGATTTCGAGGAAGCGATGCTCGAGAAGGAGTTTGCCGAAAAGCGGCTCGTCACTGCCCAGTCGGCGTTCGAGATCGCCACTATGGAGGCGTTGAGGCAGCATCGATACCTCGCGGTCGTCTCGTCGCCCTCGGAGCCCAACGACGCGACCCATCCGCGGCGACTGCTGGGCATCGCAACGGTGTTCATCGCGATATTTCTTTCCTTTGGTGTACTATCGATGCTCGTTGCGGCTGTGAAAGAGCACGCCAAGCTCTAACTGCGATAGGGATGAGACAATGCTGTCGATGATCGAAATATCCTGGGTGCGCATTGCGAAGACCTCCGCGATTGCGTTGTTCGCGTTCAGTGCCTCGTTGTTTTCCGCTCCTGCCGCGTCTCAGGAAATCCAGGCGATGCGCGATGAGAATTCCCGGTTTGCGCCGGTCCAAGCAACGTCCCCTGCGCCGCCGCCGCCCCCCGCACCGGCCCATGCCGCGCCTCCAGTCTCCGCGAGCCTCCTGGCTGCGCGACCGTTCGGATCGAACCTTTTTACCGGAAGCTTTCTCAAGGCGCGCGAGGACGGTCTCAACCCGGACTACATCGTGCTGCCCGGTGATCGCGTCGCGGTGGCGACTTGGGGGGCTGTGGAGCTCAACGAGGTATTCATCGTCGACAGTCAGGGCAACATCTTCCTGCCGCAGATCGGGCCAGTGCTCCTAGCTGGACACAGAAACGCCGATCTTTCGGGGATCGTCAAGGCGGCCATTCAGCGCGTCTATACGAGATACGTCAACGTTTACATCAATTTGCTCAACGCTGGTCCAGTGGCGGTGTTCGTTACCGGCGGGGTCAAGCAACCAGGGCGCTATGCGGGGTTGCCTTCGGATAGCCCACTGTTTTTCATCGATCAATCCGGTGGGATCGACCCAGCTCTCGGCAGCTTTCGCAAGATCACGGTGCTGCGCGGCGCGCAGGTTCTGGCCGAAATCGACCTCTACGACTTCATTCTCGCCGGCAAGCTCGCCAGGGTTCAACTTCAAGACGGAGATACCATCCTCGTGGGGCAGAGAGGTCCTACGGTCGAGCTGATGGGCGACGTGGCCGCGCCGTCGCTGGTGGAGCTGAAAAGCAGCCCAGCCAAGGGCAAGGAGGCGCTCGACGTCGTCCCCAACGTGGCAAAGGCGACCGAGGTCACGCTCGCGGGCACCCGCTCTGGGAAGCCCTTCAACTCGACCATGCTGCTCGACGAATTTCGCGGGGCGCAGATCCAGGACGGCGACGTGGTGACCTTGCGCGCTGCGGGTCAGGCCGACACCATCGTCGTTCGGGTCGAGGGAGAGCAACGAGGTCCCTCTGAGTTTTCGGTGCCGCGAGGTGCACGGCTGCTCGACGTGCTCAGGCGCATTCCCATCGACAAGGCGCTCGCTGATCCCTTGAGCGTTCATATCCGCCGCCAGTCCGTGGCCAAGGCACAGAAAGACGCTATCGAAGACTCGCTCTTTCGTTTGGAAAGGGCCACGCTGCTCGCTTTGTCCCAGTCCAAGGGCGAGGCAGAGATCCGCGTGCGCGAGGCCGAACTGGTGAGCAAGTTCGCCGAGCGGGCCCGGGCGATCGATCCCTTGGGCCGGGTCGTCACCTCTCAAGACGGCGTTCAGCTGAATATCTTGCTCGAGGACAAAGATGTAATAGTCGTGCCGCGACGCACGAACGTCATCCGCATCGGTGGCGAGGTGATGATGAACCAAGCGGTCGTCTATTCCGAAGACCTCCGAGCCAAGCATTACATCAGACGCGCTGGAGGATTTACGGATCGCGCGGACAGGCACAAGGTCATCCTTCTCCACGCCAACGCCGAGTTGGAAATCGGCGGTACGCGGACCAAGGTGAATCCAGGCGACGAGATCCTGGTTCCGCCGGCCGTCGATTTCAAAGGCCTGCAGATCTCCATGGACATCATGCAAGTCATCTATCAAGTCGCTATGTCGGCGGCCGTTGTCCTGGCGCTGTAGCGCCCTTCGAGAAGGAATCCTCGTGCGACTCGCAAACATCACCGTTGGCAACACCGAACCGCTGTTTCTCATCGCCGGTCCTTGCGTGATCGAGGGCGAGCAAATCGTCATGGACATCGCTGGCGCGCTCACTGAGGCTTGCACAGAGCTCGGCGTGCCCTTCGTATTCAAGGCCAGCTACGACAAGGCCAACCGCACTTCGGCCGGAGCCTTTCGGGGTCTGGGCCTCGAGAAGGGGCTCGAGATTCTTTCCAAAGTCAAAACGACCTTCGGCGTGCCAGTGCTCACGGACGTGCACGAATCGACCCCTCTTTCGGCTGTCGCCAGTGTCGTGGACGTGCTGCAGACACCGGCCTTTCTGGTGCGCCAGACGGATTTCATTCAAAAGGTCGCCGCTTGTGGCAAGCCGATGAACATCAAGAAGGGTCAGTTCCAGGCGCCTTGGGACATGGGAAATGTCGTGGCCAAATGCCAGGCCGTGGGCAACGAGAACGTCATGCTCTGCGACAGAGGGGTGAGCTTCGGCTACAATACGCTCGTTTCCGACATGCGAGGCCTGCCGATCATGAGGAAGCTCGGATGTCCCGTCGTTTACGATGCCACCCATTCGGTGCAACAGCCGGGCGGCCAGGGGACGTCCTCTGGCGGGCAGCGCGAGATGGTGCCGGTTCTAGCGCGCGCCGCGGTGGCGGTTGGAGTGGCTGGCGTCTTCATGGAGACTCATCCTGACCCTGACAACGCCAAGTCAGACGGACCCAACATGTGGCCGCTGCGGCGAATGAAGGAGATGCTCGAGATGCTCGTTTCCATCGATCGCGTGGTGAAAGCGCGTCCGTTTGCCGAAGACTGCGGCGGTTGAGGCGCATATCATGACCACGGATCGCTTTCATGTCGTCATTCCGGCGCGGTATGGATCCACGAGACTTCCTGGCAAGCCTCTGCTCATGCTCGCTGGCAAGCCGATGATTCAGCATGTTTTCGAAAACGCACTTGCGGCAGGGGCGAGCGAGGTCATCGTAGCCACGGATGACGAGCGCATCGTCTCGGCGGTCGAGGGTTTTGGCGGCCGGGCCATGCTCACCGACCCTGAGCACGCCTCTGGGACCGATCGCATTGCCGAAGTGGCGGCACGCGCTGCGTTTGCTCCGCGAGATATCGTCGTGAATCTGCAAGGCGACGAACCGGGAATCGAAGGCGCGGTCGTCTGTCGCGCCGCCATGGCTTTATCTGCCCATCCCGAAGCGGGGATATCCACCATGGCCGCCGCGATCCGCGACGTCGAGACCCTGCGCAACCCCAATGTGGTCAAAGTCGTTTTGGATAACAGCGGGTTTGCCCATTATTTCAGCCGCGCGCCTATCCCATGGCATCGCGAGGCCTTTGCCGCGGGATTGGACACCCTGGAACGGTTGCCCGAGGGCATCACCTACTTGCGGCACATTGGCATTTACGGCTACCGGGTCGAGGTGCTGCGCGCTGTCTCCAAGGCGTCGCCCTTGGGAGCGGAAAAGGCCGAGGCCCTGGAGCAGCTTCGAGCGCTCGCCATGGGAATTCGCATCCACGTCACGGTGCTGGAGCACGCTCCGAGCCATGGGGTGGATACGGTTGACGATCTGCGTCGGGTCGCGGCCCGTATGGAGAAATAGCGGGAAATGCCGTTGTCAACGCCCATGCCTTGCGACACGGTGGCCACCTTTTCGCTGGGCATCGCGCGACTGCCTCATCTGCTCGAGTTCCTCGGCGCTCGGCGCCTTTTGCTGTATCCCGCGGCTCGGGACGCGCGGGGCGTGGATGGCGTCCTCGCTTGGGGGCTCAAGCCCAATACCGAGAGGGCCGCTCAGTACGCGACTGTGCACAAGTTGCCTCTGCTTCGGCTGGAGGACGGCTTTGTTCGCTCGGTGGGGCTAGGAGTCGAAGGCGCAAGGCCGTTGTCGCTGGTCCTCGATGCCAAGGGCATGTACTACGATGCCAGCGCGCCGTCGGAGCTCGAGGACATGATCCGCGATGCGCCGCAGACAGACGACTTGGCCCTGACCAGAGCGCAAAGCGCCATGCGGGCCATCGTCCAGGGCAAAGTCTCCAAGTACAATGGCTCGCCGGTGGGACTGCCGCTGGAGTTGCTTCAAGGAGCAGGGCGACCTCGCGTGCTCGTGGTGGACCAGACGCGAGGGGACATGTCCGTCGTCAAGGGCCTCGTGCCGCAGGGCGGCTTTCAAGACATGATTCAGGCGGCCATCGACGAGAATCCAGAGGCGGAGATCCTCCTCAAGATCCACCCCGACGTGGCTGCGGGAAAGAAGCGAGGATGCTTCGATCGAATTCCGGTGCATCCGCGGGTTCGGGTTCTTGGCGCGGCAGTGAGCCCCATCGATTTGCTCGCGGCCGTAGACCGGGTCTACTGTGCCACGTCGCAGCTCGGATTCGAAGCACTGATGGTGGGCAAGCCGGTCACCTGTTTTGGCGCGCCTTTCTATGCTGGCTGGGGACTGACCGACGACCGCATCGCCGTTCCGCGGCGCGGCGTGCCACGCTCTCTCCCGCAGGTGTTCGAAGCCGCCTATCTGCGGTACGCGAGGTACGTCGCTCCCGACTCTGGCGCGCCCTGTGCTGCCGAGGAGGTCATCTCTCATCTGGCTCTGCAGAGACAGATGTTCGAGGCGAACGCCGGTCGCATCTTCTGCTTCGGCTTTTCCATCTGGAAGCGGGGCTACGCCAGGGCCTACCTTCAAGCACCAGGCAATCGCGTCTCGTTTTGTCGAACGAGCGAGGCCGCGAAACGCAAGGGCTTTGCGCGAGATTGCAAAGTCGTCTGCTGGGGAGTCCAAAATGAGGGCGAAGCGAAAGAGCTGCGCCGCGAGTTCGGGGTTGATATTTGGCGAATGGAGGACGGATTCCTCCGCTCTGTCGGGCTCGGCTCAGACCTTACGGCCCCTGCTTCGCTGGTGCTCGACAAGAGCGGCCTCCACTACGACCCTAGCGCGCCATGCGATCTCGAGCGGATTCTCCTTGCGACGAGCTTCAGCCCCAGGCAACTGGAGCGCGCCAGGGAGCTGCGCAAGACCATTGTGGAAGCTAGGATCAGCAAGTACAACCTCGGCATTGACGCGGCCCTCGAGCTGCCGGGCGCCTCGGGTCGAAAGGTCGTCCTCGTTCCAGGACAGGTGGAAGACGACGCGGCCGTGGCCCTCGGATGTCGGGACATCCACACCAACGCGGGCCTGCTCGAGGCCGTGCGCCAGGCTAGACCGGACGCCTTCATCGCATTCAAGCCGCATCCGGACGTCGTGAGCGGCAATCGGCGCGGCGCGGTTCCTCCGCAGGTGCTGCAGCGCTTGTGCGATGTGGTTTTGGAGGATACGTCGATCAATCGCTGTCTCGAGGTCGGCAGCGAAGTGCACACGATGACCTCCTTGGTGGGCTTCGAAGCGCTGCTGCGGGGCCTTCCCGTGCTTACCTATGGCCAGCCGTTCTACGGAAGCTGGGGGCTCACCACCGATCGACATCCCATCGCCAGGCGCACCCGGGTCCTTTGTCTCGACGAGCTCGTGGCCGGAGTCCTGCTCCTTTATCCTCGCTACATGGACGTTCGGTCGTGGGAGTTCACGAGCGCCGAGCGCGTCATCGCGACGTTGGAAAGCGGCCGGCAAGCCTTTGTGGGCTCGCGGGCCTATCGAACGAGTCGTTCTTTGCGCCAGTTGTATCGGCTGGGCAATTTGCTCACAGGGATACGCCATGCTCGATGAGCTCGTGGGTCGTCGCGTCCTCCTTTTACAGGGGCCGGTGGGGCCGTTCTTTCGGCGTTTCGCAGAGGAGCTCGAGTCCCATGGCGCCAAGGTGTTCAAGGTCAACTTCAACGCCGGTGATGCGCTTTTCTACCTTGGAAAGCGGGCCCATTTCTTTGCCAAGCCGCTGTCAGCCTGGCCCGAGTATCTGGAGAGGCTCATCGCGGAGAACCGCATCGAAGCGGTCTGTCTTTTCGGCGATCGACGACCGTTTCACAAGGTCGCGCTTCCCATTTGTGAGAGGGCCGGCGTGCCGGCGTTCGTCTTCGAAGAGGGTTACCTGCGGCCTGACTACATCACCATGGAGCGCGGTGGTGTGAACGGCTCTTCACCGATGAGCCGAGACCCGGATTTCTATCGGGGTTTTGTCTCGGCTCGCCAGGAACGTCCCCTTGCCGTGCACAATTCGTTTCTGCCATTTGCGCTCTACTCGGTGCTCAACGCTCTGGCTCACTCCGCGCTGTGGTGGGCCTATCCGGCGTACAAACACCACCGATCGCTGAATGTGATCACCGAGGCCGTGCATTGGGGCCGCAGCGGCTGGCGCAAGCTCGACTATCGCTTTTCGGAGCGCGAGATGCTCGAGCGCTTGAGCGGGCCACTTTCGAGGCGCTACTTTCTCGTGGCGCTGCAGGTCCACCTGGACGCCCAGCTCGAACACACACGATATCGCGATATCGCTGAGTTTCTCGACGAGGTGATCGCGTCCTTTGCGCGCAATGCCGAGCCAGATGCGAGGCTCGTCATCAAGCATCATCCCCTCGACCGGGGCTATCGGAACTACGGGGAGCGCATCGCGGCCTTGGGGCGCGCGCTGGAAGTCGAAGACCGCCTCATCTATGTGCATGACGTGCACTTGCCGACCCTCATCAAGCACGCTCTGGGCGTGGTGATGATGAACAGCACCGTCGGTTTGTCGGCGCTGTTCCACGGCACGCCCGTCAAGTTGCTCGGTAAGGCCGTATACGATCTCCCTGGACTGACCTACCAGGGCAGCCTCGACGAATTCTGGAAGAACCCCGGGAGTGTGGATCCCGAGCTCTACCAGGCCCTCGTGGCGTGGATGGTGGACCACAACCAGCTGAACGGCAGCTTCTATCGCCGGCTCGCGAAGGTCGATACTCCGACTGGAGTGCGATGGCCTTGAACATATCCAGCGCCCCCCACTTGACCTGTTGGTGCTGGTCGATAAACTCGGGGGGAATGTTGTGTAGAGCGGTCTGACTGCGCGGGAACGCGCCCAAGGAGAGCATCATGAAGAAGTTTCTGCCCTTTACCTTTTTGTGTCTGGTCCCCCTCATCGGCTGCGGTATCGCCGAGGAAGAGCACAATGCCGCGCTGCAGAAGATCGAGAAATTGACCTCTGATCTCAACGCCTCAAATTCTGCGAACACCAAACTGTCCACAGATATCGAGACCTTGCGCGCCGAAAACGCGACACTCAAAAATCGCCTCGAGGAGCTCGGCGAAAACGTGCAGAAGTTGCTCGGCGAGAAGGGCCTGCTCGCGGACGATCTCGCGGCGACCAAGGAGCGCGAGGCGCGTTTGCGCAATGAGCAGAAGGCCCAGAAGGAGCGCCTGGACAAGTACCGCAAGGTGATCGAGAAGTTCCAGAAGCTCGTCAGCTCGGGCAAGCTCAAGATCCGCATCGTCCGAGGCCGGATGGTAGTGGAAATGGACTCGAACATCTTGTTCCCAACCGGTAAGGCCACCCTATCGGACGTGGGTAAAGTCGCGCTCGGCGAGCTCTCGAGCATTCTCAAAACAATCGATGCGCGCGACTTCCAGGTTGCAGGGCATACCGACAACGTGCCCATCAAGTCCAAGGGGTTTGCCTCCAACTGGGAGCTGTCCACCCAGCGCGCCGTGACCGTGGTGAAGTTCTTCCAGGAACAGGGCGTCAATCCAAAGAATCTGTCTGCTGCGGGCTATGCTGAGTACATGCCGGCCGCGCCCAATACCAACGAGGACGGCAAGAGCCAGAACCGACGCATCGAGATCGTTCTCATGCCCAACCTCGATGAGTTACCCGACTTGTCGGGGCTCGGCATGAACTGAGCATGAAGCTTCTGCCTTCCGGTCTGGTCGCCCAAGGTCTGGACCTCGGTTCCAATACCTTCTCTTTTTGCGAGCTGTCGACTGACGAATGCGGTGCATTGGGGCTGCGCCACGATGCCTCCATTCCAGTGCGGCTATCCGAAGGGCTCTCCCCTGGAGGGCGCCTGCGACCGGCGGCTATTGCGCGCGGCCTCGCCGTGCTCGAGTCGTACAAGGAACGCTGGGGTTTTCGAAAAGCGAGACTGCGAGCCGTGGGCACGGCCGTGTTGCGCATGTGCGCTCACCCAGAGGACTTCACGGGCCCGGCGAGCGAGCTCATCGGCGTGCCTGTGGAGATCCTTTCCGGTGAGCAAGAGGCGCAACTGACCTTTCGCGGCGCTGCGTTGGGATTGCCGGCCCTTCCAGAGCAGCGGTGGTTGATGGTCGATATCGGAGGTCAGTCCACGGAAATCGGCTGGCGCGAGGAGTCTCGACTCGTTTCCTACAGCCTGCCCATGGGCGTGGTGTCCTTGAGCGAGGCGTATCTGCATGGGGATCCGCCCTCGGTCGACCACATCCGAGCGCTACGGGCTGCGGTGAAAACCGAGCTTGAGCGAGCGGTGCCGTGCGAGCTGCCCGGAGACCTCATGTGCGTGGCCGGTACAGCAACGACTCTAGGCGCCTTGGCCCTGGAGCTGACGCATTGGGACAGAGGCCGACTGCACGGGCTGCGGCTGTCCCTTGCCGAGCTCCAGTTGTGGAGCCGCCGTGTTCTCGAAGTGGACTCGAAAAAGCGGACCGAGCTCTACGGCATTTCAGAAGGCCGTTCAGATGTCTTTCCCGCGGGCCTCGCCCTGCTCGAAGAAGTGCTTTGCCATTTGAACAAGAATAGCTTTACTATTTCGGCTTGCGGACTTCGCGTGGGTGTGGCTCTCAGCGTGCTCGAACAAGGGGTCTAGCCACGAAGCAAAAAAAAACAATCTCGAAAAAGGTGGCATCAGTCCGTCCAACCTCACCTCGATCGTGGCAGTGGCCCGCACTGTCATGGAAGACGAAGCCTTAAAAGCGGGCGCCCTGGCTCTTCTCAACCTAGATCCCGAGATCCGCGGTGCAGTGGTGGGGTGAACGGGTGCTAAAAGGAGTCCCAGCGATGTGACACAGGGACACACGCGTGTGACAGTCGTTTGTGGTTTTGGACAACATTCCGTTTTCCCAAGGGGCGGGATCCTGCGCATCCGCCTTGGAGCTATCGACGAAATTGCGAAGAGTTACAATCGCAAACACGATTTTGCGAGAACAGCGGCATTTGGGGTGCTAAGTGGCATTGGTCTTGCGTGGCGATCAGTTCTGGCTCTACCGGAGCGAGTCCATCACAGAGTGTCCTCGCTCTTAGGAAGCACTTCGAACAAGGAGGAAATGCCATGTGGAGATTTGTGAATAGAGGGTCCCTCTTGGGATGCATTACGTTCCTTTTTCTGCTGGGTTGTGAGGGCATGAATGATGTGGACGGCAATGATATCGAAGATGGGGGTCTCGAGGCAAGGGCCACAACCGGTCACACCTCGAACAACCTCGTGCCTGATGGACAGCTGACCATAAACCAATATCTTCAGTCTTCCGATGGTTCCCATCGCCTCTATTTGCAATCCGACGGCAATCTCGTGCTCAGACGTATGTCTGACCAAAAAGCTCTTTGGTCATCGGGCACCAGCGGCAAGTCAGTCACACGATTTAAATTCCAGAGCGACGGGAATCTGGTGCTGTACACGGCGTCCAATACAGCAGTTTGGTCGAGCGACACCGCCGGGTCGGGCGCTACGAAGTTGCATCTGCACAGCGCCGGCAACTTGGTCCTTTATAAGAATTCCACCGAAGTTTGGTCTGCCAATGGCTCACCTCCCCCTGATACGGCAAAGACCAACGTGAGCTTTCCGGTGCGCGCGGCTTTCTACTACCCGTGGTTTCCCGAGACATGGACCGTCAACGGTCGTCACGTTTTCTATCATCCGACTCTCGGCTATTACAGAAGCGATGACGTGAACGTCATCGACAAACACATCAAGATGATGGATTACGCCAAGATCGAAGTCGCCATTGTCTCTTGGTGGGGACCGGATTCCACAAATGAACCTCGAATCCCGAAGCTTCTCGAACGCACCATCGCGCTCGGCTCACCGCTCAAGTGGGCTTTCTATTATGAGGACGAGATGTTCTCCAATCCCAGTTCCACCACGATCTCCAATGATTTGAATTACTTGAAGAATAAATATGGGAACTCGCCAGCGCTCGCTCGCATCAACGGCAAGCCGGTCATGTTCGTTTACAACGAGGGTGGCTGCTTGATCGTAGATCGCTGGTCGAACTCATCCTGGGGCAACTGGTACGTCAGCATGAAAGTCTTTCAGGGGTACGACAATTGCTCGAAACAGCCTACCATCTGGCATCAATACGGACCAAACGTCCCTTCCTCGAGACACAGCGGGAACGGCTTTTCAGTTTCTCCCGGGTTTTGGAGAGCCGACAAGAGCGCGCCGAGTCTGAAAAGAGATGTGAATCGGTTCTATCAAAACGTGAAGGATATGGTCGCATCGCGCGAACCATGGCAACTCATCACCACCTTCAACGAATGGGGAGAAGGGACCGCGGTTGAACCCGCAAGTGAATGGAAGAGCAGCTCTGGATATGGACAATATCTGGATGCTTTGCACACGGATGGCGTGAAATAAAAAATCTGACGAAAGGTGTCGCCCCGCAAACCGCTTGGCCATTTTCCTGAAAAGTGCGACTATATCGTCGTTTTCAAACTATCAAACGGAGAATGGGAAATGGCAAAACCGTTGTTGAAAGTAGGAGTGCTCCTGGTCGTGGGCGCGTGCATACCAAGCATCGGTTGTGGCGACGACGACGGCAGCTCCGATGGTGAAACAGGCACGGAGACAGTGTCGCAGGAAGTCCTGCAACCTGGCTCCGACCTTGTCTGGCAGCGCTGCCCGCTCGGGCAGACCTTTGACGGCGCGGCATGCACCGGCAGCGCCAATAGTACAAATTGGAATGAGGCATCGACGGCCTGCCCCACAGATTTCCGTTTGCCGACGCGACAAGAGTTCATCGATCTGCTCGGAGGATGCGACGAGGCCGTTCTCAGCGGAACCTATGGAAACTGCAGCACTTGCGCTGCGAGTAACACTTGTAACACCATTTTTCCGTCAGACACCGGTTGGTATTGGTCCTCGTCCCAGGGCGATGTCGGCAACGCATGGAGCGCGGCCTTCCGCAACGGCAAAGTAGACGACGACCTCTTCGAAGTCACCCACCGCGTCCGTTGTGTGCGCACCAGACCCTAGGAGCCTGCCCAAAAAAAGCTCTTCGGCTGAAAGACCGAAAACCGCGAGGCGCCCCATCACCCACAAGCTCAGCGGAAATGCCACCCCCACGGACTTCGATGGACTGACAGGATCGCTCAGAATCAACCTCGGTCGCATCCGTGATCTCCGAAGGCACCCGAAGAAAGTATAAATAGGCAGATTCATTTAGGCAGCCTTGCTCGGCACGAGGGTACGAATCCTTGTGGCGAGC
>JALOQD010000308.1 GCA_025453525.1 Myxococcota bacterium
CCGAGGACTGTCTGAGTCGTCCTTTTCATGCCCGAGTTCCGCAGGCCTGGAAGGGGATGCCCAGTTTCCGATCTCAGGTCTCTTAGCGGGTCGTTGTTTAAAAGACCAGGAAGCGCTAGGCGCCGCTTGTTGCAAAGGAATGCAGCAACATGCATGCCACTTAAGGAGAAGGAGGGAGGCTGGCATTTGTAAGTGGCCGATTGCAAAGGCAGATGGATTGTTTTCTCGGTCGTCGAAGGTCTTCTTTTTAGAAAAAATAGCCAGCGTGTTTGTCAAGGTCGCTTCACAAAACGGCTTCTGCACGTATAGCCTTCCCGCTGCGTCCATTATCCCCGGCTCAAGCGCTCGAGTAGGTGCCTTGAACCGGGGGGGCTGAACGGTTACGTTATGAACACGTAGGCTGAATCTGATATGACGATGAAGGACAAAAAGAAATGAAGTCGAGGAAGCGTGAGATTCAGAAGACCACAGCATGGATGCATGTGAAATTGTCGGTGATGGCTCTGATCTTCGGCTTGTCAGGCTGCTGGTATACTTATTCTCTGGACAAAGACACACACACGATCACTGACACCAGCCCGACCACCGATACCCGATCGGAAAGCGACACGGATACCGAATGCGGGGCTATCGATTGTGTGGACGACTGCGATCCCAACCCATGCGTCCATGGAACGTGTACGGATGGTCTGAGCTCCTATTCGTGCCTTTGTACCGGTGATTGGACCGGCACCAACTGCGATGACTACTCGGCGATCTATGAAGCGGAGGATTGCACCGCTGAGCAGGACGCGGGGGTTTCCTCCGTCAACACCGGATATATGGGCACGGGATATGTGGACTACGGTGGCGGAGGCGCTTTTGTTGAGTGGAACAACGTCACTGTCCCGGTTGCGGGAGCATACAAATTGGAATTCCGCTATGCCTCGTCCGTCTACGACAGGCCGTGCACACTGTCTATCAACGGGGTCGATGTTGGCCAGATAGCGTTTCGCGGGGTACCCGATTCAACATGGAGCGACTGGCGAGTCGACAGCATCACCTTGCCTTTGTCGGATGGAACCCTGACGATCCGATTGACATCCATCGAAACGGGACCCCTCCTGGATAGAATGACGATAACAACGGACCTCTGATCTGCGAGCGTGTGAAAAAACCTCCTAGGGTCCCACGCTCTCCACCGGTCCACAACCGCTGCCCACAGCTGATGCTCTCGACACACTCGTCAGCGCGACAACAGGCACGAGGGTTCAATAAGAGTCATGCCCTAAACGCTGCCTTATGTATCCCGTGTTTATTCATCAGACGGTGGAAGGTTTGGCGCGAAGTCTTCGCTTTTTTGGCAGCGTTGCCCACCCTGCCGTCGCAGGCGCTGAGATTTGAAACGATGTAACTCTTCTCAAAACGATCCAGAACGAGATCCCTCGCCTCGAGAAACGGCAGCTCGTTAGGATCAATGCCGCTGGCGGAGTGTTCTTCCTCTGCGAAGGTATCGATGACGCGCTCGGGCCATTCTGGAAAGAGAAGCAGCCGCTCGATGACATTGCGCAGCTCCCTGACGTTCCCGGGCCAATCGTGATGAGCCAGCATCGTCAACACGTTGTCGGAAAGCAGCTCGCTTGGATTCATGTTGGGATCGAGGCTCCGAACCATGGAGCTGGCGAGCAGGGGAATGTCGTCGCGGCGATCCCGAAGAGCTGGCAAGGACACTCGGAGCACCGAGAGTCGATAGAAGAGATCCTCCCGAAACCGGCCCGCTTCCATCTCCGCGTCGAGATGTCGATTGGTCGCCGCGATGAGCCGCACGTCCACGGGACGATAGTTGTTTTCCCCGATGCGTTGCACTTGTCGTTTTTCGAGAACCCGAAGAAGTTTGGGCTGCAGTGTCGGGCTCAGCTCGCCGAGCTCGTCGAGGAAAATCGTTCCGCCTTGGGCAGCCTCAAAGGCCCCCACATGGTCCGACTCTGCGTCGGTGAAGGCTCCTTTGACGTGGCCAAACAGGTGGCTCTCCACGAGATTGGCCTGCATGCCGCTGCAATCCACAACGACAAACGGTTTCTTTGCCCGGCTAGACAGGGCATGCACGTTTTCAGCGGCCAAATCTTTGCCAGTACCAGTCTCTCCCTCAAGGAGTAGGGTGGCATCGGAACTCGCCGCTCGTTCGAGGATGGCGAAAGCCTGGCGCATGGCCACGGAGTGACCCATCATCTGGCCAAAACTCGAGTTGCGCGACAGTGGAAACTCTTCGTAGTCGCTGAGAACCTCGAGCCGAAGGGCTGTGTAGCCGACGCTGACTTTTTCTTTGTTCGAGATGAGGCCAGTGCCCAATCGCACTTTTTCCACCCACGTCCCGTTGCTGCTGCCCAAATCCTCTACAAGGAAGCCCTTCTCGGTAGGAACCAAGCGAAAATGCTCGGATGAAACGGCGGGATCATGGAGCACGAAGTTACACGTGGGGCCCTTGCCGACGATGAGGCCGTGCAGAGGAACGGCTTTCTCTTGCCCCTTGTCTGGACCTTTGACGACCTTCAACCGCGCTCGCTTGACCTTGAGCTTCATCCCGGTTTCGGCTTTGCCGATGACCTCGGTCACTCGCTCTGGCGGATGAATGAACTCTGGGCTCTCTTCGTTCATTGTGTGCTCCAGCTAGTTTTGGGCCGGCTTCAAGCCTGGCCAATCCGATCCGGCCTTCGCCGCCCCAAAAGGATCAGCCACTCCGTGGGCCAACAAACTGTCGTGGAATTGTATCCTGAGAAAAGGACAGATGCCAAAACACCGCGAGATGGATGACCCGTTCGCAGTGGGGCAGGCAGCCCAGCATCAAGGGGTTGTTTTTACGATTATCCCCTGCCAACAACCCAAACACCGACTCAGTGGATACCATGCATTCGGGGCCGATCGCCATTCTGATCGGGACGGAATCCAGCGGGAGTCATGATACGTGGAACAACCCGACCAACTGGGATGTCGGAGTCGAGGAGCCGGTCGTTTGACTTATAAAGGCGTCAACGGCACCTGGTTTCGTTTCAACCCAACCAAGACCGGCGTCGCACCCTCATCTTTGGTCTGGCCGTCGCCGGTTTGCAAACCATGCGCGGGCCATCTTCATGCGCTGTCTCTGCTCGTGCGGAGCATTGCGCTGGCATGTGGACATCTCCTCGCTGCCCAGCGCCGCACCCCAACGGATTTCGGCGCAGTCGTTGGGGTTGTAGGCCATCTCCAGCTCCACCTGACGCGCGACCACCCCGGCGAGGGTCAACGTCCAGCTCGACCCATCGGAGCGCTTGTACTCGATGCTCCTCGCTGCCAAGAGCTCGTCTCGCAGCTTGGTGAGCTCTTCCTGTATGTGCGTAGGTGATGTGCCAGGAGCAACGGCGTATCTCGCGAGGCTCGCCGCGGCAACCTTGGGAAAGCCCATCACATCGTCGATGGCCAGGAGACAGCGCAGGTCTCTCGCCGGTGTGGAATAATTTTCCCACGCGCCCACGGTCTCGAAGATCTCGGCGCCCTGCGGCATGCTCATGGTCGAGCCACCCTGCTGCGCCATGAATTCTTGCCCGAGCTGCACTGCCTGCGCTCGATCCCGCATAGCAGCCTGCAGCACCTCGATCTTGGCGATGAGCACGTCCCGAGGGTTCGGTGGCACGGGGTTGAGCAAGGTAAAAACGTCGTTGTAGAACGCCTCGTCAGAGGCGAAGGGAAACACCGCCGAAGAGCGGGACACGTAGCCCGCGTTGGCTTCGATTTCCGCGTTCGAAAGAAAGCGCAAGGATCCCCTCTCATCCCGCACCACGGGTCTAAAGGCCTTGAACCCTCCGGTGGGGACTCGGTGGTTGAACACGAACGTGCCAGGTCCAAAGGCCTTGTGGGTCACCGTGCGGTCCGGATGGGCGTCCACCCCGTACAGAGTGCCGAGGCTGCTCTGCCGTTGGGGCTCGACCTGGCTCACCACGATGGTGTGTCCACCCGGATCGATGAAGACCGCTCCAGGTCGAAGCGCGAAGGTCGACGGCGACACCGTGTAAAAATCGGAAAGGCTCTGACTCGGCGCGGTTCGCAAATTGCCGGTTTGCACCTTCCAGGTGAGCCCTTTTTCGACGAACATGTTGAACCGCTCTACCTGACCGTCGACGTTATCTAAGTCCGCCGTGGTATTGCCCAACCTACCATCGCACCGCGAGCCCGTGTCCGAACGCCCGCGGTTGCACAGGTTGATGAGCATGGGCAGGGCGAGCTTCCACGCAAAATAGGCCCGCAGGTGATACGGCAGATCTGCGCAGTCAGGACTGAGCCGCACCGAGTTCTTGGAACCGGCGTTGTCCTCGTCGAGGCCCAGCGAGCCGTAGAGAAAGTTGCGCGTCGGGTCACGTGTCGCTTGGTGTAAAGGTTGCCAGCCCTTGTACGCCCCCGGAGAGACGTAGAACAGCTTGGCGATCCAAGCGGAGTACAGATCCTCCATTTCCGGAGCCCAGTCTCGCCTTACTTTCCAAACCGAGGTGCCCGGCGCCTTTTGTGAAAGAGCGCCCGGCTCTACCACGAAGTCGTCGCACGCCAGGATGGACGCGCCATCGTGCTGTCGCAAGATCACGCTGTAGCGCCCCTCCCGCAAGGCGGGAAAGCCCGCGGATACCGCCTGCTGGCCTATGCCGAACCTGTCGAGGCGAGCCGGCGCCACAATGGTTCCCGCTGCACTGCGCAGCTCGAGCGTCGCCGACCCGCTCTGCCGCGGCGCCAGGGCCACGAGGGTCACGGGAGCGCTTGAAGACGGCTGCGCGGGAAAGTGAAGGAGAAGCGCGCCTTTAGTCGGCGCACCCAGGCACTTAGAGCTCGCCCCTGTTGGCGCGGCAGTGGGCGCCGAGGCATGAAGCGGGAGATCGCGCACCGTGGTCACGGGGGGGAAGGGACGAGACCCGCCTTCGCGCAACATAAACAGCACTGACAACATCGCGGTCAGGGCGGCGATGCCGCGCAGCGAGCCCACTCTGAACCAAGGCCTTAACATCTCCTTCATCGCGCCGCCTTCATCCGTTCATCGCGGCGTCCTTGCCTTAAACGTAACAACTGCGTGCCAGGCTCGCAGCAGCTCAAAGCTATTGTCTCAAAATATGGAATATTCCTCCGGGCTTGACCGTCGCGCCTCCACCCGATAGGCAAAGGGGACGATGCGCAAGCACCCCAGCCCAAGAAGGCACTTCGTCGTAAGCGTCCTCCTCGCCGCCGCTGCGGGCCTATTGTGCGAGAGCGCGCTGGCGCAAGGCGATGCCGAAACCGGGGTATGGCCCATTGAGCGGACTTGGACGAAAGACGAGGAGCTCACCTACTCGCAATGGGTAGCCGAGCTTTTCGCAACCCAACCGGACGACAAGCGGCGGGGCTGGCGCAACCTGGCAGCGGTGCTGCGCGACAAAGAGCGCAATAGCCTATGGGGCAGCCTCGGCCTAGGCGAAGACGACATATCTTCCCTCTCCCATGTAAAAGCCAAAGCCGATTGCGCCGACGTGCCCTACACGCTGCGGGCGTACTACGCCTGGAAGCGACGTCTGCCCCTGCGCTACAGCCGTTGCACCCGCGGCGATGGACGATGGGGCCCCCACTGCAGGCAAAGACACGACAACCGCAGCAGCGCCTTCGACCATATCCGCGACGAAGTGGCGCGCTGGAACGCGTTTGTCAGTGGAGAGCTGGTCTTTGCGGTGCATTCCGGCACCCTGCGCACGCTCCCTCACGATGAGACCTCTGACTTCTACCCCCTGCCCCTCTCCAAGGACGCGATTCGCCCAGGCACCGTGTTCGTGGATGTCGGCAGCCATGTGCTGGTGATCACCGGCTGGGACGACGCCGGACCCACGGCCATCGACGGCCATCCAGACGGCACTGTGACCATCAAGCGGTTCTCCGAAAAGAGCTTCCCCTACTACCGCACCCTGCACACGGGCGGCTTCAAGGCCTTTCGGCCCATCGCGCCCGATCTCGCGCCGCTGTCCAACGCGGCCCTCGGCCCGCAGTGGTCCACTGAGCAATATGAGCTCGGTTCCTCCGACGCGTTCTACGAGGCCGTTGTTTCTCTGCCCTAGGGCCTGTCCTCAATTAGGGGATTCCCAAAAAGCGTAGTCGATGATTCATGGAGTGTCAGCTTGATTCGGGAGCTGACTGATGCGCCGCTATGCTCTTCGCGACGATCAATGGGAAGACATCAAGGACCTGCTGCCGGGCCGCGAGGGCCATGTCGGGGTAACCGCCAAGGACAATCGACTGTTCGTCGAGGCGGTGCTTTATCGGTATCGCGCCGGCATTCCGTGGCGCGATCTTCCGGAGCGGTTCGGCGATTGGAAGGCCGTGCATACCCGCTTCAGCCGCTGGGCGAAAAGCGGCGTTTGGGAGAATCTTTTCAAGCGCTTGGCCGCTGACCCTGATAACGAATACGCGATGATCGACTCGACCATCGTGCGCGCCCATCAGCACAGCGCGGGCGCGCTCAAAAAAACGGCGCGCAAGCGATCGGGCGCAGCAAAGGCGGATTGAGCACCAAGATCAACGCCACTGTCGATGCGCTCGGCAATCCGACCGGGTTCCACCTCACGCCGGGTCAAGCCCATGATCTGGAGGGCGCCGACGCGCTTCTTCCGGACGTCGCCGCCGAGACCGTGATCGCCGACAAGGCCTTCGATGCCGACGAGCGCGTGATCGAGCCGCTTGCGAAGGCCGGCAAGACGGCGGTCATCCCACCAAGAAGCAACCGCAAAAATCCGCGCGACTATGACAAGGATCTCTATGCGGCGCGCCATCTAATCGAGAATTTCTTCTGCAAGCTCAAACAGTTTCGCGCTATCGCCACACGCTATGACAAAACCGCGCGCAACTTCCTCGCCGGCATCCACCTCGCCGCCGCCGTCATTTGGCTGAATTGAGGACAGGCCCTAGCCCTTCATAAGAGCGTAGGGGGCAGACATCGTGCATGTGCGAGCGACGAGCGGTGTACATTT
>JALOQD010000309.1 GCA_025453525.1 Myxococcota bacterium
CCGACGCTTCCGCCGCGAGCACCGCTATGTTGACCTTGGTTCCTGGGGCTACGCTGAAGTGTGACATCCTGACCATAAGATCAGTCCCCAGATCCCCTGGCCAATTCTCGGCTCGTAAGCGGGTCGTTGTTTTTTATTACGGAGCGGAGTCGTGTTTTTCTTCTTCTTCTTCTTCTTCGGCCTCTGCCACTGCGATGACACTGCTGGGCAGCCACGAGTGCTCTCTGGCGCCAACGGGATCGAGGAATCCAGCGGCGACAGGCGGTAGCTCTTCGTCGAAGTAGAACAGCGGCGCCTCCTCGAACCTGCCAGATTCGTCGTTCCAACGGCATAGCTCGACATCGTGGCCCCGCACGTACAAGAAGGTCATACGCCTAGCATCTGGGAGCAGCCTGGCCCATGAGGTGTCGATGGCGGTCCAGGTGCCACTATTGGCGTACATGCAGCCGTTGTCGAATCTCTTGAAGTCCACCATGTGGGTGTGCCCCATGAGCACGAGAGGAACTCCCACGGCGCTGGCCACTTTCTCGGCCGCGCGCCGGTAATCCACCGCCTCGCTGGAGCTGCGACGGCGCAGCCTTCGATCGAGCTGCAACCAAGCGGTGAATGCACCGACCATGGTGAGAAACAAAAAGAAAGAAGTGAGCACCGCGTTGGCCGTGACCCACGGGATCTTGTCGATGAGCTGGAGAAGCATCAGCCATGCCGACAGGCCGCCGAACGCAAAGACGGTCATCCAGAGCATACGCCGCAACACCGGGCGCCCCATCTCCTTCATGATCGCGATCTTGCTCGCCGAGGCGGGCACGATTTTCAGCGAGGAGAGGACGCGGTAGAGACTCCCGTGGGTCTCCTCCTGCGCCGCCCTAGTAAACGCCGCTTCTTGTCGTGCGTCGTCTTCCTCTGTGGAGTGGGAGGAACCAGCCGGCGTCGCAGGGCTCAGAGCCGCGATGAAATGGGGGTAGTGGTCCCTGTAGACGCGCCAGATGTCGAACAAGTTGTAGCGCCTGATGAAGTACAGGTACTGGTCGAACGTGAGCAGGCGCGGGGTGTAGGGATCGAGCCGCCTCACCCGGTTGTAGTAGTAGCGCACGAAGATCGATCCCAGCGGGTAGTCGATCACGTCGCTCTCCTCTGTCGAAAAGAACCCCCTGGTCGACAGCACGGGATTGAGCGGATATCGGACGCTGTTGGTGGCGTCGTACTGATTGCCGTGCTCGATGAACACCCGTCCGGGCTCGCAGTAAAACCACTCGTGAAAGCGCACGCGCTGCCGTGCGGTCGCGATATCGGGTCCGCCTGTGCAAGCTGACAAGTGATACAGCAAACGCTCGCGAACCTTGGGAAAGAACAGCTCCATGTCGTGGTTGCCGCGGATGAACGCCACCTCGAAGCCCGCGGCGACGAAGCGGGCGAGCGCCACGAAGAAGCGATAGTGCCCGCGATGGATGATGTCGAGCTTGTAAATCGACTTGTCCTCAGTGGGGTTGAGGCCGAACTTGCGCTCCGCGGCCGAAACCTTGAAGCCCCGCTCCGCTGCCTCCTCCTCGCCAGGGACTGCCGTGACAGTGAGGAAGTCGAAGGTATCGCCATTGAGCACGAGGGTCATGCCCTTGGGATCGCGCTCGTACCGTTTGGAGAGCATGTCGAGAAATCGAGAGAAGCTGCGATCGCGAAAGAAATCCTCGGTGGGTGAATAGCGACGGAGGACGGGATGCCTGCCCTCGCCCAGGTGCAAATCGCTCAGGACGACGATGTCCCTGGCTTTTTGAGATCCCTGGCTTTTCATCTCTTTTTGGCGATCCTCATGGCATAGGCGATTTCCTTGGCCACGCCCTGCGCTCGCGGGTGGATCTGCGGGCTCGTCGCCATGCGCTCGAGCTCGGGAACGGCCCTGCGATCGCCGATGAGGGCGACGTCGGTCAGCAAACGCACCTGCAGAGGCTTGGCCTCGCTGAGCAGGGTCTCCCGCCCCGAATAGTCCAGGAAGACAGACGCAGGACAATTCGGCTGCGACCCCACGGTCCAGCACAGAGACAACAACTTGGGCGACGTGTCGGCCGCACCGATGTTCGCCAAAGCAGAGCTGGCCACGCACAAGGTATCGACGCTAGTAGAAGAAGTGAGCAACTCCTCGAGCTGCGGCAGCACCTCAGCGGCTTCGATTCGACCCAGAGCCCAAAGCGCGAGATGCCGCTCTACCGGCGCAACGGAAGTGCGAAAGGCGATCGAGCGCAAAAGCTCCACTGCCTCGGCGCGCTCTTTCGGATGCTCGTCGAGCAACCGTTTGCCCAAATCGCCGATGGCCACCAAGAGATCGCCTCGCCGCTCCTTGATCCGCGGAAGCGCTTTCTGTGCTGCCGACACGGCGCAAACGCAGGCGAGGCGAGACAGTGCGGTGATGCTCGAGGCCACCTCGTCGGGCGCGTCACTCTCGGAAAGGGCCAGAAGCTGGGGCGTAAGGCTCGCATCCCGCCGCACACCCGCGGCCCAGGCTGCCCAGTGACGCGCGGACCCAGGCTCTGACATGACCCTGCCCAGCGCTGCGGTAATGAGCGGATTTGGCCCCATGAGCACCGCGTCGTCGAGCACTCGCTCCCTGTCCCGCGCCTCATTCGAACGCAGGCCGGTCAGGATCATGTTCACCTTGGTGTTCATCACCAACGCGCCTTGCGCCAACCGATCGAGCGAGACCATTTGTAACCCGACGATAACCACGAACAGGATCGCCTTTTTCGTGGTGGTCGCGCGCATATGCTTGACGCCAGCGAAAAACTCCTGCTCAGCCGAGGTGCCGCTCTGGTGAGGCCTGGGCCATAGGGCCGCTTCGCCCCACAGCGCGCGGATGCACAGCGCGAGCCACACTCCGCTGACCAACCCCACGAGCAGGGTATAGGCCAAAGTGAGCTGGAAGTTGTGGGAGATGTCCGTCGAGCTCTCGCGGATGAAGCTCGACAGGGGAAACACGAGGCCGAGCTCACACAAAAGTCCTGCCAGTGATGCGGCTATGAGCAGCGGCAGGGATACGAGCCTCTCCCGCAAGCGCTCCATCGCTACTCCTTGGCCGGCTCTGCCCGGAGCTTCCGGCCATCGACCTCAATGCGGCCCAGGGCGGCCATTACGGCATCGAAGGCCGACAGCGGCACCTTAATGAAGGTCGCCCGGCCCATCATCCTCACTCTGCCCACCGAGCTGCGCGGCAAGCCCGTGCTATCCACTAGGTCCTTCATGAGCTGGGAGATGCGCACGCCATCCTTGCGACCGGCATCGATGTAGATCTCGCGCTCTGGCTCACCGGACCCACCTGCGACCTCCCGATCTTCCCCTTCGAATTCCGAAGACTCCTCGAACTGCGGCGCGTCCTTCGTCTCGGGCTCTGCCTTGGCCTCGACGCTCGGAAGAGGATTGGGCTCTGCCTTGGCCTCGACGCTCGGAGGAGGATTGGGCTCTGCCTTGGCCTCGACGCTCGGAGGAGGATAGGGCTCTGCCTTGGCCTCGAGGCTGCGAGGCTTGGGCGCGCTCGTGAGCACATCATCGTCACCCGAGACCCGCACAGGGCGCTTGCGTCGCCGTCCACGTGCGGCATCGTCTTCGCTTTGCTCGACCTTGGCTGCCTCTCGCGCTTGCGCGAAGCGCTCCTTGGGAGCGGTGACTTCATCGACCCAGTGGGCTGTCCTTGGCAGGGGTGTCTGCTCGGCGTTTGCAAAAAAGCGCTCGGCCAGGAGCCCCGCGAGGATCGCCTCCCCGTGAATCGACTGGGAGACGCGGCGAGCGAGCTTTGTGAAGTCATCCGGCGTACGCCTGGAAAAGCTCCCTCGCAAGGCATCGAAACGAGTGAACTCGATGGCGAGCTGTTCCTGTCTCTCGTCGGGAAGCTGCTTTTCAATAGTTCGAATCTTGTAGGTCAGCCGAAGGTAGTAGAGATTGCCGATATCCTGAGGCGCGATGAGGGAAATGGCCGCACCCCTCCGACCCATGCGTCCGGTCCTCCCTGTGCGGTGAATGTACACCTCTAGGGATTCGGGAAACGTATAATTGATCACATGGCCGAGGAGAGAAATATCGATGCCGCGCGCCGCGACATCCGTGGCCACCAGGAACTTGAGGTTGCCAGCGCGCATGAGGGACATCACGCGTTCCCGCTCGCTCTGAGACAGATCCGAATTGATCCACTCCGCGTCGAAGCCCGCGGTCTTGAGCGCCCTGGCCACTGTCTGAGTCTCTTCTCGGGTGTTGCAAAAAACGATGGCATTGTCCGGGCGCTCTACGCCGATGACGCGGAGGAGATCCTTGGTGCGCCCCTGGCCAGAGACGAGGTACACGTAGTGCTCGATTTCCTTGGCCGCGACGTCATCGCCAGACAGCGACACTACCGTGGGCTCGCCCATGTAGCGTTGCGCCAAGCGCTGGATGTCCGATGGGATGGTCGCCGAAAACAGCAACGTCTGACGCTTGGAGGGGAGTCCCTCGATGATCTCGGAAATCTCCTTCTCGAAACCCATGGACAGCATCTCGTCCGCCTCGTCGAGAACGAGCTTATGGACGCCACTGAACTTGATGGTGCCGCGCCGCATGTGATCGAGCACCCTGCCAGGCGTACCCACCACCACCTGGGCGCCAGAGCTCACCTCTGAGACCTGAGTGGTGAACGACGCGCCGCCATACACCGCCGCGGGCCGAATGCCGCGAACGACGCCGATGGCCGTTATTTCTCTGGTGACTTGGAGAGCGAGCTCGCGAGTGGGCACGAGCACCAAGGCCTGCACGCAGTTGCCCTTGGGGTCGAGCTTCTCGGCCAGAGGGATGCCAAAGGCCGCCGTCTTGCCCGTGCCGGTCTGGGCCATGGCGATCATGTCGCTGCCGGACATGATCACGGGGATGGCTTCGGTCTGCACAGGTGTGGGCAACTCAAAGCCCATCTGCGCGATGGCCTGCAGCACCTCCGAGCTTAGGGACATCTCGTTGAAATTCGTGGACAAAAGCTCACTGGGAGAAGCGATGCTCTCGCTGGGATGAGTCGTCATAGGTCGTGTGCTCCGATTCGTTTGCGTCTCGGCTGTAGAAAACAAACAATGAGTCGTCTTGCCGAAAAGACATCGCCCTACATACCCCTGTGAGCCCCCTGCGGTCAACGTTTGACATGCCGCCGCTCGTCAGAACGCCCAGGGTTTCACTCCTGGAACCAAATGGACATAAACAAAATAGCCGTAGAGCACCATCGTGATCGCGGCTTCCCAGCGGTTGAAGCGCATGCCGGTAGTAATGAAAATCTGAATCATTACGCCCGCGGCGACGAGCATGGGGATGTCGAAGGTCAAGAGCCGCTGGTCGGCGATGTGCAGCGGGGCAGCCAGGCAACAGCAGCCCAACACGACGAGCGCCGTGAAGATGTTGGAGGCATACACCTCCGCGAGGGACACTTCGGTCTTCTTCTTGAGGGTCGCGGCCACGGCAATGGCCAGCTCGGGTAGCGATGTACCAAAGGCGAACAGCACCGCTCCTAGGGCCAACTCTGGAATGCCAAGCGCCCTACCGAACTCCGAGCCGCCGTCCACGGCGAGCTTGGCGCCGATGATGATGCCAACAATGCCTCCGACCAGCATGAGGACCTTCACCCAGATCTTGCCGTCGGCCTTTTCGTCGTAGTGTTCGTCGTGCTTTTCCTTGCGCGACTCCGCGATCACGGACCACAGATAGGGCACGTAGAGCAGCACCAGCACCGCGCCATCGAGCCGCGACAGCTCGCCGTCCTGGGCCAGGAGCAAGATGATGACCGTGGAGAGGATCATCCAGCTCGATTCCCGATCTCGGATGCCATGTCCAATGTCGAGCGGCGAGATGAGGGCACACAGCGCCGTCACAAAGGTCAGCGTCACGAAGTTGGAGCCAACGACGTTGCCCACGGACACGTCGGCGTTGCCCCGGAGGGCAGAGAGCAGCGACACCGAGAGCTCGGGCATGGAGGAGAGCGCCGAGACGCCGAGGATGGTCACGACGATCTCTTTGACTCTCAGCCTCCGGGCAATGGGCCCAATGGCGCGAACCACGACATCGCTGGAGAGCCACAACATGGCGATCCCAGACAACAGGAGCAAGAGTTGGAACAGCAAGGTGAAAACCTCCTCGAGTTTCCCGGTCAAAACCGTAGCGAAATCGCGACCGTTATTCTGACAGAGAATCGAGGAGCTTGCGAGCCCGCTTGTCCCAAGTCTCGCTCTCTTGTGCCCAACGGCCGACTTTGGGGGCGGACAAGACCAGGTTCAACTCTTGTCGAGCCCCCTTCTCATCGCCAGCATCGATGAGGATCTCGGCGAGGATGTAGTGGTTGAGCGGGTAGTCGACAGCTTTGACGCCTTGCTGCGCGAGCTCCAGCGCCCGGTCGGCGTCGCCGATGCTCGCAGGCCAGGGAGGCGCCTTGGCATAGACCATGGCGAGAAGGCGGTACGGTCCTGCGTTTTCGAATTTCGGGTCGAGCGCCATGGCTTTGAGGCCCAACTCCTCGACGCGTCGCACCATGGGCAGCGCCGAGAGGCCGAGCTCCTCGGCTTGCCGGCCGATGATCACAGCGAGGTAGTAGGTTCCCTCGACGCGCTCCGGCCTGGCGCGCAAGGCCCGCTCGGCCGCGACCTGCCCTTTTTCCAGCCAAGCGGAGCGGCGCTCCTGTCCGGGTTCGAGCTCGGCGAGGAGGAAGCAGGCCTTGGCCATGCGAAAATCCACCTCAAAGGCCTCGGGCCGAGAGCCCCCTGCTGGCTTG
>JALOQD010000310.1 GCA_025453525.1 Myxococcota bacterium
CCGGCACCACCGTGGCGGCTGGTTCTTTCTCCTCGCTAAAATCGGTGAAAATCGCGAGCACGGCGGTCGTCACGGCCAAGGTGGCGGTGGAGATGAGCAGCACCCGCGCTCCCACCTGCGGGCCGCGCAGTTCGTCGACGTCGGCGTTGGTGCGCTCTTCGTTTTTCTCAGCGTCTTGAATTTTACCCCAAGCCACACCCTCGACGATGGCCCATGTGAGCCCCACGGCGCCGGTGAGGCCGAGGCTCCCGAAGAACCAAGCTCTGTGCAGGTCGAAAGGCCCTGTCTGGACAGGCGTTGGCACCGCCGTATCGGGTTTGGGGTGCGGCTCGGCCTCTGTTACGCCTTGCGGCTGTGGCAGGGGCACAGCCTCGATCTGGGCACTGTTTTCGGCGATGCGGCGACTCGTCCCACCGGCCAGGCGCCTGGCCACTTCGAGCACCACAGCGACGCCCCTGTCCACCTCGTCGGTCTGCGGCGGAGTCACGGCGCTGCGCACGGTGATGGCATAGGAGCCATCCCTCTTTTTGGTGACCTCGAGCTGCACCGCGCCGGTGGCGCTGGCGAGCCTCGAGACTTCGCTCAGGCAGCTATCGTCGCCGCAGGGCTTTGCCCGTCCATCTGGCAGGCTGCCCGCGACCCTCACCGCGGCGCTATCGACGACCTTGGGGTCGATCACCTCGTACCCCGCGTCCAGGCGAATGCCGTCGCTGGCGTGCTTGCGCACGATCTCGGCCTGCTCTATCGAGTCAAACCCCGTTTCCTCCACGATGAACGGTCCGCGCAGCACCGCGATGCGAACCGGTGCTTCCTGCGCTTGTCCGAGGGCCGAGAACAGCGAAACGAGGGTAATGAGGACTAAACCTTGTTTGTGCATGTTCGTTTGGTAGTCTGAACCGTGGAATCAAGTCAAGACGGGGTCGGCGGGGCCCTGCCCGATTCAGGCCTCTTCTTCGTCTAGGAGCAGCTCGGCAGGGTCCTCGAGCCCGAGCATGGATCCCGCCTGCGATGAGGGCAGCTCTTCGACGCCGCGCAGCTTGCGGCCCACGGCTCTGACGCGCACCTCGGCGCTGGCGATGGATTTGGATACGGCTTCTATCTTTCTGTGCACCGCGGTCAGGGCGTCGCCGTACTTGTTCCACTCGGTTTTAACGGCAGAGAGGAGCATCCACACCTCGCTCGAGTGCTTTTCGATGGCGAGGGTGCGGAACCCCATTTGCAAGCTCGACAAGAGGGCCACGAGGGTCGTGGGGCCGGCCAACATGACTCTGTGAGAGTGCTGCAGCTCGTCCATGAGAGCGCCGTTGCGGATGAGCTCGGCGTACAGGCCCTCGGTGG
This sequence comes from Myxococcota bacterium, assembly GCA_025453525.1. GTDB lineage: Bacteria > Myxococcota_A > Polyangia > JAAYKL01 > JAAYKL01 > JALOQD01. The sequence continues at coordinate 1,339 of JALOQD010000310.1, forward strand.
GCACGAAGAGAATGGCGAAGTCGGTGGTGAGCGGTGGGCTCACGTATTTGTCAGTGATGCAGCGCGCAAAGGACCGGACTGCCGTCTCGAGCTGCTTTGTCGCGAGCTCGACCTGGCTCGCGTCGCCGCACTCCTGAGCCAGGCGCAGCCGCTCGTAGCTCTCCATGGGGAATTTGGAGTCAATGGGCAGCCACACCACCTCGCCGTCGCCGCGCCCTGGAAGCCGGATCGCGAACTCCACACGCTCGCTGGTGCCCGTGGTGGCGACATTGGCCTCGTACTGCTCTTTTGTCAGCACATCCTCGAGCAGGCGGCCGAGGATCACTTCTCCCCAGGTGCCGCGGGTTTTGACGTTGGTGAGCACCTTCTTGAGATCGCCCACGCCGGCCGCCAGGCTCTGCATTTCGCCCAGTCCCTTGTACACCTGCTCGAGCCGCTCGCTCACCACCTTGAACGATTCGCCGAGCCGCTTGTCGAGCGTGCCTTGCAGCTTTTCATCCACCGTGGCTCGCATCTGTTCGAGCTGTCGAGCGTTGCGCTCTTCGATCGCCAAGAGGCGGGCCTCCACCTTGTCCTTGAGCTCCTCGGTCTTTTTTTCCAGGCCAAGGGTGAGCCGCCCCATGGATGCCGCGAGCTCCTCTCGACCGCGGTGCGCATCGGCGGAGGTCTGCTCACGGGCACTGCCAAGCTCGGTGCGCAGTGAGCGTTCGGTGCGTTCCAATGCGGACTCCAGCGCCTTGAGTGGGGCCTCTAGCGGGCTCAGATCGACGTTTCGATGGCGAACCAGCACGAGGATTTGCAGCACGGCCAAAAGAGGGAGGAAGAGCGCGAAAATGATGAGGAGCACGTTGTCCATATCCAATTTTTTAAGTCACTTTGCGCGAGACAAAGGCAGGCCCGCGCGCGGCGCGAGCCCTGACCTGCTCGGCGAGGGTTTCGATCTTGATTCTGTGGGAAAGACCACCTGTGCCGCCGTAGGACAGCGCGATCACAGGGGCATCGTCGAAGTCGGCCCGGAGCTTGGGGATGATGCCGGCCACGGCCGCGCCGATCATGCAGTTCACCCCGGCCGCGCTCACGGCGCCGCTCGCCCCTCGGGTCAGGAAGTCGGCGAGCTTGCCGGTCACGCTCTGAACGAGCCAGCTGGAGCTCTTGTCCACGTAGCGGGCGGCCAGCCTCATGAGCTCCTCGGGCTGTGGCTCGGCCACGAGAGCCCTGGTCGGCTCTGCCATGGATCGGACCAGGGCTGCGAAGAGTCTCCGCGAGACGGCTGCGGTGGTTCCCTTTTGGACAGCTCGACCGAGCTTGAATCGGCTGGCGCCACGGCGAGCGTCCACGACGTCGGCGAAAGAGGAAGACGCAGCCATGTACGGGCTCATCCACACCTCGAGTCCCAGCTCCTCGAGCCTATCGGCGAGGAAGTCATTGGACTCGGCCACGATGCGCGTATAGAGATCGCCGGTCACGCCCACCACTGGACGATCGCCGGGCTTGCCTTTGTCGAGCAGATCCCAGAGCTCGGCGCTGCCCCGCGCCAGCACCGGAGAGATGGGCTCCCGCGCTGCCAGGGTTTCCTCGATCTCCCGCGCCAAGGAGGCGAGCACTCTCATGGGCTCTTTCGGATCTTTTGCGTACGGGCGGACCCGGTAGGCGAGCGCGAAGAGGAGCTCGATAGCCGCGACGCCCTCGTAGAACCAAGCCATCCCGCTCTTGCCCACCACGGCGTCGAACTTGCCGGAGATGGAGTCGAACACCTCGATGTCTCGCAGACCTTTGCGCTCCAGGGAGATCCGCAGACTGTCGCCATATTGGCGGAGCAGGCAGGTGACCTCGCAACTCGGCGTGAGCAGGAAGTCGCCTTTGCGCAGCTCCCCGGACTCGACGAGCTCGGCCAGTTGGCCAGCCATCACCGAATAGGGATGGCACTCGCGGCCCGAGGACAAGGCATCGCCCATTCGCAAGGTGCGCTCGGTGAATTCGGGCAAGATGACAGCCTCGTAGTGAGCAGCGCGCAGGGCTCCGGCGTAGGCGTGGGAGAGCACCGACATATAGGGCACAAAGGCCCGGCGGCCCTTGGGCTTGGCGTTGGAGGCCGGCGTGCTGGTGCGGTAGTGTCGCGGCTCGCGCAGAGTGAGGTGTTGTTCGATCTCGTCGGCAAAGGCCTCGATGCGGGTCACGAGTCCGGCCTCGGCGCGGTGTTCGTCGAACTCGAGGAGTAAGTGCGGCTTTCCGGCGAGCAACTCCTCGATGTGCCGCACCACGAATCCGTCCACGCCGCAGCCGAAGCTGGACACCGCCACTGGGAACAATCGCGGGTCGCGCTGCATGTACAGCACGGCCTTGAGCATTTGCCGCGAAAAGCCCCAACACACCGTGCGCCATCGTTCTTCGAGCACGATGTCGTCGAGGGGCAGCATGTCCATGGGTATGGCCAAAAGGCCGGCCTTGGCCAGGTGCTTGGCAATGCGCAGGTTGGCGTACGGGTCGTGGAGGTTGTAGGGCCGGCCGAGCACCACCACGGCCCGGTCGAAGTTGCTTTCGAGGGCTTTTTGGCCGAGCTCGCGCACGCGATTTTCGAAGTCCTTGTGGGTCTTCAGGCCGAGCCACAGCGCTCGGGCAGCGGCGGCATGGCTCACCCCAAAGGCTTCGGCCAGACGCGCCATGCTCGACGCGAGCCCGCCCTTGCCGTCGCCGATGGCCAGCATGGGCCGAAAGATCCGCTCCTCCTCCTCGGCCAGGAGATGGGGCCACTGCTGGGTGTAAAAGCAGGTCGCGGAGAGATCATCGGATGGACCGCGCAAGAGATCGGTGATGGATGGGGCAAACACTCGCAAAAGCGGATCGCTTGCGAGCAGGGTGCGCACCTGTCCCACGGCGATCTTGGTGGGCAGGCACATTTCGTGGGGCACGCCGCGGGCGCCGAGCTGCACGGCGCTGTCGTCGGACGACCCGCCGAGCACCGGCTGGTAGCCCAGCTCAGCGGCGATACGCGCCAGCATCGGCGCATAGGCCAGCCCCACCGAGGCGAGGGGGATGCCCATTCGAGGCTGAGGCTTGCCGTGGGTTTTCTGGAAAGAGCATGCAGCCACGAGATTGTCGACCGCAGCGGCGCGCTGCGCAAACAGGTCCAAAGGACCGAGCCTGGGGTCAGCGCTCTGCCCGTCGCGACCACTCCACTTTTCGCATACATCGCCAAAGTGCACTGTGTGACTTTTGATTTTGATGCGGCTCACGGCGCAGCGGTTGTCGCAGGCGCGACATTCGAAGGTCGATTGCTCTACATCGAGGCAGGCGTCGAGCCCGTTGAACCGGGTCGGCGCCGGGCGCTCAGAAAGCTCGCGAGCCACCAGCAGTGCCGTTCCGATGGCGCCGGACACCCGATTGTGGGGATGCACATGAATGGTCTTGCCGGTGAGCGCTTGGAGGGCCGAGACGACGGCTTGGTTAGAGGCCGTGCCGCCTTGAAAGACGATGTAGTCGCCCACAGGCCTGCGCGCCACGACCTTCTCGAGGTAATTGCGGGCCACCGACAGCGCGAGCCCCCCGCACAGGTCCTCGGCGCTCGCACCGCGGCTTTGCGCGAGGCGCAGCTCCGCGTCCATGAACACCGTGCAACGGCTCCCCAGATCGACGGGAGCCTTGCCGCAAAGGGCGAGCCTGGCGAAGTCCTCCTCAATGGCGATGCCCAACATTTGGGCCTGCTCCTCGAGGAACGAGCCGGTCCCAGCGGCGCAGATCTTGTTCATCTCGAATTCGCTCAGAAGGCCGCGGCGGGTCGCGATGAACTTGGAATCCTGGCCGCCGATTTCGAACACCGTATCCGCTTGGGGAAAGAAATGGTTCGCAGAGACGAGCTGCGCGGTGATCTCGTTGCGCACCACGTCTGCGCCGAGCACCTGCGCGGCCAGGTGTCGGCCCGAGCCGGTGGTGCCCACGCCGAGGACTTCGAGGCGGCGGCCGAACGCCTGTTTGACGAGCTCCATGCCCTCGGCCAGAGCCTGCACCGGCTTGCCGCGAGTGCGCAGATAGATCTGCTGCAAGAGGCGGCCGTCCGGAGTCCACAGCACCACGTTGGTGGAGACAGATCCCACATCGATGCCCATGTAGGCTTTAACTGGACCCTCGGAGTCGCTGGGCGCCACCCCTGCTTCGGCGCGAGGGGGGAGGCTCGGAAGCCTGGGCAACACCGATACCCTGGACGGCGCGCTGGCATCTCCTCGAGTCAAAGACGCGATGGTCGAGAGCGGCACGGGCTTGGCGCTGCAGAGGAGCGCGGCGCCCAGGGCCGAGACGCACAAGGGATCTGCGGGCACGACTCCGGTCGTTTGGTCGAGACCAGAGGCCTCGCGCATGGCGCGCACGAGCCCTGCGCTGGCCGCTCCACCGCCCACCAGCACGGTCACGGGCTCGAGTCTCGCGCCGCCCACCACCGAGGAGTGAAACGTGCGGGCCAGGGCCTGGCACAGGCCGTAGGCGATGGCGGCCTCGGGGGTGCCTTTTTGCTGGTGATGAATCATGTCGGACTTGGCGAACACCGAGCAGCGGCCTGCGACGGTCACGCCCTGGCTCGCATTGCCCGCGAGCTCGCCCAGGCTCTGCGCCGTGTGGCCGAGCCGGCTCGCTTGTTGCTCGAGGAACGCGCCGCTGCCGGCGGCGCACAAGCCGTTGGTGGCGAAATCCGCCACGGTTCCAGAGGCATCCACGCGGATCCACTTGGACAGCTGACCGCCGAGATCCACCACGGTTCGAGCCTGGGGCACGAGCCTTTGGGCCCCGCGCGCCGCGGCGATGACTTCGTTGACCTCTGTGTGGGGGATGCTGCTGGGAAAGGCCGCTCTGCCTTGGCCGGTCACGGCGATGGACACGGCGATGTCGCCCCGCAGCGGGAGCAAGACCTCGGTCACGGCCGTGGCTATGGCCTGCAAAGGCTCGGTGCGGGCTGGCACGACGCAGCTCCCCACGGCGGTGCCGCTCTCATCTGCGAGCACGAGGTGGGCATTGACGCTCCCAATGTCTAATCCAAGAAACCACTGCATTTCGTCTCGACTCCTGATCATTCGCTTCTATTTAGTTGGCATCCCGAGAGTCCCGTTTCCGGCATCCTTCTCCGAGGCTCGCGGAACTCATACATCGATTTAATCGACTCAGACAGTCCTCGCCTTTCCGACGGACGCCGGAAACTCCCATTTCGGGATGGACACTGCTTAACGTCGCTGCACCGTAGCCACAGTTCTAGGCAGCGTCAACAACAGTCGAGCAGCGGTTTTCGGCGCCGCAGATCGTGGTATGCTGGCCTCTCGCTTTTTTGGGGCGAAAAGAGGAGTGGCAGAAAAAATGAAGAGAGACGAGCTCGTTGAGTATCTCGAGAACCTCTTGAACATCGCGCAGTTTGGCGATCATTCCATCAACGGATT
>JALOQD010000311.1 GCA_025453525.1 Myxococcota bacterium
TTCGTAAATCGGGAACACCATGGCGTCGCGCATCAGCTTCTCGGCGCCGTACTCCCTGGTATAGCCGACGCCGCCGTGAATCTGGATGCATCGCCGAGCGATCTCGACCGCTTTTTCCGAGGCGAAGTACTTCAGCAGCGGTGTCACCGCTCGAGATTTTTGCTGGTGCATCTTCTGCTGTCGCTCGAGCGCTTTGCGCTCCTTCGCATCTTCGGGCACGAACGCATACAGGTGAATTCGCAACTTCTGGAACATCTCTTCGTGATAAGCGGCATAGACAGCCAGCGCCCGAATCGACTGAATATCGGTCTCCATCTCCTCGAGGTACTCGGCAATCATTTCGTGATGGTCGATGGTCTTTCCCATGCTCGGTCGCTCAGCGGCATACGCTTTGGCCATGCGCAGAGCATTTTCGCACAGTCCCAACGATTCGAAGCCCACGGCGATCCTCGCGTTGTTCATCAACAAGAGCATCAGCTTGAAGCCTTCGCCGCGCTCACCCACCAGTTGCGCCGGGGTGCGATCGAAAAAGGCCGAAACCGTCGCCGAACCATGATGGCCCATCTTCTTTTCGAGACTATTGATGGACGCCAACCATTTCCTGGGGCCGACACCATTGCCCTCATAGGTTGGCACCAGGAACAACGAGAGTCCCTTGAGGCCATCAAAGGCATCCGTGCCTTTGGCTTTCTCGGTCCGGGCGATGACGAAATGGTACTTGCCATGGCCCGAGGTGATGAAAATCTTTTGTCCGGTGACAAACCAATTCCCGTTTTCATCTTGTTCGCCCTTGCAGCGCAATGCTCCCACATCGCTTCCGGCATTGGGCTCAGTAATATCCATGCTCCCCCAAGCATTTCCCTTGGCGATTTCGTCGATCTGATCGGCAAATCGAGTCTTAACAATCTTCGGGGGATCGATTTGATACTCGGTCGTCTTTTCGATAATGGAATACATCAACATGGCCATGGCAATGCCGCCGTGAAAGCTGTGGTGCGCCATCACTGCGGTCTCGGCCCGACCGATCAGCTCCGAATTGATATAGTAGGCCAGCAGTGGACAATTCATGCCCCCCAGCTCTCGGGGAAGACACATTCCGTGGAGCTCGAGCTCTTTGATCCCCTCGAAGATCTCCGTCAGGGATTCCGGGGCGACGACGACGCCGTCACTCAACGTGTGCTCAGATTCGTCGATTTCCTTGACGCGAGGTGCGATCTCGTTCGCCGCGAACTTGCCCACTAGATCGAAAATATCTCGATAGAATGCCAGCCCTTCTTCGGTAGTCTTGAACCCGTCCTCTGCCTTGAAATCATATTCGGTGAGCCGCACCAGTGGTTCCCAATCAATCCATTTTTCGACATAGTATCTACAGTCGTGGTTGTCTTCGTAAAAATTTGCCATGGCAATTCCTCTGGGGTGTAGGAAAAACAATCCCCATGTTCGTCGCCGCCATCGGCGGTACTCCGGCGCCTTGCGTCCCTGTTCCGATACCTCGATCGACCTCAACCGCGTCGCTGGGACGCCCTAAACGACATCCGCCAGTCCCGCGTTGGTCTCTCTGCCGCATCATGATGCCGAAGACGGTAGCAGAAAAGGCGGGAACCTGTCCGCAAAAAAACTCGCGCGAATCACTCCCCGCATGCACTTCGGCGCTGAATCGCGCAATAGGAGCGTTCGAAAAGACCGCGGTTGTCACCAGTTGAGGTCGCTCTGCGGCGACGCCCTGGCCGGGGCGATCAGGGGTGGAGGGGGGCCCCACCCATTCCCCCCTTCCGACCTTCCCCCCCCTCCCAGGAGGCTACCAGATTTCCACGGCCATCACCTCGTCGGCCTCGACGCAGTCGGCAGCGCAGCCGCTTTGCTCCTGCGGTTCGTACTGAGGAGCGAGGTCCTTGCGACCGACCTCTCCCCCGGAATATAGGACGACCCAGGTTGAGGTTAAAGGGGCCACGGGAAGAGCGAGGGCAAAGGCGGTGCCGCTGTCTTCGAGGGCGAGCCTGGGTGTCACCAGGCCACTATAGGTGCACTCCAATGGCTGCTCTACCATCGAGGTCCACAGCCAACAGCGGATGACGATCTCGCCATGCTTGGGCGTGAAGATATTAAAGTCATAGGCGCCATCTGCAAAGGCTTGGTTGTCTGAGCGAACCACGTCCACCCGCAACTCGTCGATGCAGGGCGGCTCGCAGTCCTCGGTATCGGTCGAGGTATCGGCCTCCACGGTGTCGGTATCGAGGGGGGGTTCCAGAAGGTCGCACGGGCCAGCGCCCATGATGAACACGCACAAAACAAGTAGGACACTCTTCTTTCGCATGGCCCATCCTAGCGCGACCAACCCTCGCAGGGCACGAAATCGGCGTCCGAACGCCGCCCCACTGGTCCCAGGGCGCGCCCGGTGGTAGCCTCATTTCCCATGAATGCACCCATCTTTCGCAGCGGGACCCTCGAGCTCATCGGCAATACTCCCTTGGTGCGGCTCCAGCGCCTGTGTCCCAATCCCAAGGTCGAGCTGTGGGTCAAGCTGGAAGGTCATAACCCAGGCGGCTCGGTCAAGGACCGCATCGCGCTGTCGATGATCGAGGCAGCCGAGCGCGGCGGCGTTCTCACCAAGGACAAGACCATCCTCGAGGCCACGAGCGGCAACACGGGTATCGGCCTAGCGCTCGTGGGCGCGTGCAAGGGCTACAAGGTCATGCTCGCCATGAGCGAGGCCGTGAGTCAGGAGCGGCGCCAGATCCTCGGGGCCTTGGGAGCCGAGTTTCTGCTCACCCCGCCGCACCTCGGCACCGACGGCGCCATCGAAGTGGTCTACCGACTGGTGCGGCGCGAGCCTGGCAAGTATTTCATTGCGGATCAGTACAACAACCCGGCAAACCCAGCGGCCCACCAGAGCGGCACGGCGCAGGAGATCTGGGCCCAGACCGAGGGGCGAATCACCCACTTCGTCGCGGCCATGGGAACCTCGGGCACGCTCATGGGGACGAGCCTGGGCCTCAAGCAGCACAGGCCAGACATCCGGATCATCGGCGTGGAGCCCTACCTCGGCCACAAGATTCAGGGCCTGAAGAACCTGAAAGAAGCCTACCGTCCGGGCATCTTCGAGCGGAGCAGGCTCGACGACAAAATCAACGTAGCCGACGCGGATGCGTTCGCCGCCACGCGACTGCTCGCCCGCGAAGAGGGGCTGTTTGTGGGCATGAGCTCGGGCGCGGCCTTGCACGCGGCGCTAGAGCTCGCCGTGTCACTCGAATCCGGCGTGATCGTGACGCTGCTCGCCGACGGTGGAGAGCGATATCTCTCGACGCCTCTGTTCGGCCTGTGCGCGCCTTCGGCCAAAAGGGAGATGAAGCTCGAGCTCTACGACACCCTGTGCAGGGCACGGCGGACCTTCGAACCTCTGTCGCCGGGCAAGGTGTCCATGTATACCTGCGGTCCCACGGTGAACGCCTCGCCCACGCTCGCACTGCTGCGCCGCGTGCTCGTGACCGATGTGCTGCGGCGGTACCTCGAACGCTGTGGCCTCGAGGTGCGCCACGTCATGAACATCACCGACCTCGACGACAAGACCATTGCCGAGTCGCTGCGCCGTGGCATCAGCGTCAAGCAGCTCACCAGCGAGGTCGCGGATGAATTCCTCGCCACCTTGGATGCGTTGTCGGTCAAGCGCGCCTGGAAGTACCCGAGGGCGTCTGCGCACGTCGACGACATGGTCGCGCTGACCCGCAAGCTCATCGACAAAGGCGTGGCCTACGAGAAGCTGCGCAGCGTGTACTTCGACATCGGCAAGCTGCCGCAGTACGGCTCCCTTTCTGGGCTCGACATGACCAAGATCCGCTTGGGCACCACGGTCGACCTCGACGAGTACGAGAAAGACAACCCGCGGGACTTTACCCTGCTCAAGCGCGCCACCTTGGCCGAGATGTCCCGGGACATTTTCTACGAGACCGAATGGGGCAACGTCCGTCCTGGTCTGCACATCGAATGCGCCACCATGTCCACGCGGTATCTGGGAGAACAGTTCGACATCCACACGAGCAGCACGGATCTCGTGTTTCCCCACAACGAAAACGAAATCGCCCAGTGCGAGGCGCTCTATGGCAAGGGACCAGCGAGATTCTGGGTGCACTCGGAGATCGTGCTCGCCGACGGCAAGAAGATGTCCCGCTCGACCGGCAACGCCGTGACCCTCGCGGACATCGAAGCCTTGGGATTTTGCGCTCGCGACGTCCGGTTTGCGCTGCTCTCCACCCACTATCGCTCGCCCCTCCTCTACTCAAAGACCAAGCTCGCGGCAGCTCGCGCCACCCTGCGACGGCTCGATGGCTTTCTCGTGCGCCTGCGCGCTGCCTCGACCAGCGCACAAGAGGCGCAAGTCACGCAAGGTGAGGAGAGCACCCCTGACATCGATCTCGCCGCCCTGCTGCAGGCCGACTTCGACGCGGCCTTGGACTCGGACCTCAACGTGCCCAAGGCCATGGGCGCCGTGTTCGCGCTCGTGCGCAAAGTCAACCCCGTGCTGCTGCGCGGCGCCCTGCCCTCGGATCGCGCTCAGAAGCTGCTCAATGTGCTGCGCAGGCTGGACGACGTGCTGAGCTTCCTGAACGTCGACGCCACCCTCGTCGCGCGACCCGAAGATCCGGAAGTCGAGGTCTTGGTGCAGCGCCGCGATGAAGCTCGGGAGCGCAAGGACTACGCAGAGGCCGATCGGCTGCGCGAGGAGTTACGGCGTCGAGGAATCTCCCTGGAGGATGGTGCTCACGTCACGGCGTGGTGGCGCTGCGAAAACTGAGCCGCCAACATCATCGATGCAAAAGCAGCCCATCGGCTTCGAGCTGGGCCACATGATCGACCAGTGTCTTGGTCGGGCTCGTGTACTGAATGCGCAGCTCGGATATGCTGCGCGAGTTGTCAAAAGCTAGGGGCCAGCCGACGTTCTGTTTGACAAAGCGGCGAGAGAAGCCCTGGCTCGGCCCTGCGAGCCACACGATGAACTTCGGCGCCAGGCGTTTGGGCAGCGGATAAGGTCGAGGCAGGCGGGCGCGCATGAGATCCGCCATGTCGAGAACAGAGAGCGAGCCTGAGGTGAGGATGTATCGACCGCTCGCCTGCGCAAGGGTGGCCGCAGCGATGTGGGCCGCAGCCACGTCCCGCACGTCCACGAGGGCAAAGCGCAGGTCTGGAACGCCCATTTTGAACTTTCCGCCAGCCAAGTTGATCATAAAGTCGATGCTGGTCGAGTCGGCGCGTTTGGAAAGCGACGGCCCCATGACGAACCCCGGATTGATGCACACGAGATCGAAGCGGTTGAACTCCTTAACGAGCTTCCACGCCTCTCGTTCAGCCGCTGTTTTCGAGTACGAATAAGGCTGGTGCGTCTCGCTGCTCGTCGTGTTCCAGTCTTTGTCGTCGAACGCGGTCTTGCCCAGGGCCGCCAGATCCGCCGAGTCTCCGTACACCGCCGCGACGCTGGAGGTGAGCACAACGCGCTCCACGGTGCGTGCTCTTTCAGCCGCGCGCAGGACATTGCGCGTGCCTTCGACAGCGGGCACGATGAGCTGTCGCACGGGATTATCAAGACCAGCGAGCTTGAATGGGGAGGCCATGTGGATGACCACCTGGCAGCCTTGCGCCGCTTCGTCGAACGAACCGGGCTCGAGCAGGTCTGCCTCGAACAGCGTCAAGGTTCCCGGCGCCTTTTTCGCGAGCGCGACGAGGTGGGCCACGCTCAAGGGGCTGCCCTTGTCTCTAACGGTCGTTCGAACGGCGCGGCCAGCCTGAAGGAGCTGTGCCACCACATGGGAGGCGATATAGCCACTGCCGCCTGTGACGAGGATTGGCGCATCGTTGCGGGGCGTTTTCATGGGGGTGTCCTCCTTGTCGAGCATGGCGCTTTGCCAGAAGAAAATATCCTTACACATCCCTCTGATTCGATCTATCGGTAGTTCGTTACAGACTTAACGAGAGAGAAATCGGATGAAGGAAATAGTCATCAGATCGGCGACGGTTGCGGAGGTCATGACCGGATGGCGGCGATGGGGCATGCCAGTCGTCACTGTGGATCGAGTGTTTTCGCCAGCCGATGTGCAGGGCATCGTCGCATTGGACGAGGCCGGCGCCATTGTCGGTCTGCTGACGGTCTACGCTGAGCAAGCTCAGGCCGAGATCGTCTCCCTCGACAGCTTTGTCGAGTCCCAGGGCGTGGGCACCGCGCTGCTCGAAAAAGCCGAGACCGCGCTCGCGGTGCTCGGGATAGACAAGGTTCGTCTCGTCACGACCAATGACAATCTCAGGGCGCTGCGCTTTTTCCTAAGACACGGCTATCGCCTGTTGTCGGTGCATCTCGATGCCGTGGCCAAAATGCGAATGATTAAGCCGTCCGTGGGGCGGACCGGCAAGAATGGCTTGCCGCTGCTCGACATGTGGGAGCTCCAAAAAACGCTGGTTCACACCCAAGAAGAGGCCCACTCCTTGCCGCTGCCGCAGGAGAGCGCTGATGACACGCGGCAGGAGACGAGCGCCGAGGAAAGCGGGCGCGAGCTCGGAGACGGCAGCGTCGAGCAGGCCGGTGAGCTTCCGAAGCCATGAGCTTGGCCTAGCCAGCTTCGAGCCGCCGCGCCCTAAGGGCTCACGCAAAAATGACTTCCCAGCTTGGGCAGCCGATGCATCTCGTCCAGCTGCGTTGCTCGTCCAGTGAATACCACCAGTATTCCCTCTCCTCGCGCCTTGCTGGCAAAAGCGCCTCGACCT
>JALOQD010000312.1 GCA_025453525.1 Myxococcota bacterium
GAGTTGGTTTGTTTCTGCGTAGACAAAGACTGGGTCTTGATTTGCGAAATCACTTTTTTTGCAACCGAGGGTGTAAAGTGTAAATCACGCTTTCCATGTCACCCGATGACGTCACTCCAGTATGACTACCACTCCTCAAAAACCCCCATCCCGGAAAATCTGGTCAAGCGACTTGGCACTCTCCGAGGCTTCCAGGATTGCATTTTTAGGATGGACAATGAACGTTTGGGCTGATTCCGGTGGGGAGCTGACCTATTGGTCTGTCCCTTCGGCTCGCAATAGAGCGGCTCGGTACAAGTCCTCGAGGTCGCGCTCGGCGCGGATTCTGCTGAACCACTTGTCTGCGGCCAGCTTGCCAGCGCGTCCCAAGGACCGCCGAAGCGCTGGGTCTGAAATGAGCTCACCAAGGGCGTGGGCGACCGCGTGCTTGGAGCGTATGTCGACCAGCCGCGCCTCGACGCCGTCTTGCAGAAAGGCGGTTGAGCGACGATTGGCCAGCACAGGAACACCGGCTGCCAGCGCATTGACGAGCTTGATCGGCATGCCCCCTTCGGTGGTGCGCGGTACGAGGGCAATGTCCGCGCTTCGAAGCAGCGCGTGCGCTTGTCCTAGGGGGCCATGGGAGATGACACGTACAAAAGAGGAGATTCCTCGTCGTTCGAGGTCTCTTCGAAACGGCGTGGCCTCGCTGTCTGTGACGATGAGCACCTCGAACTGGCATCGGCGCTCTGGAGGCAGCATTTCGAGACCATCGAGGAGCAAATCGAGATCCTGATAGGCATCGAGATTTCCAACGTAAACGGCTCTGACGAGGTTGTCGCGCCTCGTTTCCACGCAGGCCTGTGCGATTGTGGGCTCGGCGACATAGGGCGTCAGTAGAGCGACGTCAAGTCCTGGACTGGCCTGTTGAAGCTCGTGCACCGCGTGCAGGGTTACGGCTCCTGTCGAATGCGAGAGGCGCGGCAGAAAGCGATCCGCGCATCTTCCCACGAGCCGCAGGGGCATACGCAGCGCCCTTGGAAAGTACGTTTCGAGCTCTGGCCAGAGAAGCGCATGGCAATGGAACACGAGGGGCCGGCGCGCTTGCGGATCTGCGAACCAGCAGGCCAAAAGGGCTTCGTAGTGGTGCGCGTGCACGATGTCTGGCTCGAGCCTGGCAGACAGTCGACGCACCTGCGCCGCGAGCCGCAGGTCGAGGATGAGCTTCCCGAGACTCGGGCCCGAGCGGGTGCTGCGGACCTTCGGCCTGTCTGGGACGCGGTGAATAGAGTAGCTTTGCACGGCTGAAACGGGGGCATGCGCGTAGACGAGCAAATGCACCTCGTGACCTGCGCGCGACAGGAGCTCGCAGGTCGCGTCCACGAGGGCTTGCGTGCCTTGCACCGTGGGAAACGGCCCGGCGTAGACATGCAGAATCTTCATTGGGGTTTGCGAGAGGTGCGGCGCGCCACGAGGAACCGCGGCCTGTGCTTGACCTCGAGGTGGATGCGTCCCACGTACTCTCCGAGCAGGCCAATGAGCAGAAACTGCACGCCCATCAGAAAGGCGATGAGCAGGATGGTCGAGGCATAGCCCGGTTGTGGGTGCTCCCAGAAGAAGTGACGAATGCCCACATACGTTCCAAATCCCAAGGATACGAGGGTCATCAGCAGCCCGAGATACGTGGCGAGGCGCAGCGGAAACGTCGTAAAAGACGTGATGCCGCGCAGGGCAAAGGCGAACATGGCTCGGGTGTGAAACTTGGTTCTGCCAGCCACTCGCTTGCTGGCTCGATAGGGCAGCCGGACCTGCGCGAATCCCACCCAGACCGACAGGCCGCGCAGAAAGAAATCGGCTTCTGGCATGGAGAGCAGCGCATCTGCCACGGTGCGATCGTACAGCCTGAAATCGAGCATGCCCGGCTCGATGGGGATGCGCGACAAGAACCGCAGGACTTTGTAAAACCAACGGGAGCTCGTGCGCTTCCACCAGCCCGTGCTCGGGTGATCCTGCCGCACGCCGTGGACGATCTGCGCGCCATTCTTCCAGCGCTCGAGCATCTCCAAAATCACAGATGGCGGTTGCTCGAGGTCGGCGTCCATGGTGATGACCGCTTGACCGCGCGACTCGGAAAGGCCGGCGAGCATGGCTGCCTGGTGGCCGAAGTTGCGGGCGAGATGAAGGCCTCGGACGCGCGGATCCTGGCTGGCGAGCGAGTCGAGAATGGGGCCCGTGCGATCGGTGGAGCCGTCGTTGACGATGATCACCTCGTAGTCCCACTGTGTCGTCGAGAAGGTCTGCTCAATGACCTGCGCGAGCAACGGCAGGCAGGCCTCTTCGTTGTACGCAGGCACGACAATCGAGATGAAGTTGTGTGTGCTATCACTCATTCGTCGAGGTATCCCAAGCGCCGCAGCCGCTGGGCAACCAGGCGCTCCTCGTCTGGCGCATAGGGAGCGGGCAGCGGGGCATCGACGGCCGTCCAGGAGGAGGGAGACGGGGCTTCGAGATCGAAGCGAGTCGTTCCCTCGAACCACGGGGCCGGAGGCAGGCCGAGCGCGCTCATCAAGGTTGGCGCTGTGTCCTGCAGGGCGATGTCGCCGTGTCGCCCCCAAGGCGCTCCCCTCCCATGCAAAGAGAATAGACCATGGGCGCTGTGGCATCCGGGAAGGCTGCGGCCTTTGCGTCCAAGGCGCTCGGCTTCACGCAGGCGGCGCACGGTGTGTCCTTGCGAGGTGCTAGAGGGCAGGCAGACGGGTTCGTAGCCATCCAAGGTTTCGAGCTCGATCCACAGGTCGGGCAGCAAATGGGCCAAGGGCCCTTGATGCAACTCCTCGCGCGGTACGACATCGCGGACCAGGCGCCGCCCTCGGTCATCTCGCTGTTGAAGCAGACAGGCGCGTACTTCATCGGCCAAGAAGCGCCGATCCCGCGCCCGCGTGACGCCTTGTGGCTCGCG
Organism: Myxococcota bacterium; assembly: GCA_025453525.1. Taxonomy (GTDB): domain Bacteria; phylum Myxococcota_A; class Polyangia; order JAAYKL01; family JAAYKL01; genus JALOQD01. The sequence goes on from JALOQD010000312.1 coordinate 2,939, forward strand.
ACCGAGCTGGTTGAACCAAATCGACGGGGCATAGCCGAGCTCTTCGGAAAAGGCTCTGGTGCGACTCCAATCGATGTCGCCAAATCGAACATGGGATTCGACGAGAGAGGGCAAGAGCCCCCCTGCCAAGCGAAAGAGTGAACGTCGCAACGGACTCGGCACAAAGGACGCGGCCCTGCCTCGCCACAATTGGGCATCGAGGCCACGACGGCGTTTTGCGAGAAGACCCGCCTCGCTTAGAACGTTGTTCAGGTGCAACGCCACGTCGGACGAGCCAGCGCTCCCGTGGTCTGACACCAGCGCGATCGCAGTCTCTGGTCCGGCGATATCGATCAGCGTGCCGATAGCGCGATCCACGGCGCGATACACGTTTGGCAGCACCTGCTCGAGCTCCGTGCGAACGTGGCTCGGCCGGCGGGGAGAGTTTCGGTCGAAAAACGCCCAAAAGTGGTGGGCCGCCGTATCGGTCTCGCCGAAGTAGAACATGGCGACGTCCACGGGACGATGGCACAAGAGGAAGGCCGCGACGTCGGCTTTGCGCTGCACGGCGCGCGGGAGCAAAGTGGCCGCGCGATCGTAGAGATCGTTTCGGCTGGAGAACTCGTCGATGGCGTCGAACGCAAGAGCGTCTTTGCCAAAGGCCTGGCGCAGCTCCCCGTGAAGGCTTTGCGGATGCACGAAGGAGCTGTCTCCGGCGGTGGTCACAGGGCTGTCCCATCCGGATATTTGATAGCCCCGGAGTTTTTCAGGCGGAAAAGTGGCAGGAAAAAAGGCCGTGCCCACGGTGAGCCCGAGGAACTCAACATAGGACAGCCAGGTGGGACAAGCCCTCGACGCGCCTCCGACAAAATGGACGCGATATCCTCGTCGCACGGTAAAATCCGGCACGCCGTGCGTCGAGGGATGAGCGCCGGAAAGAAAGGTCGTCCACGCTGGGAGCGTTGTAGGAGGTGTCGTGGAACGGCAGCGAGCCACGGCCGAGCGGGAGAGGAGCTCCCCGATGACCGGCAGGTCGCCGCGTGCGATGAGAGAGTCCACGAGATCAAGCCCTGCGCCATCGATTCCGAAGACCAGCAGCCGGGGTGAGCGCGCGGTGATCGCAGGCCGAAGCATGGTCAGTACGGCACCTTGTCGCTGCGGTCGAGCCACGCGCGAAACGGCAACTGCGCGAGCTCGGGCAGAAGGCGCGTGAAGGCTATCGAGCGTTCGGAAAAGGGAAGGGGCATCTGCTGGTAGATGAAGTCGTCGTCAAACCCCGCTGCGCAAGCGTCGGCGCGGCTCGCGCAGAAAACGATGTGTTCGATTCTCGCCCAATAGGCCGCGGCCAGGCACATGGGGCAGGGCTCGCAGCTCGATATCAGCGTGCAACCGTGGAGCTCGTGAGTGCCGAGCTTGCGGGCAGCGGCTCGGATGGCCACCACCTCGGCGTGGGCGGTTGGATCGCAGGTCGCCACGACGCGATTCGTGCCTTTGGCTATGACCTCCGAGCCCCGGGCGATGAACGCGGCAAAAGGACCGTGTCCTTTTTTCTCGATATTGGCCTGCGCCAAAATCATCACCCTGCGGACTTGGGATTGAAGCACCTTGGACATGGAGAAACCATACCCCATTTGTTGCTTGACTGGCAGCTGCCGTGCTAGCTTTTCGCAAGCGAAAGACGACAAGGAGAACCCATGCGCGTCATCGAGACAGAAGAAGCTGCCCGTAGACTGGCTCGCGCCATCGCGTCGGATCTGTCCCTTTATAACGAGGAGAAAATCGTTGAGGGTCTTCAGAACGACAGTCTGTTCGAAATTCTAGCCGAGGAGATCGAGGAAGGTCGCGAGCTCTTCCGCAGCCGCGTGACCCATGACCTGTTCGGCAAAAACTTTTACGATCGAGCCATCATCGACCTTTTAGTGAGGTCGAAGGGGCATATCAAGTGCAAGCTCTGGTAGAGGCGGACTTCGCCTCTGGCCACCTGGGCATTTATCGCTTCACCGTCGAGGAAGACGAGGTCGGCGTTCGTCTCGATCAGTATTTGGCGGACCAGCCCGAGATCGTTCTCTCCCGCTCGCAAATCAAGAAGCTCCTCGACGCGGCCCAGTGCACGGTGGACGGACATTCCTTCAAGCCGTCCTACAAGCTCAAGCTCGGAGAGCACGTCATCCTCTGCGTGCCGCCCCCCGAGCCGCTCTCCCTGGAGCCTGAGCCCATGGATCTCGCCATCCGGCACGAGGACGAAGAAATCATCGTGCTGTGCAAGCCCAAGGGCCTCGTGGTGCACCCTGCGCCAGGACATCCCCGCGGCACTCTCGTAAACGGCCTGCTTTACGCTCACCCCATGGCCGGGGGGGATCCCTTCCGTCCGGGCATCGTGCATCGCCTCGACAAGGACACCTCGGGGCTGATGGTGGTGGCAAAGACCGCGCAGGCCCATGCGGCGCTCGCCGAGCAGTTCCATGTGCACAGCGTCGATCGTCGCTATCAGGTGCTCGTGTGCGGCGCGCCGCCTGACAAAGGGACGTGGAGCACTTTCCACGGTCGACACCCTACGGAACGCAAGCTTTTCACGAGCAAGCTCGAAAAGGGCAAGCGCGCGGTCAGCGATTTCACCGTGGCAGAGCGCTTCGAAGGCGCGGCTCGCCTCGTGGTGACGCTTCACACCGGCAGAACTCACCAGGTGCGCGTCCATTGCCACGACCACGGGTTTCCCGTCCTCGGAGACATGGTCTACAGCCCCAAGAAGCTCAGCTCTGTTCTTGCCGCCATCCACCAAGAGCTCGCGGGCCAGGCCCTGCACGCCGAGCTCCTCGCCTTCGACCATCCGCGAACCGGACAGCGATTGCGGTTCGAGGAGGTCTGGCCTTTAGGTTTCGAGAACGCCTTGCAGGCTCTGAGAAACGGGTAATTCGCGCATCACAGACATCATTTGGGCTTAATGGTGAGCGAAACCGAGATGTCTTTGTCGCTAGGGCCGCCGTCTCCGTTTGTTTTCTTTGTTCCAGTCTCGCCAGTCGAATTCAGGATTCCGCCAAAGAGAAAACCAGCTTCATCGCTCTGGCTGACATATCCGAACGTGGTTGTCCCGTCTGGAGCTCCGAATTTCGACTGTGCGATAGTGTCATCGAACGATTGTGAGAGGAGCAGCATATCGCCTGTTTGGCCGTATACCGAAGGGAATACGGTGTCACTGTTGTGGTCGTTACCCGTATTGTGCCAGTCCCGAACCGGATTGCTCGTGGCCGCGCCTCGCAAAGCCGTGAGGATGACCCAAGCCGGGTCTGATATTTCCTTACCGTTCTCAACCTTGTTTTTGAAGTTAAACGTATAAGAGCCTGCCTCGCTCCCGCCCACGACCCTGTAGTAAACCGCTTGGGCCAGGTCTTGCCCTTTTTGGCCATAGTCTCCGAATTTGTCGCAGTAGGCGGAGTTGGAGTTCCAGTTCGTGCAATCCGCTGCCGTAGAACAGTTATAAGGGTTGTCTCGTTTGAGACACTCGGCGACCCGAGTCCACCCACTGACGGACAACGGCAAATAGTTGTCGGTGCGATGCAATATCAGGACTAACAAATCGCCGGTTGCGCTGCCAGAGGGGCGAGAAATCGTCATCCCTTGTCCATTAGAGTCCCAGACTTTCGTCGTGCCCACATGGGTGATCTTTCCGCCTCCGCAGGTACCCTCTGGCACGCCGCAGCCACATTGGCCTGGCTCGGTTTTGTTGGGATCATTGGGGCAGTTATCAACAACGCCGCCGCCACAGGTGTAGGCG
>JALOQD010000313.1 GCA_025453525.1 Myxococcota bacterium
CATGGCGACGAGCGGCGGCTTGCGGTCGTCTTTACAGATCGCCAGCGGCCAGCGGCCTTCGGGTGCGGCCTCTGTGGCTTGCTCGAGTGCAGCGCGGACGCTGGTGCGGTGGTGGTGCTTGGCCTCGATAAAAAAGCACGGCACGTCTACGTCGGGGGCTTCAGAGCCAGAGCGGTATTGAAAGCCACGCTTGATTTCGACGTCGGGCATGGCCTCGCGAAAGCGAAGGACGAGCGCTCTTTCAAACGCCACGCCCTTGCGCCTGGAGAGAGCGCCGCTCATGGCTGCACCTCTTCGGTCATGTGCCGCACAGGGATGCCGAACCCTTCGGCGAGCTCGATCTCCCGCCGCATGCCGCTGGTGATTGTCGTGCCGTAGACACGTAGCTCGTCGCAGAGCGCGACCAGCTCGAGACAGAACGTCATAGAGAGACCACGCGCCGAATGCTCGTCGACGAATTGGGGCAGGTACACCTGGGGCGCGATCGGCAGAGCACCGCTATGGACGATCTCTCGGCAGATGGCTTTTATAGCGCGCTCGGTCTTCTCTGTGTTTGCGCTGACCGCATGGCATACGTAGACCCTCGGTCTGCGACCCCTGTTCTTGATATGCTCGCGGCGCAGGCGCACGAGCTCGGCCGCGCAGTAGTGCAGGGCGTCCACGACTTCTTCGAGCGCTTCTTCTGGATAATCGCGGGGGTCGCCCAGGAGGTTCCAAGGACCATAGATCTTCCGCCCTTTATCGAGACGGGTGAGGGCGGATCTGGCGATTTGCAGCTCGTCGATGCCGAGGTTTCTAACGATTTGCTCGAGAGATTTCATAGGGTCACCTCCTTGGCCCAAAGGCGGGGGCTGTGCGTCTTGGTGGCGTTGGCGTCGAGCTCGGCCTTGAGCAGCAGCACCCGGCTGCGATCCGTTTCTCCGCCAAGCTTCTTCATCAGGCTGTCGAGCGCCTTGGGGTCGATGACGGCGAGCTCAGCGACGAGCTCGTTCCAGGATTTGCCAGTGACGGGTCCGAGCGCTTCTAGGGTGGCGGCGAGCGGATATTCGACCTTGGTGGTGTTGAACATCCGATACTTCACGCCGCTCAGAACGAGCTCGCCTTGCTCCTTGAGATGGGCCTTGAGCACGCGGTCGAGCTCTTCCTTGCGGGCGTAGGCAATCTTGGCGACCTTGGCGACCTGCTCGCGCTCCTTGGCCACGGCGTCGAGGTCGGCGAGATCCGAGCAGACGTAGTCGAGTGTGCCCTTGAGTGCGCGGTCGTAGGCATCGCAGAACGGGCGGAACGAGCAGTACGGGCAGTTCGTGTTGAGACGCGCGGGGAAGCTGGTGGCGGTCTCGGTCTGCTGGCCGAGCATCTCCACGTAGGCGAGCGCGGCATCGAGTTGTTCTTGCGTGCGCTCGGTCTCCTGGCGCAGGCCGTGACGCAGCATCCAGAAGCAGAGCTTTACCTTCTTGGCCCAAGGCCACAGCTTGCGGGCAGCCAAGGCATACAGACTGAGCTGAAGGCTGTTATCGACCTCGTCCCGCGTGAAGAGCTGGTGATTCGACTTGTAGTCGATCACCTGGACCGTCTCGTCGTCCACGTAGTCCACGCGGTCGATGAAGCCGAGCACGGTGAACGGACCAACCGATAGACGGAACTCCTTCTCGACGGCGAGGACGTTGCGCTCGTCCAGCACGCCCTGTTCGTGGATGAACCGTTGGATGGTCTCGCGACCTTCTTGAAAGAGCTCGATGCCCGAGAGCCCCTCGGCGACCCAGGCTTCTTTGAAAAGAACGAGGGCCCGAGCTTCGGGCAGCACGCCGCTGTGCTCCTCGCTGATGGCTTCGAGCACGAGCTGCTCGAGCACGCTGTGGATCGCCTTGCCAAACCGCATGGCGTTGTTGGATTCGCCCGCGAGCTTTTCGATGTACTTGAATCGATAGCTGAGCGGACATTGCTCGAAGAGTGCGAGTCGACTGAACGAAAGGTGATCATTTCTAAACTGAGTCATGTGGGGATTCCTTCTTTCGCCGGCGAGGCCGGCGGGGATTGTTCAAACGCGACCACTCGTGAATCGGGGAACACGGAGAGCACGCACAGCAGGGTCAACGCGTGCTCGGGAGTGAGCTCTTGTCGGGGCTCGCCCGTGTAGGACGGGACGAGCCAGAGGTCGCCCAAGGCCTCGGAGTGAATGCAGACCTCCACCCCGAGGGCTTTGAACGATTCGATGTCTTCGGTGGTCAGCCCCCGCGGCGGCGTGTCCTTCTCGGGCTTCTGTACCGCCACAGCGGGGGAGACCTGGAGAACGGGATTGTGTTTGGGTGCGGACTTGGTCCGCGCCTTGGGCGTCGGTAGCGGATGACCGAGGAGGTCGGTCTCCGGCTTTGGGTCTAATGAGGGGGTTGTCGTTTGAGCTGAACGAACCTTGGCCTTGAGCCATTCGACACAAGCACGACCGTCGCTGAGCGCGCAGGTCCCGCCTTGGCCGTACTCCCGACAGCGCTTTTCTCCCGGCAGCGCAGCGTAGTGCTCGCAGGAGTAAGAGGAAGCGGGTCTGTTGTGGTCGCGGGCGTCCATGGTTTTCGCCTCAATTCCCGGGGCTCAAAGGGCAGACGAGTCCCTCGCGCGCTCTCCAGTTGCCTTCGACCGCCACCGCTTCACGCAAGGGCCAACGGTCTGTCGAAGGCAGCTCGAGAACGCGCCAAGCACGCGTCCGCCGCTGTTTTCAGCTCATGCGAACGGGTCTATTTCCTCTGTCTGTCCTTGCTGCCCGAGGTACTTGGCCTCGAGGCTTGCGAGCGCGGTGAGCGCGGCTTTCTCTTCGCTCACCTTCAAGTCGCGAACACGGTCCACGCCGAACTTCTCGAGGAACGTATCCACGGCCTCCCGCGGAAGGCTCTTGAGCCGGCCGATGAGCTGGCTCGCCGAGCCCATGTCGATCAGCGCGCTGACCTTTGCGCCTCCGGCTGCAGGGGCGGATTTTTTGTCGCCCGCGATGGCCTTGGTCAGGTCGTGCAGTTGCAGTGTCCCAAGGTGCGCGGCCAGGTCCGGGTCGATCTTCTCTTCGGGCAAGATGCTGTACTTGGTCTTGGGATCGCCGGCCGCGCCCTGGCGCTCGATCTCGAACATCCATTTATCCAGCCCGTATTTCGTCCGCGCTTTCATGACATCCTTGAACCAGCTTGCCGAGCCCTCCATGACCTTCACCTGCCGCTCGGCCGGGACGTAGAGGTTGAGGGCGACACGCAAGCTTGCACGCGTGCCTTCGGCGCACAGACGGCACCCGTCTCCGGTGCACAGCTCGTAGCGCTCCCCCGGTCCAGTGGGTCTCTCGGGCATAGGGCTTACCCAAGAACACACCGACCACCTTGTCCCGGTCGTTGGCCAGCCGCACGAACAGCCCATTTGCCGCACTCGTGTGTTTCTCTGCCAGGTCTTCCGCTTCATTCCATCCGTATGTCATCTTCTAACCCTTCCTTCCGGCTTTACGCCGGGGACCGTTGTTGCCGGCACCATGCCAGCTGCTCCGAAAGGGCCTTGTGCAGCTGCGGTGCCAAGCTGGTTCAGGGCTCAGATAGCAAAGAAAAGGCGGCAGATTATGGGAGCGGGAAACCGGGAGGCGAGCTGAGGTCGGCCCCTCCATGCCGAGCGAGCGGGGGAGGGCGGTCAAAAAATTGGGCAGGGTGGTCAGCAAACCGGGAAAAGTGGTCAGCAAACCGGGAAAGGTGGTCAGCAAACCGGGAAAGGCCGCCAGCGGGGGCACAAGTGGCGTGACTGACGACAGTTGGCAAGCCTCGTCTGGAGCAACGACGCGCATCGGGAAATGACTCTGATTGTCAGATCGATAGAGCGGTCGAGATGAGCTCGAGGCGAGCGTGAAACCGACGGTATGGGTCTTGCGTTGCTGGGTCTGCGCAGGGCCGAGTTGGACTGCCTCACGGATCAGAATGGCCGTGTTGTTTCGACACCCTGTGTGGACCGCACGAGACAGGGACCGACTTGGGGAGAATTGGCAAATGGGTCGAGATTTCGACAAACGGAAAACCTGCGAAGCTAGTCGTCGCCGACCGCGCGCTTGCGGCGCCCATACGCCGATCTGCAAGGCCGCCACAGATGTGGCGATCACCGAGAATTTGACCACACCGACGAGACCGTCCAGCAAACTCGTCCTGCCGACCAGAATGACCTGGCTCACTTACGAAGAGGCGGCGCAGTTCACGGGGCTCTCCGTGCGGCACCTTCGTAACCTCGTGAGCGCTGAACAAATCCCTGTATATGGGCCACGGCGCTCGCGCAGATTCCGTCTGGATATGTTAGACCTGTTTTTGACGGACCGTGATGCCGCGATGCGGAAGTTCCAGTCGGAGAGGAGCTCGCATCTTGGCGACTGAAGTCAACGTAAGGAAGTTGGCGCAATCATGGCAATACGACTTCAAACTCCCTGGCCAAGCCAGGGTGAGGAAAGGAGGCTTTCGTACCAAAGCCGCTGCTCTTGCTTCCGGCAAACAGAAGATGGAGCAAATGGAGCTCGGGGAGCGGCAGATCATTTTATCAGATGCCTTCAGGGACTATATGGCGGCCACGCAGATGAAGGCCCGAGCCAAGGACGTCTACAACCACCACTGGAGTCGTATTGCGCCGATTCTCGGCCATCTGTTCATCGAGGAGATCACGACCTCGGTGCTCGACGGGTTCAAGCAAAAGCTGCCCAGAAGCTTGGCGCCGAGAACCGTCAATCATCACCTCACTCTCATCCGTGCGGTGCTTGGTTTTATGTGGAAGAGAGAGAAGCTGTCCCATGTGCCGTACATTCCGAAAATGTCGGTGCCGCGCAAGAATCATCAGTGGTATTCGGAGATGGAGAGGGATCGACTCCTGAAGGGAATGTTCGAGATGTTCCCTCAGTGGTATCTGTTTTTCTACCTGACCTGTCGGCTCGGCCTTCGAAGGGGCGAAGTCTACGCGATTTCGAGAGGCAAAATCCGCCACATTCCGGCACTACTGGTTGTGGACGAACAGGTGCAAGTCGGAAACCGGAGCCGACCAGCGAGTCTCACGACGCGAAAGAACGATGCTGCTTACACCGTGAAGCTATCGCAGGACCTGCTCGACGCCATCGATTGGCATATCGCGAAAGGCTATGGCGGAGAGGAATTTCTCTTCTCCAAGGACGGGAGCTTTCCGATCCATCTGGACAGCCATCAGCGACCTCTTCGGGAGGTTCAGCGAGCGCTGGGCTTGAGGGAACTGGGACACCACGCCATCGGAAGGCACTCTGTGGCGAGCCAGGCCGCGACCAGCGGTCACTCGATGAAGGCGATTCAGGCGCAACTGGGTCACTTGTCGGAGCAGTCGACGCACTGCTACGCCCACCTCGGATCGAGCGCTCAGCTCAGGGTGATGGAGGACCTCAAACCCCAGTCGCCGCCGCATTCTTGGAGGTCGGCCTGAAAGGCTCGTGTCAACGTCGTGTCAACGGAGCGATTTCGCAAGAGGGGGGATGGGTGCTAACTATGCGTAATGATTGGCGCGCCCAGCAGGACTCGAACCTGCGACCCTCGGTTTAGGAACTCGCCCCAATGCATTCCGGCAGGTAGGCGTTATTGTTAGCTTTTCCCAGAAATGACGTGCACTTGGAGAGCTACATCGAGTGTACAGCAGTGCACGACAGAACACATCACTCCACACTGGTTTGGAAAGGATTTGGAAAGCCTTTGGAGTCTCGCGACCTGCCCGTTTGTGTGGTGTGGGCTGCAGGCTACGGGGTTTGTGTTGCGAAAAACGCGATACTTGCGAAACAAACCAAGTTGTGTGGCGTCGGTGCAGCACAAAGAGGGCAGGGGCCTAGCTTTCATTGGTCTTATGTACACTTAATAGCTTCTCTACACTTGCCAGGTGTAGCGTGCCGTGTTAGTGTATCCAAGATGCGCCCACTCAAAGAAAGCCTTCTCGACTACCTGGAGAACTTCACGGGTGAACGCCCCGAGCTTACGCCGAAGAGCGCGGCTAAGCTGCCATTGTTTTTGCGCGCGCGATACGAGTTCCATATTGTTCGGCTCTTCGGGCGGTCGTTCCTATTGGCGCTTGCTTCGAACAAACACACGTCCGTGTCCCCCGGCGAGTACGCTGCCGAGGCAGAGTCGATTTTCGGTGTTCTCGGTGAGCCCGTCGTCCTGGTGCTGCCAGTTCTCCCGTCCCATGCCCGCAACCGCCTGGTGCAGAAGAGCATGCCCTTCATCGTCCCTGGCAGCCAGCTGTTCTTGCCGACGGCCGTAATCGATTTGCGCGAGCGTCAGCCACGCCCGAGGGCAGTCACCGGAAAAAAACTGACCCCCGCGGCGCAGTGCCTCGTTCTTTATCAGCTCCTGCGCGAACCTTTTAATCAGCTCCTGGGCGAGCATCCCACCGCGAGCTCGCTCCGCGAGGTGGCGCGCAGGATCGGGTACTCGCCGATCATGCTGACCAAGGTGAAGGCAGAGCTCGAGAGCGCTGGCCTCTGCGAAGAAGTGCGGCAAGGGCGCGCGACTCTGCTGCGTTTTTTGTTCGAGGACCAAGAGCTGTGGGAGCATGCGCTGCCGTGGCTCTCGCCGCCGCAGCGAGCGCAGCGTTGGGTGCGATGGGAGCTGCCGCCCCAGCCGGCGCTGCTTGCGGGACTGAGCGCGCTCGCCCAACGCACTGTGATTCAGGA